>JAKARV010000038.1 GCA_021819205.1 Actinomycetes bacterium | reverse complement strand
GTCCGCCACATCGAGTCGGTCATCGCCATATCGAACTTACAAGCCAGGATCTGGCGCAGGTTCACCAACGCCACTACGCCTATTCGCTGCTCACGAACTCCGCAGATATCGGGGCGATCCTCCAGGGAGAGGTACCCGAGCGAGCGAACATCGAGATCGATGACGCTGGGAAAGAACTGGTCCGTGGTTTCCTCCACCGGCACCTGAGGACTGCGTTCAAGAAGGCAGCCAACCCACGGGTCCACCTTGAGCGTTCGATCTCGCTTGACGACACGCTCTACACCTCCTGGGTGTAGATCGTCTGGAGGGAACGCCACCGAGACGCCAGTACGTCTTGATCGTGTCCAACAGGCCCGGGCACCGGATCATCCTCCCTCTGGCCGGGATCTCGTAAGTGTCGGGGAACATCAAGGTGGTGATGGACGAGGCGGCGCAGCGTGCCTGATCCACGTCTCCTACGAGATTCACCGGATGCCGCAGGCGACAGGACCATCTCAGTCGATCGACTGGGGTGTCACCGAGGTGGCAACCGACGCCGCCGGCGTCCATCACGGGGAAGGCTCCGGGCGATCACCAAACGCCAGGCTGGTTCGAAGAAAGCCAGACGCATCGCACGACACGACCTCGGGACCAAGAAACAAGCTCGGCGCACCCTCACCGGTCAAGCGGTCAAGGAGATCGTCTACGGAGAGGGCAACCGCACCAGGGTACGCGGGTAGGTCCTCCAGCGCCCTATCCTGATCGTTTACGAGGATCTTTCACACCTCCGTGGCAAAGCCAAGTCAAAGAAGCTCTCACGGCTCTGTAGCGCATGGATGCGCTCTGAGTTGGAAGGTCGCATGATGGTGCATGCGTATAGGGGACGTTCCCCGATGAAAGCAGTCAACGCTGCCTACACCAGCCAAACCTGTCCCAAGCCGGAGTGCGGGTACGTCTCTTCGACGAACCGCAACGGGGACAGATTTCACTGCCGCAACCCCCACTGGGACTGCAACTGGCAGGGTGATGCAGACTGCCACGAACCTCGCTTCAAGGGTTGGTGATCCTATGATCACCGTCTTCACCGCTCACACCGAGGTGAAGAAGATCCTCGAAGAGAGGTTCCATCGCCGACTGGAAAGCCGAACTCGAGGTGCGAGCGTTCCATCTGGAACCACCAGCAATGGCGTCCGTACTCGTACCGTTGAAGGTAAAGCTACCGCTCACGGCAGGACTCCAAGCAAACCACGACGGAAGTCTCCGGACGTGGGAGGCATCGGCACGACTGGTTCCGACTCGCAGAGTCCGGTCCACGCGGCACGGACCGGGGAGACTCGGCGGCTGGAGAGCGAACAGAAGAGGAGTGCCTGGGAATGCCTAGGTGCTCTGGAGCGGATCTAGAGCCAGCGTGATGTTTTCAAGATCCCCCGTGGCCGGCACCTCTGCGGGGCGGTTGAATGCGGCGTGATAGTTTTGGGGGGGGGTGAGGGGGTGGCTGTGAACGGAACCGCTCTGGCGCTGGTTGCGGTGGCGCTGCTAGTTGGGACGGCCCTCGGCTATCTCATCGCCGCTTCAAAGTCGAGCCGGGCCAACTCCGCTTCGATCGGCGAGATCGCTACCCTAAAAGAGAAGCTCCGACAGGCGGAGGTGGGCCGGCAGGCCCTAGAGGGCAGCATCGAAGCGTCCACCCAGGCGATCGAGCTGGCGGTCTCCCGGAAGATGAAGGAGTACACCGACCAGTTGGCAAGGGGGGCTACCGAAACTTTTGTGGGACAGGCGAAGCGATCGTTTGAAGGGTTGGTGGGACCGCTGGCCGAGGAGTTGAAGCGGCTCGACGCGGCGCTCGATGGAATGAGAACGAGCCAGTCCGAACAGCTTGGCGGGCTCGGGCAAGCGCTTTCGGAGTTGGTGACGACCCATATCCCCCAGCTTCGCGACCAGACCGCGAGTCTGGCGAGGGCGATGAGTGCTCCCTCGACAAAAGGACTTTGGGGAGAGGTACAGCTGAAGAGGGTGATCGAGCTGGCCGGCATGACCCGCTACTGCGACTTTGACGAGCAACCGAGCTTCTCCGACAATCGAGGGACCGCGCGCCCCGACGTGGTGGTACACCTCCCCGGCGGCAGGGAGATCGTCATCGATGCCAAGGTTCCGCTCGACGCCTTTTTTAGGCTTTCCGATGCCCAAGGGGAAGAGGAGCGTAGGGAGTTGAGGAAGGCCCATGCGGTACAGCTCGAGAGCATGATCAAGGACCTAGCTTCTCGGAACTACGGGTCTAGATTGAAGAACAGCCTCGACTTCGTGGTCCTCTTCGTTCCCGGCGAAAGCATGCTCACCGAGGCGCTGGCCGCGAAGCCGGACCTGTTTGAGGTGGCTTTCGCGAGATCGGTGGTCATCGCCTCCCCGAATACGCTGCTACCGCTGTTGAAGGCGGTCGCCTATGGGTGGCGGTCGCAGGCGCTCGAACAAAACGCGGCGGCGATCGCGACGATCGGGCAGGAGCTCTACGGAAGGTTGACCGTCTTCCGGGAGCACTTGGAGAAGGTGGGGTCTAGCCTGTCCCGAGCCGTTTCTGCGTTCAATGCGAGCGTCGGCTCCTACGAGAGCCGGATCTTGCCGCAGACGAGGAGGCTGCTGGAACACGGGATCGAAGGGTCGGAAGACGATCTCCGTGCGCCCCAGGAGGTTGACAGGCTGCCTCGACAGGTTGAGCGGGGATAGCGCTCATCCGGTTCTCGTTCTCTTTGAGCCTTTTTCGCTTTCATGAGGATTGGGGTGCAGGGCCCGGGTACCAATCTTTCGTTGGGTCTGGAACTGTTAGCATTGACTCGTTAGTTTGGGGCCGGTTGGGCAAGGTAGTCTTATGAGGCGCGGGTGCGGCGTCCATTGCGCGGCGTGGTGCGCCGAGGTGCACGGGGTCTTTTGCTAAGGAGAGGGCGCATGGGAGGAATTTTCAAGGCTTACGATATCCGGGGCGTTGTTCCGGAGGATCTCGACGCGTCGTGGGCTCACGCCATTGGGGTCGCCTTTGCGGAGTTTTGCGGGGTGGACGATATCGTAGTCGGCCGCGATATGCGGCTCACCTCCCCGGAGATCGCGGGTGCGGTAGCCGACGGCATCAGGCAGGCGGGGGTCGGGGTGATCGATGTCGGCCTTGCCTCCACCGACCTTCTTTACTTTGCGAGCGGCAAGCTCGACCTTCCGGGGGCGATGATCACTGCATCGCACAATCCGGGCAACTACAACGGGATCAAGCTTTGCCGGGAGGGGGCCGCTCCAATCGGCGCCGAGAGCGGCCTAGTCGAGATCGAAGCCAGGGCGCGAGAGTTGAAGAAGCGCGGCTTTTCTCCAAGTGCTGCGAAGGGGGCTATTAGGACCATTTCGATGCTCGAGCCCTACGTCGAGCACGTGCGAAGCTTTGTCGAGATCTCCGAACTCGCGCCGCTGCGGGTCGTCGCCGATACCGCAAACGGGATGGGGGGCTTGGTAGTTCCGGCGGTCTTTGACGGCTTGGGAATGCACCTGGATATCCTCTATCCGGAGCTTGACGGCTCCTTTCCGAACCACCCGGCGGATCCGATCCAGCCGGAGAACCTGGTGGATCTCAAGGCCCGGGTGCTCACGGAGAAGGCCGATATCGGCCTTGCCTTCGACGGTGACGCGGATCGGGTGTTCGTCGTCGACGACAAGGCGACTTCACTTTTCGGCTCCACGACCACGGCGCTAATCGCTCGGCGAATGCTGGAGAAGAACCCCGGCGCCACGATTCTTTACAATCTCATCTGTTCCAAAGCGGTGCCCGAACTGATTCAGGCTCAAGGAGGGGTGGCGGTCCGGACTCGGGTCGGACACTCTTTTATCAAGGCAGAGATGGCTCGCACCGGCGCCGTCTTTGGCGGAGAGCACTCGGGCCACTACTACTTCCGCGACAACTATCGTGCCGACTCCGGCATGATTGCGGCCCTCACCGTCCTGGCGGAGATCTCCAGACAACGGATAGACCTGTCCAAGCTGCGCGCCGAGTTCGAGCCGTACGCCGCCTCCGGCGAGGTCAATACCCGGGTACGCGATAGCTCGGCGGTTCTCGCCTTCGTCGAGAACGCCTACGAGGGCCGGGCACATGAAGACCACCTCGATGGCCTTACTCTTGACTTTGGCGACTGGTGGTTCAACCTTCGGCCCTCCAATACCGAGCCACTGCTGCGGCTCAACCTGGAGGCGCGGAGCGCGAGCGAAGTTTCCAAGCGTTCGCAAGAGGTGCTCGCGGTGGTCGCCAAGGCCGATTCGGAGGCCCTATGACTCTTCCCAAGATGCTGTTGGATATCCTTGCCTGCCCGTTGGACAAGGGGCCGCTCCAGTACTTTCCAGAGGAGGAGACTCTTTATAATCCGCGGCTCAAGCGCCGCTACCGGGTCGAGAATGGCATTCCGATTCTCTTGGTCGAGGAGTCGGAAGTCGTCTCCGAGGCGGAGCACCTTAGACTGATGGCTCTGCTTGAAGCTGAGACATAGAACGGAGTTTCGAGGTGCAGGTAGCTGATTCGCTGGGGATGTGGAAGGCGACGCTTGACCTTCCTGAACAGATGGAGGCTGCGCTCGCCAACGTCGGAACGGTCTGCGACTTCCCCTCCCGGGATCACGTCGAGCACGTGGTGGTGACCGGGATGGGCGGGAGCGGCATCGCTGGGGACGTGGCGGTAGCTTCGGCCGCTCCGTTCATGGCCGTTCCGGTAACGGTCGTCAAGGGGTACGAACTTCCCTCCTACGTTGGCGCTAATTCACTGGTGATTGCGGTCTCTTTCTCCGGTAACACCGAGGAGACGGTCGAGGTGGTCTCCCGGGCCATCGAGCACGGCGCGCGTACGGTGGCGGTGACTACCGGTGGAGAGGTGCGCCGCATACTCCAGGAGAATGGCGGGTGCGTGGTTGAAGTCGATGCATCGATCCCGCAGCCTCGGGCGGCCTTTGGAACCCTCTCCGTTTCGGTGCTTGGCATTTTGGAGCAGGTCGGGTTGTTCCCAGGGGCGTCCAGCTGGGTAGAACTCGCTATCGAGCAGCTTCGGGCGCGTCGCGCGGAGTTGGAAGCTCCCAAGCAGATAGCCGCCGATATCGCCGGGAAGTTAAAGGGTGCACTTCCTTTGATCGTCTCCAGTGGTGCCATCGGTGCGGTGGCGGCGATGCGCTGGAAGGCGCAGATCAACGAGAATGTAAAGGGACCAGCCGTCTTCTCGGTGTACCCGGAGGCGTGCCATAACGAGCTTGCCGGCTTCGACCGCTACCCCGACTTTTTCCGGGAGGAGGTGGCCATGGTGGTTCTTCGGCACGAACACGAGCATCCGCAGATCGGGCGGCGTTTTGCTTTCCTCGAGGAGATGATCGGTCCGCGGCTTAGCTCTTTTACGACGGTCCGCGGACAAGGGGTTGGCGAGCTTGCCAGTCTTTTCGATTTGGTATACATCGGGGACGTGGTCTCTCTCCACCTTGCCGACCTTCTGGGAGTCGATCCAGGGCCAATAGACATGCTCGACTCGATGAAGAAGTTTCTCGCCGGTCTGTAAGTAGTATCATCTGAAAGGACAGTGCCATGGAGTTTGACGTCGCGGATCTGAATCTAGCCGAGGGCGGTCTTCAACGGGTTCGCTGGGCGGACCGCCATATGCCGGTGCTTGCCAGCATTCGGGAGAGGTTTGAGCAGGAGCAGCCGCTCGCCGGAGTCACGATCGCCGCCTGCCTGCATATTACCACCGAGACCGCGAACTTGCTTCGGACGCTTCGTGCTGGTGGGGCGACGGTGATCGCCTGCGCTTCCAATCCCCTCTCCACTCAGGACGACGTTGCCGCCGCGCTGGTCAAGCACGAGGGTATCGCCGTATACGCGGTGCGCGGCGAGGATACCAAGACGTACTACGAGCACATCGACGCCGTCCTCGATCAACAACCCGAAATAACCATGGACGACGGTTGCGACCTGGTTTCGCGGCTTCACCAAGATCGCAAGGATCAGGTCATGTCGGTGATCGCCGGCACTGAGGAGACGACTACCGGCGTGATCAGGCTTAGGGCGATGGAGGCTTCGGGAACTCTGGGATACCCGGTGGTGGCGGTTAACGACGCCAACACCAAGCACATGTTCGACAACCGTTATGGTACCGGCCAGTCGACTTTGGACGGCGTTATCCGGGCTACCAACGTGTTGCTGGCCGGCAAGGTGGTGGTGGTTGCCGGTTACGGGTACTGCGGCAAAGGGGTTGCCAGCCGGGCCCGCGGCCTGGGGGCTCAGGTCGTGGTGACCGAGATCGACCCGCTTGCCGCTTTGGAGGCGGCGATGGACGGCTTCAGGGTTGAGCCGATGGCGGAGGCGGCAAGCGAAGGTGACATCTTCATCACGGTCACCGGGAATCGCGATGTGATCCGGGAGGAGCACTTCAAGGTGATGAAGGATGGCGCGATCCTGGCAAACTCCGGCCACTTCGATATCGAGATCGACCTGGCCACGTTGGCGTCGCTCGCCTTGTCGGACGCGCGGGAGGTCCGGCCGATGGTCGATGAGTATGTGGTTTCTGCTGCCGGCGGAGAGCCGGTAAGGGTGATGGTCATCGCCGAGGGGCGGCTCGTGAACCTCAGTGCCGCCGAGGGTCATCCGGCATCGGTCATGGACATGAGCTTTGCAAACCAGGCGCTTTCGGTGGAGTGGCTGGTACGCTCCAGGGACGAGCTCAAGCCGCAGGTTTATACGGTTCCCGCCGAGATCGACGCTTCGGTGGCGAAGTTGAAGCTTGAGAGCATGGGGATCTCGATCGATACCCTTACCAAGGAGCAGGAGGAGTACCTGTCGTCGTGGACGGTTGGCACCAAGTAGTGCCATCTGGGTTGGAGAAAGGCGAGCAGTAGATGTTGCATGTGGAGTTCCGTTGCAAGGGCTGCAAGCTCGAGGATGGGCAGCGCGAGCTTATGGAGGAGAGGATTTCACGGTTGGCCAAGTACGTTGGCGAACCTGAGCGTGCGGAGGTCTTCCTGGAGCGGGGAGTCAACCAGTCGGTGGCGGATAGGGTACACTCGGAGCTGACGGTGTGGACCAGCAAGCATGTAGCTCGCGCCCGGGCTGCCGCCGGCGACGAGATGGCCGCCTTTGACGCTGCAGAGCAGCGGTTGAAGCGCCAGCTGGAACGGCTGAAGGGTCGCTTGGTTGGGAGGAGCCACCCTCACCACCGGCAGGGTAAGGTCGAGGACCTTGACGCCGTAGCCGACTCGGTCGCGATCTCCAAGGTGAAGAGTTTCGAGCTTGACGAACTCGATCCGGAGACAGCCGCCTTCCGGATGGAGCTGCTTGGCCACTCCTTCTATCTATTCATGAACGCGGTCACCAAGCGGGCGGCGGTGGTGTATCGCCGGGGGGATGGGAGCATCGGCCTCATCGACCAGGCGGACGAGGTAGCAGCTGGCGAGCAGCTTGCAAGGTAGGGCCGACGGAGCGCTATGAGTGTAATCGGTAAGCTGCTCAAGGCGGGGGAAGGGAAGCGGGTCAAGCGCCTCGGCGAAGTGGTACCGCTGATAAACCAGCTTGAACCGGAGTTCGAGCAGCTGAGTCCGGAAGAGTTGAGGGCAAAGACCATCGACTTCCGGGCTCGGCTTGCCGCTGGCGAGACCCTCGAAGACCTGCTGGTCGAGAGCTTTGCCGCCGTTCGGGAGGCCGCGAAACGGACGATCGGGCAACGACATTACGACGTCCAGCTGATGGGCGGGATGGCGCTCCACTTTGGTTGGATTGCAGAGATGAAGACCGGCGAGGGAAAGACCCTGGTGTCGACGCTCCCTGTCTACTTGAACGCGCTCTCCGGAAGGGGAGTCCACGTGGTCACGGTCAACGACTACCTGGCGTCGCGCGACGCTACCTGGATGGGTTCGATCTACGAGGCGCTGGGGATGACCGTTGGTCGCGTGACGCCGGAAATCCCTGATGCTGCCGCAAAGCGCGAAGCATACCGGGCGGATGTTACCTACGGGACCAACACCGAGTTTGGCTTTGACTATCTTCGAGACAACATGGCAACTTCGCTGGAGGAGATGGTCCAGCGCGGGCACCACTTCGCCATCGTCGACGAAGTCGATTCGATCCTTATCGACGAAGCACGCACCCCGCTGATAATTTCGGGTCCGTCGAGCCAGTCGCCGGAACTCTACTATCGGTTTGCCGGTGTGGTTCGGACGCTCAAGAGTGGGCAGGACTACGAGGTCGACGAGGAGAAGAAGGTGGCGATACCGACCGAGGAGGGCATCGCCCGGGTCGAGAAGCTGCTTGGAGTCGACAACCTCTACGACCTTGCCTCCATGACCCTGCTCCATCAGCTGCAGCAGGCGCTCCGAGCTAAGGAGCTTTACCTTCGGGACCGGGACTACATAGTCGATCGCGGCGAGGTGAAGATTGTCGACGAGTTCACCGGACGGATTCTGGAGGGCAGGCGCTGGTCAGACGGCCTCCACCAGGCGGTGGAGGCGAAGGAGCGGGTGCGGATTCAAGAGGAGAACCACACCTGGGCTACGGTTACTTTGCAGAACTTCTTTCGAATGTACGAGAAGCTTGCCGGGATGACCGGAACCGCCGAGACCGAGGCCGCAGAGTTCTCATCGACCTACGGGCTTACCGTGATTCCAATCCCCACCAACCAGGCGGTGCGGCGCGTGGATCAATCGGATCTCATCTACAAGTCGGAGGATGCCAAGTTTGCGGCCATCGTCGACGATATTGCGGAGCGCTTTCAGCGCGGACAGCCGGTTCTGGTCGGCACGGTCTCGGTGGCAAAGTCCGAGCTGCTTTCGGAGATGCTCTCGGCAAAGGGGATCACGCACTCAGTCCTGAACGCCAAGCAGCACGCGCTAGAGGCGGAGGTAGTCGCCCAGGCGGGCCGGCTGCACGCCGTCACTGTCGCGACCAACATGGCCGGGCGAGGCGTGGACATCTTGCTTGGCGGGAACCCGGAACGGCTGGCCTACTCGGAGACCGTCGCCGGTGGACGGAGCCCCGGCACCCCGGAAGGGGAGGCATACTACCGGCAGGCGCTGGAGAAGTATGTTCAGGTGTGTGCCCAGGAGGCTGAGGCGGTTAGGGAGCTTGGTGGGCTGTACGTCGTCGGCTCCGAGCGCCACGAGTCTCGACGGATCGACAATCAGCTGCGCGGACGCTCGGGTCGCCAGGGAGATCCGGGGGAGACTCGCTTTTTCCTTTCCCTTGAAGACGAGCTTATGCGGCTGTTCGCCGGTGGAGGGGTTGTCAACTGGGTTATGGGCAAGGCCTTCCCGGAGGACCAACCCATAGAGGCGAGGACCGTCAACCGCGCCATCGAGCGCGCCCAGGCTACCGTCGAGTCAAAAAACGCTGATATCCGCAAGGATGTGCTCAAGTACGACCAGGTCCTTGATGAGCAGCGCAAGGTGATTTACGAGCGGCGGCGAGAGATCATCGAGGGTGAGGATCTCTCCGGCTTCACCTCCGGCGCGATCGGGCGCGTGGTAGAGAACCTGGTCGACACGGAGCTGGGGAGCGACTATGGGGAGGACTGGAAGCTTGGCGATCTGCTGGAGCAGGTTCGAACTTTTTGGCCTTCCGAGTTCAGCATCGAGGATCTGGAGCAGGCTGCCTCGAAGAATCAGGTGCAAGCGTCGCTTTTGGCGGACGCCACCGAGTACTACGAGGCCAAGTGCGCCAAGCTGGCTGCTGCCCAAGAGACCGGGAGTGACCTGCCTCGGGAGATCGAGAGGCAGGTGTTGCTCTCGGTGATCGACCAGCACTGGAAGGATCACCTGGTAGACATGGACTACCTGCGCGAGGGGATCAATTTGCGCGCGATGGGCCAACAGGATCCGTTGGTCGCCTGGCAGCAGGAAGGGTACGAGATGTTCCAGAGCCTGATGGCGAGGATCGAGCGTGACTACGTGCGCTACGTCTTCCAAGTTGAGGTACCCGCCGCCGAGGTCCCCGCGGTCGATCTGGCGCAGGCGACTTATTTTGGAGCCACCGATCCGCAGGAGATCAATCTGCTGGAGGCTTTCAACCAGGCGAGAACGGCGCCGCCGCCAGCTGAGGTGGGCCAGGCGGCAACCATCACAGAGCTCAAGGTGGGGCGGAACGACCCCTGCCCATGCAACAGCGGACTCAAGTACAAGCAGTGCCACGGGCGTGAGTGACTTTCGCGACGAGCTGGAGGCGTTGGGGCTCCGGCTGGCCGCAGCTCGGCGCTACTTGCGCCAGGAGGATCTCGCGGCGGAACTCGGGGAACTCGAGGAGGAGATGGCGGAGCCCGGCTTCTGGGATGACCAGGGGAGGGCGGCTGCAATCGGCCGACGATACAACGCCATCAAGGAGGATATGGACTTGCTTGTGGCGATGGAGGCCGACCTTGGAGAGGGCGCCGTGCTTGCCGAGTTTGTTGAGGCCGGCGATTCCGGTTCCGGTGGGGAACTTTCCGAGATCTTGGTTCGAACGGCGCACCGTCTGGAGGAGTTGGAGCTTCGTTCCCTGCTTGCCGGGGAGTTTGCCGAGGGCGACGCCATCGCCGAGATTCACTCCGGTGTTGGCGGGACCGACGCTCAGGACTGGGCGGAGATGATGTTGAGGATGTACGAGCGCTACGCCCAGAGTCGCGGCTTTGACTTTGAGCTTGACGAGATCACTCCCGGCCAGGAGGCGGGAATCCTCTCTGCCACCTTTATCGTCAAGGGGCGCTACGCCTTTGGGTTGCTTGAAGCGGAACGGGGCGTGCATCGGTTGGTTAGGATCTCTCCCTTTGATGGACAGCATCGGCGGCAGACGAGCTTCGCCTCCTTCGACGTAACTCCGCTGATCGAGACGTCTACGGAAGTAGTCATCGACGAGAAGGATTTGCGGGTTGACACCTTTCGCTCCTCCGGAGCCGGAGGCCAGCACGTCAACGTTACCGACTCGGCAGTGAGGATTACCCACCTTCCCACCGGTGTCGTGGTCTCGTGCCAGAACGAGCGGTCGCAGCTGCAGAACAAGGCGCGAGCGATGCAGATTTTGATATCGAAGCTCGAACAGCTTCGCCGCGAGGAGGTTAAAGAGCAGCTCAGCGCGTTGAGCGGCCCTCAAGTGGATGTCGGCTGGGCGAACCAGATTCGTTCCTACGTACTCGCGCCGTACCAGTTGGTGAAGGATCATCGCTCTGGTTTCGAGGATCGGAACGTGCAAGCGGTGATCGATGGGCGCCTTGATCCGTTTATCCAGGCCTACTTGGAGTGGCGGCGGTCGAACCAGCCCTGAACGACCGACCCCTCCCGTTCGCCATGTTAGGCTGTGGGCAAACGGTGGCAGTAGGGTCGGATGCCGAGCGAAGTCCAGGCAAAGGAGCGCCATCATGATCCGATTTGAAGAGGTTTCCAAGTCGTACTCCAGAGGGTCGTCTGGGGTATCCGATATCTCCTTTGAAATTGGAAGGGGAGAGTTTGTCTTCCTTATCGGAACATCGGGGTCCGGAAAAACCACACTGATGAAGCTGATGAACCGGGAGATCAAGCCGGATACCGGCTCCATCTGGGTCGCCGGAAAGAATTTGGTCACCATGCCATCGTGGAAGGTGCCTTACTTTCGACGGAACATCGGGGTCATTTTTCAGGACTTTCGCCTTCTTCCCAACAAGTCCGTCTTCCAGAACGTGGCATTTGCCCTCGAGGTTATCGGCAAGCCGAGGAAGTACATTCACCAGCAGGTGCCTCAGATCCTCAAGTTGGTTGGGCTAGACGGGAAGAGTGAACGCTACCCCGACCAGCTCTCCGGTGGCGAGCAACAGCGCGTCGCTATCGCCAGGGCGTTCGTGAACCGTCCACTGATTCTGCTCGCCGATGAGCCGACCGGAAACCTCGACCCGGATACGAGCTGGGGAGTGATGAATTTGCTTGAGAGGATCAACCGAACCGGCACCGCAGTGGTCATGGCGACCCACGACGCAGGGATCGTTGACTCGATGCGCCGCCGAGTTATCGAGATCGACCGCGGGATGCTCCATCGGGATCAGACCCGTGGCGTTTACGGAATCGGAGTTTGATGTCGGTCGGCTACTTCGTCAAGGAGACCTCGATCAATCTTTGGCGCAACCGACTGATGTCGCTTGCAGCTATCTTTACCGTCGCCATCTCGCTCTCGCTGGTGGGGTCGGCGCTGCTGATCAAGCAAGGAGTTGCCACCGCAACCTCTGAGTGGCAGGGAAACGTGCAGCTGCTCGTCTTTTTGCAGCCCAATATCTCCAAGCCCGAACTGAAGGCGGTCGAGGCAGAGCTTCATTCGCTTTCCACTGTGAAGGGGTACAGCTACGTGCCGAGGGCACAGGCGTACAGCGACTTCAGGCGGCTACTTGCAAACCAGCCCGACCTGGTAAACGCGGTGCCTGAGTCCGCAGTGCCGACCTTCTTCAGAGTATCGCTGGTGAATCCGGCAGAAGCTCCGGCGGTGGGGGCAATCTTCAAAGGTCAACCGGGAGTCGAT
This sequence comes from Actinomycetes bacterium, assembly GCA_021819205.1. Classification (GTDB taxonomy): domain Bacteria; phylum Actinomycetota; class Acidimicrobiia; order Acidimicrobiales; family Acidimicrobiaceae; genus JAKARV01. The sequence continues at coordinate 3,746 of JAKARV010000038.1, read as the reverse complement.
ACTGTCAACGACAACTTTTCGGCCATTCACACAATTTTGACCATCTCCAACGTGTCGCAAACGGTGATTCTGGGAATAGCACTTGTGTTGCTGGTATCGGCGGCAATTTTGATTTTGAACGTAATCAGGGTCGCTATTTTCTCGAGGCGGAGAGAGGTGTCGGTGATGCGCCTGGTAGGGGCGACTAACGTCTTTATTCAGGTACCGTTTATGCTTGAGGGGCTCATTCAAGGCCTTCTCGGCTCGCTTATCGCGGCAGGAGTGGTAGTCGCCGTTAAGGAGCTGATCAGCTATTCGATACAACACTTTAGCATTCACCTGCTGGACGGCTTCGTACTAACCAGTCACGACCTGTTCTTCACACTGGTTGTTATTGTGCTTATCGGGATGCTTGTGGGTACCGTCGGCTCTACGGTTGCGGTGCGGCGATTTCTTAGCGCTTAATCGGCGCGGCTTCGTTTTGTTCTTCGTGATTCGGGGTTTCGGAACGTGCTTACCTGTTGTCTGAGCGCAAAAGTATACTGATTTTCATGGCTGGCTTCGTCAATCAGGATGATTTCCTTAAGGTGCTCAGGGAGCATCCGGAGTGGAAGCAAGCTGTTCGGATGGAGATCCTAGGTGAGGAGCTGCTCTCCCTTCCAGATCTGGTCAAGGAGAACTCCCGGCAGATCGCCGAGAACTCCCGGCAGATCGCCGAGAACTCCCGGCAGATCGCAGCGCTCACCGAACGGGTGGACGAGAACTCCCGGCAGATCGCAGCGCTCACCGAACGAATGGACGAGAACTCCCGGCAGATCGCGGAGCTGACCCAGACGGTGCGCCGCCTAGATTCCAGGCTTGGTCACCTCGACGGCAGATTCACCGAAGAAGTTTATCGACAAGCTTTTGCTACCAAAGTGGTGAACATCGACGGCAAGATTCGTCGGGTTAAAATCTTTTCGCGATCCGAACAGGTCGATTTGAGCTTCGATGCCGCTGATGAGGGCCTCATAACCGAAGATGAAGCTAGCGAACTCTCCGTTGCTGATGTTGTTGCGGAAGGCCGGATAAGGAGCACGGGAGAGATGGTAACACTCGTCGCTGAGATTGCTGTTACCGTGCACAAGGACGATGTGACACGCGCGTTAAGGCGTGCGGAAGTCGCGAGTCGAGCGACGAAGAGAAGGTGTATCCCCGTGGTGATGGGCGAGAGGGCGGAAGTGATCAGGGATACTTCGTATCCGGGTGTGTGGCTCGTCGAGCGCGATGATATCCGTGAACTCACTGGGTAAAGAGCCGATGCGACTGCGCCAGCTTCTGCGCAATGGGGAGCAGGCTCAGTAGGCTGATCCGGCTGAGTATGAGTTCCAGCGAACAGCTAGCAAATAAAATGCCGTTGAGCTGCGGGTTAACGGAATAGTCGCGGGGGAAGCTTCCGGCGGGCGAGTTGCGCGGCTAAAATGGATGATGCATCCAATTCAAGGGGAGCGTGTTTGATGGCAATCGAACTGACCACCAGGGACTGCGGCGGCCTGACCGACTCGGAGCTTGAGGAGCTGTCGAACCTGGCGGACGGCCAGCGGGCAAGTTTTGATGTTGGATTTCTTTCCAAGCAGCGAGACGAGTGGGTGCTCGCTGCGCTCGCGCACGAGGATGATCGGCTTCTGGGTGGGATGATGTTCACTCTGGAGAGGATTGGCGGCACTCCATGCGTCCTGGTCAACCTGCTGGTAACAGCGGTGAAGGACCACGAGCGCGATGTGGCGGCGGGCCTTCTCCATGAATCCTATAATCGGGCACTGCTAGCTTTTCCCGACGAGGACGTGCTTGTTGGCATGAAACTGGTTGCCGGAACCGGTTATGACCTGTTTTCCGGCCTCGAAGACATCGTTCCGAGGCCAGTGCATCGTCCCACTGGGGAGGAGCGAGCCTGGTCACGGAGGCTGGCGAAGCGCTTTGGCCTCGATCATGGCCTCGACGATCGGAGTTCGTTGGCGCGCGCGGATGGCAGCGTATTCGGTTTTAACGCCTACCGCGTTGCCGAGGAGGCCGGTACCGACTTTGCCGCGGTGTTCGAGTGTTGTAAGCCGGAAGAGGGCGAGGCGCTCATCGTATTCGGATGGGCGATGGCTGAGAAGCTTGCCGATGGCAGCCTGCCGGAGCCCTTCTAGCCGCTAGTGCTGCTGCGAGAGTACCTGGCCACGCGTTTGGCCGGGAAGATCTCGGCGCTGGAGTACGTGGAGGGATTCGTACGCCGGATCGAGGCGGGCAACCCGTCTCTGAATGCGTTGGTGGCTGTGGATTCAAATCGAGCCCTAGCGGAGGCCGCCGCTTACGACAGCGCCTATCCTCCGGGCTCGCCAGGACTTCCTCTTGGCGGGGTGCCGTTTGTGGTGAAGGATCTATACGACGCAGCCGGTTTCCGAACTCTCTCTGGTTCGTGGCTGGCGGCTGGGGAGGTAGCGGACCAAGACGCGTCTGCCGTTGCCACGCTCCGACGGTTGGGCGCGATAGTGGTCGGCAAGGCAGCCACCTCGGAGTTTGGTTGGAGGGCGGAGACGGTCAGCTACCGTTTTGGTGCCACGCGCAACCCCTTTAACCTCAATCGGGGTGTTGGCGGCTCGTCGGGAGGGAGCGCGGCGGCAGTGGCAGCAGGGCTGGTCCCATTGGCTTTCGGATCCGATGGCGGAGGTTCAATGAGAATTCCCGCCGCTTTTTTGGGGCTGGTTGGTTACCGAGCCTCTCGAGGAATCCTTCCTTCGCCAACCCCTGTCTCCGAGGCCGTCTCTGGACTTTTCACCGCCGACTTTCCGTCGCTCGTTGGGGCTCTCGATGCCTTTAGAGGTTCTCCGGTCGTCGGTGACCCAGACTTCATCCGCCAGCGTCCCTTCTTTCTGTCGCACTTTGGTGCCGCCTCAAAGCGCCCGGAGAAGGTTGCGGTGGTTCGGCTTCGCGGCGGACGTCCGGCGCATCCGGCTATCGATCGGGCGCTCGTCTCGCTTGCAGCCAGACTTAGCGATGCCGGGTCGGAGCTGGTGGAAGCCGACCGGGAGTTTGATGGACCGTGGATCTCCGTGCTCGAGGCGCGTTTTGGACCGAAGGTGGTAGCGGCGCTGGAAACGGCGCAACCGGTCGAGGTCGACCCGGCACTCTTGGACCTTGCGGAACGGGTGGCAGTGCTGGGGATTGCCGGGAGCGCGAGGTCGCTCGCCGCGGGGAGGGTGCTGGTCGCAAGGCTGGTAGAGCTGGCTCAACGAGTGGATCTCATCATAACGCCAGCGACGCTCGACGTTGCCCCAACCAACCCGGTGCCGGAAACCTATAACCCAGATCCGGCTGGCTTCACCTACCAGGCGAGTCTGGCCAATCTTGCGGCACTTTCGCTTCCTGCCGGGATGGACCCTGATGGAGTGCCGTTCGGACTCCAACTTGCGGTTGCTCCCTACCATGATCCGCTGCTCATGCGGTACGCTGCATACGTTTTGGAGCTGCTTTCCTAGGCACAGCCCTGCTGCGAGGGAGGGGGCTGTTTGATTTCTCTCATGGGTCACCAGTCAAAGGCCAAGTCAACGGACCCGTATTCCGGGCGTCCTTCCGGCGCCGGTGCATTGATCCAAGCCGGATCGAGTTGCTGATCCATGTGTTAACGGCCATGCAATACTGCACGGATGCGGCCAAATAGTTGCACGGGGACGGACACCAAAACTGCACGGGGTTTGCCGCTGATTCCGGCGGCAGATTGCAGTCAGCTGGGTGCGCCATCGAGG
>JAKARV010000012.1 GCA_021819205.1 Actinomycetes bacterium | reverse complement strand
CCATTCCTGCCAGCATCTCCAGAAATACTTACATGCCTACACATCATGACTCAAGGAGTGCCAATCTCCATGCCAGGGGCACGAAGGGGATCACGGGACAGGGATTTGGGGGTAACTTCTGGCTAGCCGCCTACCGGGCAACCGATAGGCCCGCAGTTCCTCGGTCGAGTATCCGCGCCGCAGGGTTTGAACCCACTGGACCTTGGGGTTGCGTCGTTACCGTCGCGGAGTTTAGGCAAGCTGTACAGGTGACGCTCTTCGTGGCCCTGTCCCATCCCGCTCGCTCACCTACTGCCAAGTTTCCCCCGCACGACACGCAGGTATCAGCCCTACGCAGAATCAGAATCCGCACAGCAAGAGCATCGACAACTTGGAGGACACCCTGAAGGGCAATCGAAACCAGCTTTCGGTGGCGAACCTGGCGGGTCATTGTGCTGAGATCATCGACGACTCTGGGAGGTGAGCGAAACGGTTGCGACTTCGACGATCTTGAACTCTGCGAACTCAAGCCGGTGGAGGCGATGTACGCGCCGCCCGGTGGGCGTCCTTCTGGAAGTAGAGGCGGGCGTCGGCAACCCGAATCAGCTCGTCCGGATCCGTACCGTCCTCCGACCAGATGGCATATCCCGCCGACCAGCACGGAAGCTCAAAAATCTGGTCACTTACCCTAATCCGCCTCCCATATCCACCGCACGAAACCCGGTTCACAAGCGCCAACACGTCCGCAGCAGAGGTATCCTCCAGGATCACCAGAAACTCATCGCCGCCATATCGAGCAAGGGTATCCCCCGTGCGCAGCTCCTGGCGGAGCTGAAGGACCGAACCTCGTAACACTTCGTCCCCAACCTGATGACCGTATCTATCGTTTATCCCCTTGAAGCCGTCCAGATCGAGCATCATTACAGCGCACGCCTTCGAACTCCTGGCGGAACGGGCGCAGGCCTCGCGGAGACGGTCAAAGCCCAAGCGCCTGCTCCCGGCGCCGGTAAGGGGATCGGTTATGGCCATCCTCCTGGTCTCTGCGTGCAGTTGGGAGATGGTGAGGAGCTCCGCGATCGGAACCGCCAACGCCTCCAGGTAGGCCATCTCATGAGCGTCAAAAGCATGCAACTTCGGGCGGTAGAGCGTCACCATTCCCTGGATGCCAGCGCTCGATCGGAGGGGAACGTAGAGGGCGGCACCGGTCTCAATGGTAGCGATGCCCGCATACTTCGGATGGCCGGTAACGTCGGTAACCATCACCGGCTTCTCCTGCTCAATAGCCATCCACGGTATGCCCTCGCCGCGCGGCAGGATGTCGCCGACATGCAGAAAAACCGGGGTTCCTTTCCAAGCGATTATCCGAAGCTGGTCGCGATCGCCATCGAAAGTTGCAAGCGACGCCCCGGTAACCTCGAGTTCACTGCATAACAAACTGAGAAGGCGATCTCCAAGCTCCGGCAGGTCGAGAAGCACGTCGATCTCGCTGGCCAGTTTCGTGAACAGTCGCCACCGCGCCGACTGGACCATCCCGTTGAGATCCGAGATGGTTATGTATGCGCCGGCACCATCCGTATCACTACCAATTTTGGCAACCGCTCCCTCGGATTGCAGCATCCGTTCGGCTGCCGCAGCCATGGTAGGGCTGAACTGCGTGCCAGTGCACCGGCGAATCTCCTCGAGCACCGATGCACGGCTCATGCCGACCCGGTAGGGGCGGTCAACCAGCATCGATTCGATGGCATCAGCCATACCAATGATCTGTGCGCCCAACGGGATCGCATCTCCGCGAAGTCCGTCAGGGTAACCCTTCCCATCGAAGCGCTCGTGGTGTCCGCGAACGAGCGAGGCAACCTGCGCAAGTGGACCGGCGTTTGCAAGCAGGGCCTCGCCGATCTGTGAATGCATCATTACTATGGAGCGCTCGTCATCGGTAAGGACACCCGGCTTCGAGAGGACCGCGTCGGAGACACCAATCTTGCCGATGTCGTGGAGCAGTCCGGCGGTGGCCACAACATCGAGTTCATCCTCCCCAAGGCCCACCTCCTTCCCGATCAGCTGCGCATACCGGCTAACGCGCTCCGAATGGCCACCGCCGGCCTGCTCGCGGGTGTCGCTGATCGCAACCAGCATCTTGAGCAGGTCGTTGTAAGCGGCAAGCCGGCGATCGACCGACCTGCTCCTTATGATTGCCGTCGTCACGCGGGCGGCAAGCATCGAGACAACCTGCTCGTCAAGGAGCGTGTAAGTCTGCCCCGACTCCTTCCCCAGGAAGAGGTAGCCACCGGTCCAAGATCCAAGAGCCACAAAGGGGATTTGGAGGCCGATATCCAGATTCGGCGCTTCCCCCAGCGCAGCGGTTCGGTTGTGCAGCGAGGTGGCCTGGATGCGGACCAACTGCTGTGAGCTCCTCATCGCCTCGAGAAGCGGCATAACCTGGCCGATCTCGACATCTGGCCCAGAGGCAAACCAATTGAGCATTTCACCGTGCTCGTTCCAAAGCGCAACTGCCCCCTGTCGAGCACCAACAAGACGGATGCCGAGCTTCAGCGTTTTCTCCAGGAGATCAGCTATCGAATCATCGTCGATAATCGACGCCAATCCCTGATGGAGCGCGATCAAAAGCTCGTTTAACGCCGACTCTCTTCGCTGGAGGGTGCTGTGGATGACGCCGGCCAAGGTCACCAAACCGTACAGCAACGCAACGAGCCCCACCGTATCCGGCGCCTCCAAACCCAGGAGTTGCCCTACCCCCACCGCTGAAGCAAACATTGCAAGCGCAATAGTTGCCAAAAGTGCTCCACTAAAGGTACCCCGGAGGATGGCCATCACCAGAACCGGGAAGGCATAGAGGAAGAGGAAGATGCTCTCAACGCCGCCCGACAGCACCACCGCCACCGTTATCGCGACGAGATCGAGCAAGAATAGCAGGAGGCAGAAGGCGGGGCAGCGGAGCTTGCTCAACCGGAGCATCGCGTAGGCCCCCAGGTACACCACTCCCACCGGGAGCAGGAGACCAACCTCCGCCCTGCTGTGGCCCAGGGCGTATGCCACCGATGTCGCCAAGATTATCGCCAGCCGTCCGGGCCAGATCCGCGACTCCAGCTGCCGCAACGACACGTCCTGCGGACTGAACCAAGGGTTCAAGGCCGCATGCAGCTTGACCCAAACCCAGGAGTGGCCGGCGGGTTGGCTATCGGATCGCACGGAAGTCCTTCCGAACGGCAAAAGCGGTCAAAGCCAGCGTAGATTCCTGGCAATGACGGGACCTGCGAAAGAGCAAGGCTGATGTCCGTGCCGATCCGCTTCGGTCACGGAGTCCGCAAACTCTTGATCCATTTCCAGCACAAGTGTCCATAGTTGCTTCATAGTCATCGGCGCGATGTCGGCCCCAATTGAATACTGTGCTCGCCATGCCTTTCGACAACCGGCCGCCCGCCGGTGGCGTTCGACGGCAAGGTTGCACTTGCGTCACGTGCGGGCAAACCGATTTTGTTGTTGTCCCGAATGCCAACGTTGTCAAGCCATCCCGACCTGAAGGCGAGGGAGATCGCCTCGCGTTGGCTCTCCACGTCAAGTTTCGCCAATATGGAGTGAATCTGCGACCGAATCGTTCCCACTTTCAGGTGGGAAATTTGTGCGATCCCCTTTGGCGACATCCCGCTGGCCAGCATGACCAGCACCTCGCGTTCCCGCCGGGTGAGCGGTTCGAACACTTGAAACTTGTTTCTGGATTTAGCCTCGTGTTCATCCAGCTCCTGCAGCAGCTCCATCCTGGCTACCGCTCCTGGCGGGGTGCCGGCGAGGCAGCCCCTTATCGCCTCGACCAGCTCGATCAGCGGGGCTCCCTTCGACACAATGGCTAAGGCCCCGGCCCTTGCCGCACGTCCAAGGTGCAACCGGTCGGTCACCCCGGAGACTACGACTACCGAAGCGCCAACGGCCGAGAGCAAGCCGATCAGGTCGATAGAGTCAATGCCGGAGTCTCCAAGGATCAGGTCGAGCAGAACCACATCGGGACGAAAAGCCGCGGCGAGCGCCATCACGGAAGCCTTCTCAAACCCGAAATCGGCTCTAACCTCAAAACCGAGAGTGGAAAGGACTGAGGCGAGGCTCACCGCGACCAGCTCATGGTCCTCGATCAGCAGCACCTTTGGCTGGCCTTTTTCGACTTCCCAGCGGTATCCGCTTTCGTTGCGCAAATCGGTCTTCATCAGCGACCTCCTGTTCGCCTACATCTCCTTGAGTTCTAGCCCTGCGTACCCGCGGACGCCATCTTGCCAATCCCAGAAGCTGTTTGCAGAGCGAAGGCAACCCCATCTTCGAGCGGCCACATCTCCGCGCCGTGCACGCCAAGTGCGCGCACGCAAGCCTCGAGAAGAACCGGAGACACATTAAGTTGCCCGACCTGCCAGCGCCAAAGCGATCTTTCGGCAGCAGTTTGATGAACCTCCGATTGCGATCCGCTTGCGGCCCCAGCCCACCGAACCTCGAGAAACACTCGTTCCCCGGCTTCCTTCGCGCGCATGAGCACCTCTGGTGCCTCGCCGCCATTCGCACACCAGCTCGCTTCGCGCATAAGCAGTGCAAGCACATCAAGCAGCAGCTCGCGCGGAGCGGACACGATCTCTTCTACCGGAATGTCAAAAGTGATCCTGGCAAAAGCGCCGCGTTCCCTCACCCAACGGCCAAGCGTCTCCCCAAGGTCAAACTCGGCTATCGACGGACCCTTTCGGGCCATGGCACGCATTTTCCGAACCTCCGCTTTGATAAGCTCATCGGCTCGGCTTGCACCTCTTCCGGTCACGTCGAAAAGCAATGTTTTCTCGGTCGCCAGCGACTCAAGCAGCAGCGAGACGCCGGCAACCGAAGATCTCAGGTCGTGAAGGTAGCGCTGCGAACTTTCGGACGACGCCTCCTGGGATATCTCCAGGCTTTTCCGGGCGGTCTCGGCTTCGCGCAACTCCCGTTCGTTCACTTCCAAACTCACATCGAGCGCCGATACCGACCCCACCAAAAGCAGGATCTGGCCGCCGGTCACCAGAAACGCCTCCAACATGCCGGCCGAAGGACCAGCAGGAACAGTGAGATGCCCATAGAACGCCGCACCGATCAGTGCAAACGAAGCTCCAGTCCACGCCCTCCTGGATCCAGCGGGCAGTCTCCCTCTCCACAGGTACAAGGCGGCCAGCGCCAGCCACGGCGCGCCCGCAATGTCGTTCAGCGGTGCTGGCTCCCCGGCGAAGCTACTTCCGAGCATGACCGGAGACATCCCCGGGATGTACCTAGCGTCGATACCCGCGAACACGGAGAGGATGATGCACAGGCCACCGATGCCGACGGCGATGACGAGAAGCAGGCGCAGGAGTGAAAACTTGGAATCCACTTGCGGCCACAAAGGAGCCAGCGCCATCAATGCCACACCAATCACCAGCATCGACGTTCCGATCACGGAGGAGGTCTCTATCCATTGCGTGTCAATGTGATGGAACGCCGGTGGAACACCGTAGGCGAGGGGAGAGAGCACAAAGGTTAGCGCTACCCCCACACCAAAAAACATCGGTTCTACGTGGCCGGTTAGCCGCTTCGCTATCAAAGCCGAGACAGCGGCAAGCGTCGCAAATAGCATGAAAGCCGTCTCGGTCATATCGGCTATGGCGTCGATTTTGAGCGGATTTACCACTTTCAACACCACGAAAGTAAGCAGGTAAAACCCGAAAGAGGCTCCGATAACCACACAGGCCGCCAACGCCACGCGCAGCTGCAGCCTCCGCGCAGATTTTGCCGTCATCTCGGCAGATCCGCGCTTGCGGCGGTCAAAGCCCCGGTACGGTGCCCTAGGTGGAACGGGGACTAGCCGCTTTACCTCCCTAAAGAGCCCGTGGGACCTGCCGAACTCACCGGTGCTCGGGTTCACTTTCCTGTCCCGGGTTCGCAGAGTAGTCCCCTCTGCCAAACGTGAACCGCCGCATGCAGCGATTGTATCACACCGCCACCTCCGGGTCTCTTATACAAACTGGTATAAAGAGCGTCCTTTCGCACTCCACGGCTTGAAGGCTGAAAAGCGCCAAGCTGCCAATTGAAGCAGATTTTGCGGCTGGATCAGTTAGAGTCTGTACGCCTCAGCAACAAGCCTTCCCGGCGCTAAACCAGCGTTCGACGCAAGCTAGTTCTCCGCTAATTGACTCTGCGAGTCTTGTGCCACTTCCTCGATTGCGGGTGCGCCTCCACAGGTGTACAAGTAACCGATCCCGTAGGCCATTACCACAAAACGGTGCGTGCCTTCGGAATCCACCCAGTGCAAGACGGGCATGCCCTCCTGATTGGCCAGCCGTACCAGCTCCTCCATGCTCGCGACCGCTACCGGAGACTTCAGGGAGTCGATCCCCGATCCCTTCGCCTCCACAAGGACAGACCGGTAGCGCGAGAGGATCCTCTCGGCCTCCGGCTCGGTGTTGGCTAGCCGGTACATGGCGGCAAGGACCAGGGCGAGAAGAAACCCGACGACACCGCCGGCCACGGCTAGCTGCCGCCCTGCGGCAACCGTCACATGCACGCCAAGCGTGCCGATTCGGGCGGGAACGGAGGTGTAAGCGTATACCACTCCGGTACTGGCGGGATTGAAGTTCGCTGCAGTTGCCGTACCCGTCTGGCTCGACTGCCCCAAACTTATCTCAACCGAGTCGACCGTGAAGGGGAGTGCAGGCGAGAAGCTCTGCGAGAATTTGCTCCCGGCAAGTTTGCCGGCAACGGCCACGCGAGGGACGATAGAGAGATTGGCACCCGGGGTTCCCGACACCCCAATCGCCTGGCCAAGCGACGACAGCACGCCATCAACTTGGGACAGGCTTACCATCCCGGCTACTACTCCACGGTCGCCGCTGAAGTGGGTCGGCGGTGCGAGTACGAGGGTGTCCGACCAGCCGTCGGGTTCGCTCAAAATTGCCCTCAGAGAGATGGTGCCAGTTATAGACGCCGCCTGCGGGGCGGCCAGGTGATACGCGAAGCGGAAGTTGACAGAGGGAATGATCTTCTGGAACACCGGCTCTCCGTTGGAGACCCTTCCGCCAGGGTAGACCGATGCCGGTCCAGTGGCGCTATATGAGAAGCTCCCCGATTGAGTGAAGCGTTCCGGAATCGCCCTCACCGAGGTTGAACGGGCAGAAAAGGCAAAAACAGCGAATACGCCGCTCGCCAACAGCACGACCAGCACCACGGTAGCCACAACAACTCCGGTGGGTCCAAGAAGAAGAAGCGGCAACGGGCGCTTAATGCGACGCCTCCTGCTGGCGTCCTCTTTGCGCGGGTCTTTAAAGAGGTACGGCATTACCAGGAGCCCCGCGCCAACTGCCACCGCGATGCCGACCGTGATACTGGGATCGTGGAACCACGAAAGTACCACCCCGGCACCACGAACGTGGAACCAAAGGTGGCCGAGAACGTCCGATGGAAGCGGATGGTAGGGATCGATATAGGCATTGTGGTCTCCTTTCATAAGAAATCGACCGCCGCTCACGCCAACTATCCGGTGCAGGAAAACTCCGAGCTTCGGGTAGCGGTAGAGGACGATCTCGCCAATCCGGTAAGGGCCACCCCTCCTGACAATCGCGAGGTCACCAGGGTGAAAGAGCGGCAACATGCTCGGCCCCTCGGTCTCCAGATAGTAGAGCGAGCCTCCAAGGCCTACAGGAGCGAAGGCCAGCCACCCGGCCCAGAGGGCCAAAATCGCGCTTGCGGCTAGAAGCGAGAACGGGCCACCTGGCCAGAGCCGGACTCTCTTTCGCCGCCGCGTGCTCACGACCCGGCCCCGGTTGCGATGCCACCGGCGAGGAGCCGGAACCAAGATGCGATGGGGAGAGCGACAGGTTGCCGTTGCCATGCCCCGGATAGCACCGAAGAGTCCGCTGCTGCGTCGAAAGGCAACAACGCCCTCGTGCCCCTAGCTATGAATCGCCGGAACCGCGCACTCCCCATCGTCGATATGCCTACTGGGCCGCATTCACCTGCAGCGAGTCGGCGCCAAGGATCGGTACTCCGGGTCCAGGGGCCGTGCAAACGAAGCTCAGGTGGTTAGCCGTGGTACAGCTCAGCCACACCATTGGCGGACCAGGCGGGGGTGGAGGCGGGGGTCCAGGATCGATCCCAACGTCGACCGTCGTGGCGGGGGCATTCAACGTGAATGAGACCGTTTTGATAAAGTTGCCATGCGGGCTCAGCCCGTAGGTAATGCCGCTGACCACATAGCCGTTGATCGCCGCGGTTCCGGCGCCCGCGTACGAGACCGGTACGTAGTTTGCCGCGGTGAAGGCGTAGGCACCCGCTCCCAGCAGGCCGGTCGCGGCCAGGGCTGTTGCAAGCTTGCCAATCCGATGTCTCACGGTTTCTCCTTCCTTGTTTACGGGCAAACGCCCGTAACCCTCATCATGGAGACAACTGCGAGTTTTGCCATCTACAAAGGTGTAGACGCGCGCCTTAAGCCGACGACAGCGAACACAAGGCCGTCCGTCCGCTGACCCGCGCGGCACCCTTCAACTCGCCCGATCGTGGAATCGGCTATTTCCCGTAGAGTTCAAAAACGAAATCGAGGCAGTCGAAGGTTGCAAGGTCGCTCGGCGAGGCGCCCGTGCAGCTTGCAGACGCTGACCAAGTGGGGTTTGACACCCCAGTCCAGCTCGTGTAGCCCCCGGCCACCAACTCAGCCACTATCGCCTGGTTCGCCCTTTCAATCACCAAACCCAAACGCGACGCCGTACCCGTGAATCCCCGGCGATGCACTCCGTATGTGCTCGTGGTTGGACAACAAACCCATCCAAGCCACGCCGGTCTCCAGTGCCTGCCACGCCTATGGCCACAAACCAGGCTGCGCCACCAACCCAGCCCACTGGAATCGCAAATCAGTACTCGTTTCCCCAGCCGGAACATGCTCAGCGAGTGCAAAGATGGCTTGACAACAATGCGGCCAAGGGGGCGCTCCCAAACCTGATGACAAAATGGCGTCTTCGCGGAGCGGCTGATCATGGCTATCAACTTGATTGCCATTTCGGCAGATACCAACGCTCATTTGCGGAGTGCAAAGATGGCTTCACACGCCAATGCAACGACTTTCCATCAACAAGCTTGACCGCGACACGTCACTTCAGGAAGTAGGGCAGGATGCAACATCGCTGTTCAAGGAGGTCTAACAGCCGTTTAGCAACTGCAGCAGTTCTGGCGAAGCAACCGGATCTTCCCCGTATAGATCTGGCCCGTATCCGCCCCGAGCCAGATCCCGTGAAGCTGGTGATTGCCCACAACGCCATCGTTGGGCAGCGGCTCGATAAGAAATGAGTGCCCTAAGTGGTGCAACAGTGGTGAGACCCGACAACACCTCGCTTACGGTAAGGATGGCGGCCTTGGGCAAACGATGGAAAAGTTGTCATCGGCGCTTGACCCGCCCAGGTGGCAGAGCTTTGCAAAGGGAGAGGCCATCGGCAATCTCGTCTTCGGCGTCCAAGGCCGAATCTCCAGCCTCGAAATAAGCGAGAACGTCCAAGCCTGGAGTCACACCCCAGAAAAAAGCGTCGCGACTAAGCCCATCTTCAACCATCCAGCGCTCTGCCTCTCTAGCCTTTAAGCACTGACTCACTGAGGAGGTAATGGCGTGTTTGCCATGGCGATGGCCGATCTGTACGCCACTTTTAGCGCCAAGGAGCTGGAGAAGGGCAGACGCTACGTCGGAGAAGTGACCGAGCTCGAACTGGAAAAATCAGAGATCTCCGCTTACGTAGCCGGTTCTCGGCCGATGCCCTATCGGGTGGTGCTCTACCGCCGTTCGGGTCGGCTCGTATCCGTCTGCACCTGCCCCGTTGGGGTAAACTGCAAACACGGCGCGGCGGTGGCGTTGAGGGCGGTCGCCGCCGCGGATGCCGGTTCTTTGGACACACTCCGCCCCAACTTTGAAAGCTGGCTGAAGGAGTTCCAAAGCCGGCTTGAGCCAGCGGCACCGTCCAAGCCAACGGCCCAGAGTCACGTGTTGCTGTGGCATCTCTTCCCCGCGAAAGCCTGGCGGGCACCGTACCTTATCACCTACAAGGCGCGCTTGAAGAAGAGTGGTGAACCCTCGGGGCTCGAGCCATGGTCGAACTATCTTGCGGCACTCCGAGTTCGCCCCAGGTTCATCGACAAAGACGACCTCGCCGCAATCCGAACTTTATGGCTGGAGACCCCCCGTTTTGGTCAGGGAGGGCCGCAGATACGGCTCGATTCCGGGCGGGGTAGGCACGTCATCGAGCTGCTATCCGCTACTGGCCGGCTCTACAGCGGACCCGATCTTGCTGGACCGCTCTCGTGGGGCGACCCGCGACAGGGGCAACTCGCATGGGCGCTATTGCGGAGTGGAGAGCAGGTGGCCGACCTTATCACCACGCCACGAGCCACCGTCCTCGTCAACCTGGAGAGTGAGGTTCTCTACGTCGACTCCGAAACTCGGGAGCTCGGCGAAGTGCGGACCGGCGCTCCGGTTGAGATCGTCTCCAAGCTGCTATCCGCTCCACCGCTCAATCCTCCCGAGGTGGCGGCGATCAACCGCCTCCTGCCACCATCGGATCATTCGATTCCACGCCCCTTGGAGAGCGTCACGGCCCAGCTACCGATTATCGACGCCCAGCTACAGCCGAGGTTGAGGTTGGAAGCAACCCAAATTTACGTCCCCGGCTACCTCCAGGAACTCCCGGCTACCATCGACTTCGCCTTCCCCGAGTTCGTTTACGGCGACATCGCCCTGCCGCTTGACGATGCCTACGAGATCGTATTCACCGGCGGCGAGCAGGCGGTGAAAGTCGCACGAGATCGCGCCGGCGAGGAACGGGCTCTTGAAGCGCTATCTGCAAGCGGGCTCCGCCCGATCGATCTGCGAGGCACAGTATCCCTGGAGGAGATGCCATCCGGACCGCTCTTTGGCTTCGCATCCGAAGCGGAGTGGACGGACTTCGTGCCCCAAGAGGTACCAGCTCTCCGCGATGCCGGTTGGAAGGTTAGCATTGATCCAACCTTCCGCCACTACCACGCCGAAGCCACAAACTGGTTCCTCGACATCTCCGGATCCGAAGGCGGACTCTCCCTGGATCTCGGGGTCGAGGTAGACGGTGAACGGGTCGACCTTCCGCCTCTGCTTGCCGAGCTGTTCACCAGGGACGCCCGCTGGTTATCCCCGAGGGGCCTCGAGACGATCGGCGATACCGAGAAGGTGGCGCTTCGCCGCAACGGGCAGCCCTCGATTGCGGTCGAGGCATCCAGACTGAAGCGCATCGTCGCCACCCTGGTCGACCTCCTCTCCCAGGATCCAAAACACTTGCGCCTGTCGAACCTTGATGTAAACCGGTTGCAAACGATCACCGAGGAGGGTGGTTGGGAGGTTTCCGGGCTGGAGCGGGTGCTCGAGCTGGCCCGATTGTTGCCGGGGGGAGCCGAAGTTCCTGTAGTGGTGCCCCCTGCCGGGTTGTGCGCCAGCCTCCGCACGTACCAGCTGGCCGGGGTGTCGTGGCTGCAGTTCCTGAGAGAGCACCGGCTCTCGGGGATTCTTGCCGATGACATGGGCCTTGGAAAGACCTTGCAAACTCTGGCGCATTTACTCATCGAGAAGGAGGCTGGCCGGCTGCTGGAGCCGGCGCTGATAGTCGTTCCTACTTCCCTGGTCAACACCTGGATGGACGAGGCGAGCCGTTTCACGCCCGGACTCGCCGCTATCGCTCTCCACGGCAGCGACCGGAACGAGGCCGCCGAGCGCATCCCCGAACACGACCTGGTGATCACGACCTACCCGTTGATCTGGAGAGATCGAGAGCGCCTTGCCAAGTTCAAGTTCCACACCATCGTGCTCGACGAGGCACAGCATGTCAAGAACGCGCGGACGAAGACCGCACAGGCGGTGAGGAGAATCGAGGCCGAGCACCGGCTATGCCTCACTGGAACCCCGGTGGAGAATCATCTGAGCGAGCTCTGGTCGCTCTTCGACTTCCTCCTCCCCGGCTTTCTTGGGGACCACGGCGCCTTTCGCCAGACCTGGTCGACACCGATCGAGCGTCACCGCAACCGCGAGCGGCTCGACCTGCTGGCCACGAGATTGCGACCCTTCATCCTCAGGCGGCAGAAGTCCCAGGTTGCAACGGAGCTTCCTCCCAAGACGATTATCGTCGTACCGATCGAGATCGGAGGCGCCCAGCGCGACCTGTACGAATCGGTAAGGTTAGCGATGGACAAGAGGATCCGGGATGAGATCAGGGCAAGGGGCTTCGAACGCAGCCAAATCATAATCCTGGATGCGCTGCTCAAGCTGCGGCAGGTGTGCTGCGATCCTCGCCTGCTCAAGAGCGCAGCGACAAAGCCGGCGGTGTCCTCGGCAAAGCGCACCGCGCTCATGGAGATGCTCCCCGAGTTGATCGAGGACGGCCGGCGCATCCTCTTGTTCTCGCAGTTCACCGGGATGCTCGACCTGATCAAAACGGACCTTGACCAAGCAGCGATCGCGTATGTGGAGCTCCGAGGGGATACCCGGGACCGGGTTACGCCGGTACGACGGTTCCAGGATCTCGAGGTTCCCCTCTTCCTGATAAGCCTCAAAGCCGGCGGCGTAGGGCTGAACCTGACGGCAGCCGACACGGTGATCCACTACGACCCGTGGTGGAACCCTGCGGCCGAAGACCAAGCCACCGACCGCGCACACCGCATTGGCCAAATCAAGCCGGTCTTCGTCTACAAGTTGATCGTGGACGGCAGCATAGAGGAACGGATCGTGGCGATGCAGGAGTACAAGGCCGAGCTGGCGGCCGGGATCCTCGACAAGGCGGAGGCACACCTGGCCAAGTTCTCGCCTGAGGACATCTCCGCCCTGCTTGCTCCGCTCCCATCGACTTCGAACCGGTAGCCAAGCCGACTGCGGCGGACTACCGGCGGCGAAGCTGCGGGGAAGCCACTGCTGCTGCCTCGCCGATCATGCGGGGATCCCATGGAGGCTCCCAGACGAGATGAACCTCCGCGGCTCCGCTCCCCAATGCGAGAGTGAGCGCCTGCTCCGCCATGAGCGGCAGGCTCTCCGAAGCGGGGCAGCCCGGTGTGGTGAGGGTCATCTCCACCACCAGCCGATCCTGCTCCTCCGCGACCCGGTACACCAGGCCCAGACTTACGATATCTAGGCAAAGCTCCGGATCAAGGACGGTCCGGAGAGCGTCCCACGCCCCCACCACGCGGCCGCCGGGAGTTCGAGCATTCGCGGTGACGGCCGCGGGTTCACCCTTCATCCCGCCTCCTGAAGATGGTTCGCCAGTCACCGCCATCGATCGCGATGGCTTCGTACTCGAATCCCTCCGAGGCGAGGACTCCCTCTAGTGGGACCGGCTCGAAGGGAGCGAGCACCACAAGCTCCTCGCCACTCTCAAGACCGGCGACCGCCGCCATGATCATGTCGAACGGCTCGCCCCCCTCGGCAATCACGGCCCGGGCATCGACTACCGCCATCGATCCAACCTCCCTAGAGTTGTTTTTCTAGTCTACACTAGAACTATTCTCTACTCAAGCGGGAAACCCACCGCTTTGGTCCAAGGGAGGGCAAGATGGCAAACCGGGCGGTGGAACCGGAACTTTCGACAGGACGGCAACTGGGGCTTTCGACTAACACGCCTCCGCCATCGATCCCGCTGACGTTCTTCTCCCTCGCGCTTGCTGGCCTGGTCGCGTGCGGAGTTGCGCTCAGCCTCACCAGCTCCGCCGCCGTGGTCGACCCGACGCAAGACCCGGTGATTGCCGCCGCCCACCTCGGCATGCTCGCCACGCTGTCGATGGGCGTTTTGGGCGCCATCCACCAGTTCGTTCCGGTGCTAACCCAGTGCCCCCTCCGATCGGTGCCGCTCGCCCGGTTCACTTTCGCCAGCTGGCTCCTGGGGTCGTGGCTGCTCCCCATCGGTTTCGCCAGTGGAGTTGAAGCGCTGGTAGAGGTGGGCGGTGTTTGCGCCGCACTCGCCATCGCCTTTCTTGTGGTCAACCTCTGGACCCCGCTTGGGGTCCACGGAAAGGGAGCGCCAGTAACCGGTCTTAGGATCGCCATCGCCGGACTGGCGGCCACCGGCGCCTTTGGGGGCGTATACGTTGCCGATCGGAGCGGAGCCTGGTTCGATCTCAGCGGGCACTTGCTGCTGGCGCACGCTTCGATCGGCCTGCTTGCCTGGCTCGGCCTCACCTACGCCAGCGTTAGCGAAAAATTGGTGCCGATGTTTCTTCTCTCCCACGCCCCCAAGGAGCAGCGGGCGGGAACGGTTGCGGTCCTCGCGATCCCAATCGGCGTCCTGTTGCTCTCCCCCTCCCTCCTCTTCGGGGTCTCCGCCCTGGGTTGGGCTGGAGGAGCCGTGGTGATCGTCGGTCTCGGCGCCCACGTGGTATCGCTCGCCAATAAAGTCCGGCACCGGCGAAGGCCAGCTGACCTATACCTTGCCTTCGTGGCGACCGCCGAAGTCGCAATGGTGTCCGGTGTGGCTTTGGCGATCGGCGCAGCTATCGAGATCGGCCACAATCACCATTTTGGAGTGGCGCTTGCGGCGGCTGCAGTGGCGGCTGGTGGCGGGTGGCTGCTCATCGCCCTTCTCGGACACCTCTACAAGATCGTCCCCTTTGTGCTCTGGCAGAAGCTCCGTGCCTTGGGATTGCGTACCAACGTCCATGGAAGACAGCTTGTCTTCGGAGATCTCTACGATCACCGGCTGGCTGTGGCCTCCTACCTGCTTGCGGCAGCCGGAGTGGCTTCGGCGTCGCTCGGGTTCGCCATCTCTTCTTCGGACCTGCTCGGAGCTGGCGGAACTCTTCTGGCCGGTGCCGGAGTGGCAACGGTTGGGAATCTCTCCGTAGTACCGTGGAAGACATCGGCAAGGCTTCGCGCGAAAGGCTCCGCGCGAAGCGGCGCTAGCGGCGTTCGATCCTGACTTTCCAGACCTTTGGTCCAATCTCCAGGTAGTCCCAGGTGTAGGCGCCACCGTGCTCGGCCTCGAACTGGTACTGGAGAGGCCTGGGATCATGGTCGTTCACGAGCACAAAAACTTCCCCCCGGTCCAGGGAGGCGTAGCGCCCGAAGATCTCGGCGTGCCTCCGCGTTGGAGCCATGCGCCGAACGTCTAGTTAGGTGAGGGCCTCCTCCGGATCCAACGAACGGCGCGAAGCCACCGATTGGGAGCCGCCGCCAGCGATCCGGTGGAGCCTCCGGGCGGCCTCGGCCGCAAGATCGGGACGGTCATGTTGCAACAGCGCCCAGGCAGAGGCCACCGTTTTTGCCGCCTCCTCTCTCAGTCCGGCATTCGCGGTTGCAGTGGCGTAGTCAAGGAGGAGCCGGGCAAGGTCCGCTTCGAGATCGCGCTTGCCCGGAGGCGAGGGCACTTTTGCCGCTACATAGAGCTGCTCCATCGCTGCCAGCAACCGAGGAAGGCCGGCACCGTCCCGTTCAAGGAGAAGGTGAAGGAGGTTGTTCTCTTTGGCCACGTGGCTGGAGAAATCGGCGACAGTTTCGCCGGCGATCTCGGCGATCTCGCGAGCCTCCTCGGCTTGGAGGAGCTGAATCGCCGCCTCTTCCAATGCCCGGTGTTCTTGGAGCAGCTCGTCCACGGTTGCCGAAAATCCGCTCGCGGCCCGGGCAGCCTCGTAGATGGTGTACTCCTCGGCGATGGCGTGGGGGAAGATCTCCGACTCGAGGTAGGCGAGGAACGCCGTCTTGGCAATTTCCGAACCGCCCTGCCCCCCCGCGATCCGGCGTTCGATCTCGCCTAGCCGCAGCGCAAGTTCGCGCTCCAGAAGCTCATGGTGGTCAAGCATCGTTTGGTAGGCTTGAGACCCGGTCACCATCCTGTCGACCTCCCTCCCTGGTCCGCGCCGAAGAACCAGAACCAATTTCCAGTCTAAGCTAGAAATATATGAAGACGCCACTACCGCGACCGCCGCGGGATGCAGAGAGCGAGGTTCAACTAAGGGCAAAGGCTCTCGGCGATCCAACCCGCTTCCGGTTGTTCCGCTTCATCGCTGACTCCCAGCGCTACCTGGACGTCGAGGAGCTGACCGCCCATCTGAACGTGCATCACAACGCGGTACGCCAGCATTTGGCGGTTCTCGTCGAGGCCGGCTTGATCCTTGCCAGGCGAGAGCGTCGTACTCTTCCGGGAAGGCCGCGGCTGCTTTATTCCATCAACCCCGGCGTCTCCGGCCTCTGGGGAACCGGCAATCCCTACCGCACCATAGTTCTATGGCTGGTCGAGATGATCAAAAGCGGCCGAAGCGCCCGTGAGGTAGGGCGCGAGGCGGGCTTGAAGCGGGCAAAGGCGGAGTCTTATCAGGGGATGGAACTAGTCGGCGTCCTCAACAGCGACCTGGCGGTCGGCGGGTATAGCCCCAGAGACGATATCGGTTCCGCGGGCCCAGCGTTCATTTTAGAGGTGTGCCCCTTTGCCGAAGCGGCATCCCAAGATCCAACAACGATCTGCGAACTCCATCGTGGTTTGCTGGAAGGACTTGTCGAGGGGGTAGTAGGCAATGGCGCCTCGGTATCGCTCCTCGCCAAGGATCCGGCTGCCGCCTGCTGCCGGGTCGCGTTATCCGGACCGGCCGAGATTGGATAACGCCCGCTTGGATGCAAGGCGAAACCGCCGATCTGCCTTATAGCCTTTTGCGCCCGAGATAGCGCAAACGAGCTAACCTTGCCAAGTTGAAGCTATGGCAGAAATCGAACGGACTTTCCAAGGCAGCCACCCGCGAAAGCCGGCTAGCCTCCGAACGCAGTACGGTAAGGCGTCTCGATCTCCGCAATGAGGCTCTCCAGGCAAGTGGCAAAGCTCTTTCCCGCAGCCTCTGCACCGGTCAAGACCGGAACCAGCTTTGCCGGATCCCCGGCTCTTGCGGTCTCGAGGACCGCAACCGCACTGCGGTGAAGTGCCTGGTGGGGCGGGCTCAACTCGTTGTACGAGCGAAGTGAGCGATAGGGAAGCGACTGGGAGCCGGAGTACCACTTGCCCAGGCGGCACGAGTCTGCCTCCAGAGCCAGCGGGAGCCTGGCCGGATCCATCGCGCCACCCAGCTTCGATGCTTCGCGCGACGCGGTGTTGAGATGGTTCCGGTGCGTCTCCAGCGTGGTTCTCAACTGCATAAGAGTCGTGTGGTCTCGGAGTTCGCGGGAGAGCAGCGAGATATCCTCGCACGTCTCTTCCAGCGAGTGCACTTCGGAACCGAGCCCTTCTGCCCGCTCCGTCGAAGCCTGCGCATTCTGCCCAATTCCAACCAACTCCTGAGCGGTCTCGTTGCCGAGCAGCTGCAGCTGTTTGGCCACCTCCCTGACCTCCGACGCTACCACGTTGAATCCCTTGCCATCCTCCCCCGAACGGCTCGCTTCGATGGCGGCATTGAGAGCAAGGATGTTGGTAGCCCGCGCTATCTTGGTGATCTCGACCAAGAGGGCGACGACTCGGTCTACGCTCGCTACCAGCGACTCGTTGCTCTCCTTGCTGACGGCAAAAAGGCTTCCGATCGATTCGGCGACGCTCGAGGTCGCCTCCAGCACCTGGTTCACCTGGAAGGAGTACGTATCAAGCCGGTTGGCCACCTCGCGAATCTGCTCGAAGCGCTCCACAATCATCGTTTCGCGCTCCCTCACGACCTTCAGTACGTCCGCGCATTCGACCTCCCGTTCCGGGTCGATCGGGACAAATGCGGCGCCTCCGAGCTCTTGGGCTACCCGCGCTGCTAGATATGAATAGAGTGAATCAGCAGAGTCCATAGTGTTTTCCTGATCACCCATCGGCAAGAACCCGGAATGCTTTACTTCCGAAGCTCCAATGCGAGCCGCCGCTTCGCAATAGTCCAAGCTCGCGGCGGCGTTTACCGGCGCCTACTCCACCGGCCCATCGATCTTTCCTGGCCGCCGGGAGTTCTTCACGGTGTAGAGCCGGGCATCGGCAACCCGAACCAGATCGTCGGGTTCCTGCCCATCATCAGGGTAGATTGCAAAGCCAGCAGACCAACTGGGAACGTTGACCGCAACCCCGTCTACCGCGGCCGCAAGGCCGTGTCCGCTCCGGGATATCCGATCCACCAGAGCCATAACGTCAATCTCGGCAGTGTCTTCGAGAATCATCATGAACTCGTCACCTCCATATCGGGCGAGCGTGTCACCCGACCGCAGCTGGCTCTTCAAGCTCCCGACCGACACCCTGAGTACCTCGTCTCCAGTGCGGTGGCCGTACTGGTCGTTCACCTCCTTGAAGCCATCCAAATCAAGCATGACGACGGCACACACGGTTTGGGTACGCTCGGAGTTGGCGCAGGCGATACGGAGTCGCTCGAAACCGAACGAACGGCTTGATGCGCCGGTAAGCGAGTCGGTTATCGCCGCCTTGCTCGCCCTGGCGTGGAGTTCGGAGATGGTAATCAGCTCGGCGATCGGAACCGCGAGCGCATCCAGATAGGCCATCTCGTGTTGATCAAAAGTATGTCCAAGCTCTCGATAAAGGACGATGACCCCACGAATGCCGGAGGTTGAGCGGAGCGGGACGTAGACCGCCGCCCTAGCCGGTGCATCGCCAATGCCCAAGTAGTTTGGATGAGTAGACACATCGGAAACCGTAAGTGTCTCACCCCCTTCCACTGCGATCCACGGGATCCCTTGACCAGGGGACAACGCGTCGCCAAGGTGGAGAAATACCGCGGGCCCATGCCTCGCGACAACCCGGAGCAAAACTGGGTCCGACTCCATCACAAAAAGCGACGCCCCGCTGACCTCGAGTTCTCCACAGAGAAGGTCGAGCAGGCGATCGCCAAGCTCCGGCAGGTCGAGCAAGATATCGATCTCGCTGGCCAACTGGGTAAACAGCCGCCACCGCGCCGACTGGGCCATCGCGTTTACTTCCGGCAACGTGACCTTTGCCGCCACCGACCCCGACTTCGAAGATGCGCCATCCGTTTCGGCGACCACCTTGAGCGAAGCCGCCGCCACCGCCGGATCAAACTGGGTTCCAGACCGGCGCTGGATCTCGCCCAGGGCCGCAACCATGCTCATCCGCACCCGATGGGGACGGTCAATGAGCATCGATTCCAATGAATCGGCGACCGCAACAATCCGGGCTCCCAGCGGTATCTCCTCTCTGGCCAGGCCGTCAGGGTATCCACGCCCGTCCCAGCGCTCGTGATGGCCGCGCAAGATCGGCGACACCCGTGCAAGCGGCCCCGCACGGGCCACTATCGCCTCGGCGATCTGGGAATGGGTCATGATAATCGCACGCTGGTCATCGTCGAGGACTCCAGGCTTTGCAAGGATCTCGTCGGCGACACCTATCTTGCCGATGTCATGGAGAAGGCCGGCTACGGCAACTTGCTCCAACTCTTCTCCGGCGAGGCCAAGCGTCTCGCCGATCAACCGGGCAAAGCGGCTGACCCGCTCCGAGTGGCCGGCTGGGGCGCGCTCCCTGGAGTCGCTGATGGCTACCAGTATTTGGAGCAGCCGGTCGTGAACCAGCAACCGCTCCTCGATGGCTCTTTGGTGGGTGACCGCGGTGGCGATCCGGACGGCGAGCAACCGCGCGATCTGCCCGTTCCGAAGGCTGAAGCCGGGCTTTCCGACCGGATCGGTAAAGCAAAATGCACCTTGCCACTCGCCGAGTTCGGGCATGGGAACGTACAGGGAGTCGAAAGGCGCTTTCGCGGTTCCGGCGGGTTGGACACTCCTCGAAAGCCGATACGGCGCGAAGCGCCCGTTGCGGGGGATGGCATCTTGGGCTGCAAAAATGGCGGCAGCCGCCTCTTGCTCCAGGCCCAAGGTGTAGAGATGCAACCATTGGCGGTCTTCGCTCCAGATCGCGACTGCGCCCTGCGAAGCCCCGGTCGCCTCGACCCCAAGCTCCAGGCCGCGCTTCAGCACGTATGCGATGGACTTGCCGTCCATGAAGGAGGCGATCCCTCGGTGGAGCTGGATCAGGCTGGCGCTGAGATCAAGTTGATCGCGCTGGATTCGGTTGTGGACTACCCCCGCTAGCGCTGCCAACCCGTAGATCAGCGCCAAAAGCGCAACTGCGTGTGCCTCGCCGGATACGAGAAGGCGGCCGGCCCCCGATGCCAGCAGGTAGAACAGCGCGGCAACGGTCGCAAGGCCGGCACCGCTCCAGACTCCGCGCAAAATCGCAATCACCACCACCGGAAAGGCGTAGAGCAAGGCAAAAACGCTGGCAGCTCCGCCCGACAACCCAACCGCAACGGATATTGCCGCGACATCCAGCACAACCAGCAAAGTGGAGAAGGCTGGGCATCCAATTTTGGCAGTTCTCAGCAGTACGTACGCAGCGATGTAGGCACCGGCAACCACTCCCAGCGGGAAGATCTCCCTGCCGGGGCTTCCGATAAAATATCCAAGGAAGACAACGCTGGCCAGCGCGAAACGCCCAGGCCAGATCGTCTTTTCCAGCTCCCGGAGCGAAAACTCGGAATCGACCTCCGCGCCGCCGAAAATGATTTTGAAGATGAGCTGGCGAACGCCGATCATGACGCCCCCATCGGCGGCTCTGACACCGGCACTACCACTTCGCTGGCGATCGCGGCGATGAGGCTTGCCGGCAACTGGCTGCCCAACCGCCCGAAAATATCCCCAGGGGTGGAGACGGCAAAAAAGCATCCAGCAAGACAGGTGTGGGAGAAACCCCAGACCATCGCCAAACGGCCGCTCCACTCGATACTCGAGGGAAGCCACCGCTATTCGAGCTTGTCGGCGAAGCCAGGATTGGCCCAGCGTGCATCTTTGCGCCTCCTCTCTGTCATGAACCGCCTGCGCACAAACCAAAACACGGTAAGGTGAGGCGCCAAGCCAACAGCAATGATTCCATCTGCGAGACCGATCGCTCGCGCGCCGCAAGCGCGGCGTGCTTGCCACTCCCTTATCGCTTATTCCGGGTAAACGACGTCAAAGACTCGCACGCAGCACTGCTTCTTTGAGCGACCGTCTTGTCATTGGCAACCTCGCCACTCAACCGGTGCCGAAGCCACCTCGTACCCGCCGACCGTCTTGAACATTTCGGGTTCAGTCAGCGCTGCAGTACTCGGTGTCAACGCGACAGCCTTGCTACCCCCAATCACTGGTTTGCCATCCGAAATTGCCACAACATATGTTGAACAGCTTCTGAATCTCCCAGTAGCGCCAACTATATCACTGAGTCGAAAACGTAAATCAAACCGTTTTGAAGCAGAAAGCACGCTTCATACCCCTTATTTTTCGACTAGGCATGAATCCCGTGGCGAGAGCTTGCCCTATCGGCAAACGGCGTTCGCTATTGAATGGCAATGGCCAAAGCGGAGACAAAGAGTGAAGAGTTTTGACCATCCACAGAGTGCCGAAAGTTCGCGGTTCTATTGGATAAAGGTTCGCTAAAACTTCCCCACCGATGCACGGCGATGACGGCGGCCCGCGGGCGAAAGTCGCGTGTCACTTGCCAGCGCCGACACTGGAACCGAGTTTGGTTTAATCTTTCAAATCGGCGGGAAATTTGAGTTACCCTCGATCCCGTCTCCGCCAAGTTGGCGGGGTCGCCCCACTCTATCGTCCCCGGGGTCGGCCGCTCTACCTCTCTTTCAGCCGAGTTTGGCTACGGCCAGCGGTAGCGGTGCTCAGGACGCCCTGAACCGTATCGAAGCACCAGATCGATGCGGCCAACGCGGGAAAGGAACGAAAGGTATCGCTGAGAAGTTGCCCTGCTCACACCGGAGCGCTTTGCCACTTCATCAGCGGAGAGTTCTTCGGTAGTCGATCGCAGAGTCTCGAGAATAATCCTCAGAGTCTCCGGGGAGTGCCCCTTTGGAAGGGCGCGCTCGACATTAATCCTCAATGCGGCGTAGACCTCGTCGACTTCGGCCTGGCCAGCCTCGCAGATCGTCGTCAGCTTCCGGCGCATGGCTAGGTAAGAAGCCAGGCGTTCCTCCAATACCGAAGGAGGAAACGGCTTCACCAGGTAGTGCATGGCACCCTTCCGGACGGCTTCGGTGACGCTCGCAACGTCTTTCGCCGCGGTGATCACGATCACGTCAAGCGGATCCACCACTTGCCTCAACCGTCTGAGCGCCTCCAGGCCAGGTAGATCCGGGAGATACAGATCTAGGAGAACGAGATCAGGCGCGAACTCTTTCGCAAGAGCAAGTGCCTCGCTTCCCGAATGCGCTTCACCGACGACCCTGAACCCGGCAACCCGCTCTACCACTGCTCGGTGCAGTGCGGCCACCCGAAAGTCGTCGTCTACCACTACTACCGAAAGGTCCGAAGTGGACAAACCCGCTCGCGCCTCAGACATGGTCAAAGCACTCCGGGAATACCGAGGGGAGGAAGACCGTGAATACAGCTCCTGTCTCCCTGCTCACCGCTATTGACCCTCCGTAGCGCGCCACGAGCTGCCGCACCATGGCCAAACCGAGCCCCCTTCTCATCGAGTGTCTTGCCGGCTTCGTCGAGTAGCCATCGACAAAGATCTCTTGTAGATGCTCCACCGGGACTCCAGGGCCCGAGTCTGCCACCTCCACCGTGAGGTTCGCACCATTCCTCGAGAATCGCACCTCCACCCATGGGCAATCACCCGGCTGTGCGGCATCGATCGCGTTGTCGAGAAGATTGCCGATGACCGTAACCAGGTCGTTCGCGTTTGGCAGGTCTTCGGGGAGCTTGACGCTCGGGCCAAGAAGGAATTTGACGTTGCGTTCGGCCGCCACCGCGGCTTTGGCTAGCAAGAGCGCGACTGCGACGGGGTTTCCGATTTCGGAGGAGAGCCGATCCATAAGGGTCGTATCCCTCATGACCAGGTCGGTGGCAAACTCCACAGCTTCTCGGGTGGCACCCAACTCGATCAGGCCAACGATGGTGTGCATCCGATTGGAGAAGTCGTGGGCCTGCGCGCGCAGCGCTTCGGTCAACCCAAGCATGCCGTCCAACTCCCGTAGAATTGCCTCGGCTTCAGTTCGGTCGTTCAGCGTCACGACGTAACCGAGAAACCTGCCTTCGACCTCTACCGGGTGCCGGTTGATCAAGAGGATTCTGTCCTGGTGGACGACTACCAAGTCCCTCCCCTCGATCTCCCCAAGCACCACCGCCTGCAGCCGCCCCGCCGGTATGAGTACAGCTGCAGGGCGGTTGACATGCCTTCGCGGCAGGCACAGCAACCGTTGTGCTTCCTCGTTCGCGAAGAGCAGCCTCCCCTGCTGGTCCAGCCCAACAACGCCCTCCTGAATCCCGTGGAACATAGCCTCTTGTTCTTGAATGAGCCTGGTGAGCCCGTCGAGCTCCAACCCAAACGTCTGTCTCCTAACCCATCTCCCGGTGGCCCACGTCGCCACCCCTCCTACCACGAGAGCGAGCAAGACCGCCTCAATCGCGCGGGCAACGGTCGCCATGACCGCAGCAAACCCAGCAGAAATGCGCATAGCGATTAAGACATATCCCCGCACGTTCCCTCGGGTAAAGGGCTTGATGACAAACACGAGATTTGCCGGATAACCGGAGACAGGGCCGATGTAGCTCCGATAGCCGGCGGCAGCGGAAAATATCTGGCCGCTGCGCACGCTTCCGGCAACCTCCGTCGCGACGCCAGCTCGATTGAGTACCGCCGCGGCGACCGCGTTCGATTGAGCAACAATCCTCACGAGCATTGATCTGAGCGCATTGCCCTCCCCTTCTGTCGGGGATAGATCCGGAGAAGAAGCGACAGCCGCCGCAATGGATTGCGTTATGCGCCTCGTTGAATTGGCAGTGCGCTGGCCGCCTAGCGCCAGCCAGGACACGCCGATCAAAACGGTACCGAGCAGTATCACCCCCTGGATCGCCACCAGGCGCGCAGTGAGCGTCATCGCCCCACCTCTGGTCACACTCATCCCGATCCCCCTGCCCGATTGTACCGAGGTTTGGACTTGGCGGCCAACATCCCTTAAAACGCCGATGAGCAAAATGAGCAAAAGCAGGTAAAAGAAGCCAATCAGCTTCTTTTGCGTCAAAGCTTGGGGGCTATGGCTTTTACTCCTAGAAAGCCAACGGGGTTGGACAAAGGGGGAAGATGAGCCTGTTCCTGCTAACGCTCGGCTTTGGGGTGGTGACTGCTGCCGTGCTCTCTCTCGCCTCGGTGGGGCTAAGCCTCCAGTTCGGAGTCACGAATTACGTGAATTTTGCCTACGGGTCGTTCCTCGCCGTAGGAATGTTCGTCACCTACACGGCCAGCACCTCGCTCCACCTCCCGTTCGTCTTGGCCGCCTTGGTTGGAGTGCTGGTCTCTGGACTGGTGGCGGTAGCCGTCGACCTGTTGATCCTGGAACGATTCGTCAAGCGGGGCACCAGCGGTTTTTTCCTGCTCATAGTGACCTTCGGCCTATCGCTAATCCTGCTCAACCTTGAGCAGGCGATCTGGGGGGTGGGCTTTGACCGCTACTCGGTCGCCCTCGGAAACCCGCTGCGGCTGGGACCATTCAACGTCACCCCCGCGCAGCTCGGCGTGGTCTTAGTCGCGATCGTCGCCTTGAGCGGCGTCCACCTGCTGCTCACCAGAAGCCAACTGGGAAAGGCCATGAGAGCGATGTCGGACAACAAGACCCTGGCGATGGCGAGCGGGATCGACACGCAGGCAACGACGCTCTGGACTTGGTTCATAACTGGATGCCTGGCCGGTTTGGGAGGGATCACGCTCGCCTTGAACACCGTCGAGTTCCAGGTGTTTTCCGGCAACACGTTCCTCTTTGTGATCTTCGCCGCCGTGATCCTGGGAGGAATTGGGAAGATCTACGGAGCGATGCTCGGCGCCGTCATCATCGGCATTGCCATCAACCTCTCGACCCTGGTCATCTCTTCGGCCTACAGCCTCGACGTGGCATTTGCGGTCTTGGTGCTGATCTTGCTGCTCCGTCCGCAAGGGCTCTTCAACGTGCTTGGCAAGGCTTAAGGAGGCGAGGATGACGGGAATCATCGTAGGTTACATCGCTACCCTCGGGGTCTACTTCTGTATTTACAACATCCTGAGCATTGGGCTGAACATCCAGTTTGGATACGCCGGGATCCTCGATTTTACGGTTATAACCTTCATGGCTATCGGTGGCTACATGGCTGGCGTGGCGTCGCTCGGCCCCGAGCAGCCGGGGTCGCAGATCTTCTACATCCTTGGGCTCTCCTTGCCGTGGCCGGTTGCGATGCTTATCGGGGCGACCGCAGCAGGGCTGGTCGGCTGTGCAATAGGGCTCATAGCGCTGCGAAGGCTTCGCAGCGATTACCTCGCCATCGTGACGCTGGCCGCCGGGTCGATCATCTATGGACTGGTTGGCAACAACACCAAGATTTTCGACGGCTTCGAGGGTTTGGTTGGCGTTCCCCAACCCTTGAACGGGGTGCTGAACCTCAACCCCAACAGCTATTCGCTCTTCTTCCTGGGTTTCGCTGCCGTGATCATGGTCATCCTCTGGGTAGCCGCCAACAGGCTGCGCAACTCCCCCCTTGGCCGAGCGATGCGCGCAACCCGCGAGGACCTTGAAGTTGCGGAGGCGTACGGCAAAAACACCTACAAGCTCCGGATGATGGCGATGGTCATCGGCTCCATCTATGTGGGCATCGGCGGGGTGCTGACGATCTGGTACATCACCGCGCTGGCGCCAGCCGGATGGGGAACCAGCGAGACATTTGTCGTCTGGGCCGCCCTTATCGTCGGCGGTGTCGGAAGCAACGGAGGGGCAGTAATCGGTTCCTTCCTGGTGGCCGTCGTCTTCAACGAGGCGACCCGTTTCCTACCCAGCATCTCCTCCAATCCTAGCCTCATACCGGAGGTACGGAATATCTGCATCGGCGCCCTTGTCATCCTCACACTCCGGTTCCGCCCCCAAGGGGTGCTTCCAGAGCGCAAAGCAAAGTTCCCGGGCCTTCCCGAGCGGCCCTTCGGCGAAAAGGCCACAGCGGTCGCGGAGGAGGTCTAAAGGATGGACGCCACTCCACTGCTGGAGGTCGATGGCATCAAGAAGGCCTTTGGTGGCGTGCAGGCGGTAGATGGAGCCGCATTCAGCGTCGACGAAGGAACCGTAACCGCGCTGATCGGGCCGAACGGTGCTGGGAAGTCGACGGTTGTCGGAGTTATCGGCGGCGCAATAGCGCCAGATGAGGGGCGCGTCAGCTTCCGCGGCGAGGAGATTACCAGTCTCGCTCCGCATCGGATCGCTCGGCGCGGGCTAATCCGGACCTTTCAAATTTCGCGCGAGTACCCGGCAATGACGGTCCTCGAAAACCTGATGGTGTCGCCGTCAAACCAGCGGGGAGAGAAGCTGGCTAACGCACTGTTCGCACACCGCAGCTACCGGAATCAAGAACGCCAGTTGGCGGTCAAGGCCCTCGACGTCCTGGAAGACTTCGGGCTCTATGCCATGCGCGACGAGTACGCGCGGAACCTGAGCGGGGGCCAGAAGCGCCTGCTCGAGCTGGCACGATCGGTGATGGCGGATCCAACCATGCTGATACTCGACGAGCCAATGGCCGGCATAAACCCCGCGCTCATCTCGCACATCGGGGAGCACATTCTCCGGCTGAGAGAGGCTGGGATCACCTTCTTGATGGTGGAGCACAACCTAGAGGTCGTCGAGCGCATCTGCGACCACGTCATCGTCCTTGCCGTAGGGAGAACGCTCGCCCAGGGGACGATGTCCGAACTGAGGGCGAACGAAGCGGTGGTGGCCGCCTATCTGACAGGAGGGATTGTCGATGCAGGTACTGCGCATTGACGGCCTGACCGCGGGCTACGGGCCGGCGCCGATCGTCTCCAGGATCTCCATCGAGGCCGGCGTCGGCCAGGTGGTGGCCATAGTCGGGCCAAACGGCGCGGGGAAGTCGACCGCCCTCAAGGCGATCTTTGGGTTGATTCCCCGGTCGGAGGGATCGATCTTCCTCGATGGCGATGACGTGACCGGCGTTCCGGCGCACGCACTGGCTCGGGCAGGAATGGCGTACGTTCCCCAGAGTGACAACGTCTTTCCCAGCATGAGCGTGGCGGAGAATTTGGAACTTGGGGCGTTTGGCGACCGCTCTGGGCTCGCCGCGCGCATGGCCGAGGTGTTTGACATCTTTCCCGAGCTGGTGCCGGCGAGGACCAGGAGAGCGGGACAGCTGAGTGGCGGACAGCGGAACATGCTAGGGATGGCGCGTGCACTGATGTCAGAACCCAAGGTGGTGCTGCTCGATGAGCCCACCGCCGGGCTCTCGCCGGCAAACGTCGAGGTGGTCTGGTCCCAGATCGAAAGGATCTCCTCGTTGGGAACGGCCGTGGTGGTCGTAGAGCAGAACGTCGATCGTGCGCTCCGCAGCGCGAACTTCGTATACATCCTGGTCGCGGGTATGAACCGGGACTCCGGGACTCCGGCATCGCTGGAGAGCCTTGACCTGGCGGAAGTGTTCCTCGGGGGTTCAGGAAGGTGAGCACCGGAGGATCGAGCCTCAGCCTAACGCGGGCTTGAGGAAGTGAGAAAGGGGGACGGCAAAATGCTTAGGTCTTGGAGGTCAAGAAGACCCAAGCCAACACGGATCGGAAGGGCAGGGGGGGCTAGCCTACTTGCCCTCGGGGCAGTAGCGCTGGCTGCCTGCGGCAGCAGCGGATCAAGCACTTCGAGTTCTGGCTCAAACACCATCTCCGGCCCGATACAGGCGGGCCTGCTGTTGCCGATGAGCGGCAAGGAGGCCTTTGTCGGACAGTGGTTCGATCACGGGATCCAGGCTGGGCTATACGCGGTCAACCACGGCGGAGGGGTGCTCGGAGCAAAGATCGTCGGAACCCTGGCTGATACTGCGGGGGATCCGGTCGACGCCGTCACCGCGCTGCACACCCTCCTACTCCACAATCCAAAGGTGATATTTGGCCCGTCGTCGCTGGAGATCATGGGAGTGGTCCAGCAATTTGGTGCCGATCACGTAGTGGACATGATGGTTGGCGGTACGACGCAGCTCGATTACATGAAGTACCCCTACGTCTACCGGCTATTCCCATCCGACTCGGAACTCCTCGCCGGCGAAGCGTACTACGCCTACCACGCGAAAGGGTGTCATTACGCGGCCGAGGTCTACGACTCGGGGCCAAACGCTCAGGCTGAGGTCGGTCCGGTGACGGCAGCCTTCACCAAGCTGGGCGGCAAAATCATCTCGAATACCACGATCGTTGCAAACCAGAGTTCGTACCTGTCTTCGGTCGCCAAGATGTTCTCCGGAGCACAGCAACCCCAGTGCGTTTTCTTTCACATGGATCCCCAGACTGCAAGCACCTTCTTTGCCAACGTGCGCCAGCTCGGCCACCTAAACGTTCCGTTCATCACTGGCGACACCGGGGCATCCACCCAGCTCGCACAGGCGGTCGGATTGAACTATGCCGCAAGGTGGATGACTGGGATGTCCGCCCCACCGGCGTATGCGCAGTCAAATGCGGCTTTCCTAAAGGCATACGAGGCGGTGTGGCATACCAACCAGCCGCTACCGGCCGCTCCCCCCATGTACGATGCGGTGGTGATCGCTGCCCTTGCCATGGAGGCCGCCCACTCCTCCAACCCAACGGTCTGGCGCCCCTACATCACCAAGGTGTCCAACCCCCCGGGAACGAAGTGCTACACCTACACCAGCTGCACTTCCCTGCTAAAGCAGGGAAAAAAGATCAACTATCAGGGCGCCAGCGGCAACGAGAACTTCAACCAGTACCACAACGTCTTCTCGTCCTTTGAAGTTGTCCAGTTCAATTCCAGCGGAAACCTCCGGACGGTCTTCACGGAGCCGTCGGCAACACTCGCCAAGCTCTACTAACCGCAGCCAACGAAGGTTGGAGGAGCGCGGCCGTTACCGCCCGGTCCTCCAACCTAACCAATCTGCGCCGCCCGACAGCTGCCGACAGATAGATGCCGACAGGACCTAGGTAACGCTGGTGATGAACTTACCTGAGCACGCATCGCGTGGCGAATCAGCTTGCGAAGCGACAATCACGCGGTCCGGCCGGTGCGAAGGGGCGCCTTGAACCGGTTAAAACCCCGCTCAAGCCGACTGAGCAACGGCTGGAGCCTCGAAACCGACAAGCGGCGCTGGGGGTGCAGGGCACCAGATGGCTCCTTGCCACTTTGACCGGTTCGAACAAGCATTGACCGTATCCGAGCGGTCCAACCTTCGCGGCTTTCGATCGGCTCCCGCAGGCGCGCCATGGAAGAGGCATCCGCCACACTTGGGGCTACGCTAGAAAGATCGGAACGCCATTCGAGAATGCAGCGGCAGTAGCCGAACGCGCCGGTTTAGCGATCCTCCACGACCCGGAGGTCATCGAGAGGTTTCGGTTCGATTGGACCGGAGCATACCAGGGCTCCCCTGCTCTCGTGGTTAGGCCAAATCAGGCAGCCGAGCTCGCGGCGCTCCTAACTGGCGCAACCCGGCGCCAGGTTGCGGTAACCCTTCAAGGGGGAAACACGTCCCTGGTAGGCGGGGCAGTCCCGGCCAACGACGCTATTCTGGTGCGCTTTGACGCCCTCGCTGGCGTCGAGGATGTCGACGTGGCTACCCGATCGGCGGTGGTTCGGGCCGGTACAACCCTTTCAGAGCTGGCCAACGCCGTATCTGGCTTTGGCCTAGAACCCGGGGTAAACCTGGCCTCTCGCGACAGCGCGACAATAGGCGGCTTGGTAGCCACCAACGCCGGCGGCGAGCGAGTCGTGCGCTACGGCACCATGGGAGCGCAGGTGACCGGCTTGGAGTATGCAACCCCGGACGGGCAGATCGTCAGCCGCCTTGCCGGGCTCCCCAAGGACAACGCCGGCTTCGATGCTTGGCGGCTCTTCCCCGGTTCCGAGGGGGTAGTCGGTGCGATAACCCGGGCCCGGCTCAAGCTTTGGCAGCGGCCCGAAACCCGGGTGGCGATCCTCGCCGGCTTCCCTTCTCTCGAGGCCATGATCGAAGGGTTCGGCGCGATCTACCGAGCGACCGGAGAGCTGTTGGAGGCTGCCGACTACTTCTTCTCTGACGGGATGGAGCTGGTATGCAGCCAGTTCAACCTGCAGCCCCCGCTAAAGGCTCGAAGCTACCTGCTGCTCCAACTGGCCAGCTCCCTGCTTGACACAGAGGGGCTGCTCGCCAGGGTAGATGGCTTCGTATCCGACGCGGCGGCGGCCGCCGACGCCCGAGCGATTGCCCGGTTATGGCGCTTTCGCGAGGATCACGCCCTTGCCATAGGACGGCTTGGCTCGCCGCTAAAGCTTGATCTCAGCCTTCCGCTAAACGGTCTTGCCGCCTTCCGGCGGACAACGGCAGACCTGCTCGACCTCGACCCCACGGTGGATCGGTACTTTTTCTTCGGACACCTTGCCGAAGGGAACAGCCATCTCAACGTCGTGCTGAAACCGGGGGCCAGCAGAGAAGCCGTAATGGGCGCCGTGTTCGGCGTCGCCAGCCGCTTTGGCGGATCGATCGGTGCCGAGCACGGGATCGGCAGGACCAAGCGCGCATGGATGCATTTGGTCCGTTCGGAGGCGGAGATCGCGCTCATGCGCAGGCTCAAGCTGGCGATGGACCCGGCCGGCATCCTCAACCCTGGAGTCCTCTTCCCCGACCCGATCAGAGAGGGGTAACGTAGGCTCCGGTCAACCCGCCATCGACGATGAAGTTGGCTGCGGTCATGAAGGAGGCGTCGTCCGATGCCAAGAAGGCCACCGCGGCCGCGATCTCCCATGGCTCGCCAAAGCGCCCCATGGGAACGTGGACGAGGCGGCGCTGCGCCCGCTCGGGATCCTTGGCAAAAAGCTCCATCAGCAGCGGCGTTGCGATCGGACCGGGGCTGATGGCGTTGACCCGGACGCCACTGCGGGCGAACTGAACGCCAAGCTCCCGCGTCATCGCCAGCACGCCACCCTTCGAAGCGGTGTAGGAGATCTGCGAAGTTGCCGCACCCACGCTGGCTACAAAGGACGCGGTGTTCACTATCGACCCCTTCCCCTGCTCGAGCATCGCCGGCAGCACCGCCTTGCAGCAGAGGTAGACCGAGGTCAGGTTCACCTCCTGCACTCTGTGCCACGCTTCAAGACTTGTCTCGAGGATCGAATCATCGTCGGGGGGGGAGATGCCCGCGTTGTTGAAGGCGATGTCCACCCTGCCCCAGAGCCGGATAGTCTCCGCGACCATCGCGTCGACACTGGCCGGATCGGCGACATCCGCCTCTACGAAGACGGCGCCAAGCTCCTCGGCGGCGCGCATCCCGGCCGCCGGATTGGCGTCAGCCACCACTACCCGTGCCCCCTCCGCAATGAAGCGCTCGACCGTCGCCCGGCCGATTCCGCTCGCACCGCCGGTGACGATGGCAACCCTGTCCTTCAACCTCTCCATGCGCCGATTCCCTTCAATCGTCCGTGCTGATAAAGACGTTCTTCACTTCGCAAAATGCGTCGGTTGCATCCGGCCCGAGTTCGCGGCCGAGACCGGACATTTTGTAACCCCCGAACGGGGTCCAGTAGCGCACCGAGGAGTGCGAGTTTACCGACAGATTGCCACTCTCGATGGCTCTCGCAACCCGGAGGCCCCGGCCCAGATTGCTGGTCCAGATCGATCCGGAAAGGCCGTATACCGAGTCGTTCGCGAGCGCGACCGCCTCCTCCTCGTCACGGAAGGTCTGGACTACCACTACCGGCCCGAAAATCTCCTCTTTAAGGGCACGATCCGACCGGTCTTTGGCCTGGATCACCGTAGGCGGGTACCAGTACCCGCGCCCGGCTGGGCAGTTTCCCCGAAAGAGGACGGCAGACTCGTCAACATAGCCAGCCACCCGCTCCCGTTGGAGAGCGCTGATGAGCGGACCCATCTCCGCAGAATCGAGCGCCGGATCTTCGACCCTCACCTTGCCAACCGCCTCCTCAAAGAGCGCGAGAAAGGAGTCGTAGACGCTCTCCTGCACTAGAAGCCTCGACCTCGCGCAGCAGTCCTGCCCGGCATTGTCAAAAACCGAGTAAGGGGCGGTGGCGGCGGCCTTCTCCAGGTCCGCATCCGCAAACACGACGTTTGCGCTCTTCCCTCCAAGCTCCAAAGTCACGGGCTTGACCTGCTCGGCGGCGAGTTTCTGAATCCCGATACCCACCTTGGTGGAGCCGGTAAAGACGATCTTGGCGACCCGTGGATCGCGGACGATGGCCTCGCCAACCACGCTTCCCGCCCCGGTCAACACCTGGAACACGTCCCTGGGAACTCCGGCCTCGTAGCCGATCTCGGCTACCCTCATGACCGTAAGCGGGGTCAGCTCTGCGGGCTTTAGCACCACCGAACAACCAGCCGCCAGGGCCGGTGCGAAACCCCATGAAGCGATCGGCATTGGAAAGTTCCACGGGACGATGATGCCGACCACCCCGACCGGCTCCTTGAAGGTGATGTCGACGCCGCCGGCCACCGGAATCTGTCTCCCCGAAAGCCGCTCGACCGACCCCGAGAAGTAGCTGATCACATCGGCTACATTCCCTGCCTCCCAACGGGCGTTGGAGATGGTGTGTCCCGAGTTTCGCACCTCCAACTGGGCAAGCTCCTCGTTTGCCTCCGCCACCGCGGAGCCAAACGCTCTCAAGATCTTGGCGCGCTCCCCGGGCGCCACGCGCCGCCAGCGACGGAACCCTTCCACTGCCCTTGCAATGGCCTCCCGGGTCTCCTCCTCGCCAAGGGATGGAACCGTGGCGATGACTTCCTCGGTAGACGGGTTGACGATCTCATGGGTGGCTGTCATCCAATTACATCCTCTCGAAGCTGCGGTAACGTTCCCAGTCTGTCACCGCGCGCGCGAACGCTGCAACCTCGACCCGTGCCATATTGGCGTAGTGATCCACTACCTCATCGCCAAAGGCCTCCCGAGCAAACTCCGATCCCTCCCAGAGCGAGAGGGCGGCAGAGAGCGAGCTTGGAACTCGAGCCGACTCAGACCTGTAGGCGTTACCGGTGTACTCTTCGCCCAACTCCAGCTGGCGGTCGATCCCGTCGATGCCGGCCGCCAGCATCGCAGCCACCGCCAGGTACGGGTTGGCGTCCCCACCAGGAATCCGGTTCTCGATCCGAAGACCCTTTCCCTTGCCCACCAGCCGGAGAGCGCAGGTGCGGTTGTCTCTTCCCCACTCGATCGCCGTAGGCGCAAACGAACCCTCGACGAAGCGCTTGTAAGAGTTGATGTTCGGGGCGTAGAACAAAGTGAACTCGGCAAGGTGGGCTATTTGGCCGGCCACGAAGTGGCGTCCCACTTCGCTCAGGGAACCGGGGGACGCCGGATCGGACATGACCGGCGATCCGTCTTGGGCGCGGACAGACAGGTGGGTGTGGCAGGACGAGCCCTCGCGCTCGTTGTACTTGGCCATGAAGGTAATCGCCTTGCCGTGCTGAGCGGCTATCTCCTTGGCGCCAAGCTTGTAGACAACGTGGTTGTCGCAGGTGCGGAGTGCCTCGTCGTAACGGAAGGCGATCTCGTGCTGGCCAAGGTTGCACTCCCCCTTCACCGACTCGACGTACATGTTGGCTCCGCGCATCGAGTTCCGGATCTCCCGGAGGAGGCCGTCGATGCGAGACACCCCGAGCAGCGAGTAGTCGACGTTGTAGAGGTTCGCCGGGTCGAGATCCCGGTATCCCTTGCGCCAGGCCTCTTCGTAGGTGTCGTTGAAGACGATGAACTCCAGCTCGGTACCGCACAGCGCCACCAGCCCGCGCTCCTCCAGCCGCGCGAGCTGCCGCTTCAGAATCTGTCGTGGCGAGGCAACCACATCGCTGCCATCCTCCCAGCGGACATCGGCCTGGAGCATGACCGTCCGCTCCTGCCATGGCAGGTAGCGGAGCGTGGAGGCGTCCGGAATCATGACAAAGTCGCCATAGCCGCGTTCCCAGGAACTCATCTGGTAGCCGCCCACGGTGTTCATTTCGATGTCGGCCGCGAGGAGATAGTTGCATCCCTCTGTGCCATGGGGCATCACATCTTCGAGGAAGAACTCCGCCTGGATCTTCTTTCCCTGCAGCCTCCCCTGCATATCGGTGATGGCCACGATGACCGTGTCCACTGCACCCGCCTCCACCTCCTCCTTCAGCCGCTCCAAAGTCAGCTGGTTCATCCGGTCCGTCGTCACCACGACCTCTCTCCATCTCGGTCCCAAGGCTGCCCTCAGAACGTCTCTTCCAACTCCTCCGCCTCCTCCAGGCGGTACTCGATCGCCTCGAGCTCGAGTTCGGTTCCCTGGGTTCTAGGCCCGGTAAACCACTTCCGGGCAGAAACCGCCCAGTAAATACCGGCGTACCCGAGAACCACGAGCACGGCAACCGGCGCGTAGTTGAAGGTATCGCGATTGATCGGGCTCACCTCGGGGAGCATGAACAGGACGGTTATGAAGGCGACCCAGGCAATCCCCACCCAACCGATGAACGCACTCCATCTCCCGAGGTTCCAGGGGCCATTCTCGAAGCGGGTGCCGGGGAGCCTGCGCAAAAGGGTCGGAATGATATACGCGATGTAGAGGCCGATCGTGGCTATAGAGGTAACCGCCCCGTAGGCTGCGGTACTCCAGTAAGACGGGACTCCCAGGATGAACGCGAAAACCACCGCGAACCAGATCGAGCGCGTAGGAGTTCGGGTGCGAGGGTTGATGTGGTGCCAAATGCGCGAACCAGGAACGGCTCCGTCACGGGAAAAGGCGTAGACCATCCGGGAGTTCGCGGTGACCGACGCCATCCCGCAGAAGAACTGCGCCACCATTGCAATTACCAACAGCAGTTCTCCGCCGTGCCTGCCGATGGCGTCCATCCAGATCTGCACCGGCGGAACGCCAGTCGGCGACGCCAGCGCCGACTGGTAGTTGTTGGTGATGGCGAAGGTGACCCCGACGATAAGGACGAACCCAGCCACCAGCGAGACCAGTATCGAGTTGACGATGCCTCTTGGCACCTTCATCTCGGCGCCAACCGTCTCCTCGGACATATGGGCAGAAGCGTCGTATCCGGTGAACGTGTACTGCGCCATCAGCAGCCCGATCAAGATTACGTAGAAAATGGAGTGGAACCCGGTCTCGTTCACGAACTTGGTAAAGACGAAGGCCGCAGAGGCGTGATGGGTGGGAATCAAGGCGAGCACTGCCACGATTACCGTCACCCCGGCGATGTGCCACCAGGCAGACACGTTGGAGAGGATGGCCACCAACCTGACCCCGAAGTTGTTGAGAAGGCCGTGAACCAGCAGCGTGATCGCGTACACGATCAGCACCGTCCCCTTGGTCGCCTGCAACCCCGTCGTCAGGTTCAGGAAGGCGGTAAAGAAGGTTGCAAAGCCGAAGTCGATCCCAGCAGTGATCGCCACCTGTCCCAACAGGTTGAACCAGCCGGTGAACCAGGACCAAGCGGCTCCCTTCCGCTTCGCCAGCTTGGCAGACCAGTAGTAGAGCCCGCCCGCCGTCGGGAAGGCGGAGGAGATCTCGGCCATTCCCAGGCCCACCACCGTTGTCATGATGCCGACGAAGAGCCAACCCCAGACCATCTCTGCCGGACCCCCGGTGGTCATCCCGTAATAGTAAAGAGTTAAAGCCCCGGAGAGAATGGAGATAATGGTGAAGGAGACGGCAAAATTAGAAAAGCCGCTCAGCGAGCGGCGCAGCTCTTGGGCGTAGCCCAAAGAGTGAAGCTTTCTAGTATCGGCGTCCAAATTGCTTGGCGCTGGATTACCGTTTGAGCCGCTATCTTGCATCCCCGCTCCTCGTGATCTGCCCCCAACTAATCGCGACTGTCCCGCGCAGTGCACCGGTCCAGTGCTGGTCTATACCATAACACGAAAGACGTGGCGCCCTCGAGAAAAATGTTAAATCCTCCCTTTCACTACTGAAATCCGTCCTGGAACCGGGCCAACGCATCCGCTCCAGGACAGAGTGCCTCAAAGGGGAGGCTGATCAGCGGTTCATCCGGCGTGGAGTTGAGCTCGTGGATATCCCGAGTCCCCTCGTCGACAAAGAGCACCCCGGTAGGGATCTCGCCGCGCTGCTGCGCCTGGGCGGCGTAGTGCAACGCTGCTCCCCGATCGCGCGGATCGTACTCTTCGGGCAGGGTGCCAAAGCGGATCCTCCCGCCATCTGGCAAAGTAACCACAATGGTGCCGCCGTGCGGAAGCCTGGCCGCGGTCTCCCGCATCGGGGGCACGAAGTCCTGCTCTATCTCTTTCAACTCGTGATCGCGCACATAGTGGTAGCTCTTGGTCGAACCGACGTGGTTGTTGAACTGCACGCATGGCGAGATCACGTCCACCAGGGCAAAGCCCCGGTGCTCAAGTGCCGCCTTCAAGATCGGGACGAGCTGCGCCTTATCTCCGGAGAAGCCCCTTGCCACGAACGTAGCGCCCAAGCTCAACGCGAGTTGGACCGGATCGATCGGAGCTACCTCGTTGGCCTCTCCGTGTTTGGCGGTCGAACCGACATCCGCCGATGCCGAAAACTGGCCCTTGGTCAGGCCATAGACACCGTTGTTCTCGATGACGTAGAGCATGCGGACGTTGCGCCGGATGGCGTGCACCAAGTGCCCTGCGCCGATCGACAGCGAATCGCCATCTCCGGAGATGCCGATGTGGATCGAACTCCGGTTGGCCGCATTGGCGCCGGCCGCGATCGGCGCCATCCGGCCATGCACCGAATTGAAGCCGTGAGCCCCGGATGCAAAGTAGGTCGGCGTCTTCGAAGAGCAGCCGATACCGCTCATCTTGACGATACGGTGTGGTGGGATCGATAACTCGAATAGCGACCTGACCAGGGCTGCGGTGACCGAGTCATGTCCACACCCCGCGCATAGCGTCGACATCGCCCCCTCGTAGTCGCGAACGGTGAGTCCAATCTCGTTTGCCGGCAGCGTAGCGAGCGGTATCCGTGGTTTGCTGATCGACGTCATGCCTCGTCCTTCCAAGCCGTTTCGATCCCCTCGATGACCTGGACCGCTGTGAGAGGCAACCCCCCGTATGAGAGGATCGGCACCAAGTTCCCCGCGGGTGCACCGGCCTCGAGAATCAGCAGCGAACGCAGCTGGGCATCGCGGTTCTGCTCTACCACGAAGCAACGTTCGTGATCTTCGATAAAGCTGGAGATCTCGCTGGAGAAGGGGAAACCCCTCACCCTA
This sequence comes from Actinomycetes bacterium, assembly GCA_021819205.1. GTDB lineage: Bacteria > Actinomycetota > Acidimicrobiia > Acidimicrobiales > Acidimicrobiaceae > JAKARV01. The sequence continues at coordinate 24,447 of JAKARV010000012.1, read as the reverse complement.
AGGTAGTCGAGCTGGAGATCCCGGGCGGCAAAGTAACCGATCGCCTCGATGACCGCCGATTCACAACTCCCGACCGTGATCACCGCGAACCGGGCTCCCGGATGCCGCTTCACCACCGGCGGCGGCATGTGCGCCGACGCAGCCCGGTGCTTGGCAGCAAGCCGATCGACAACCTGCTGGTAGCCCTCGGCATCCTCGGTATAGCGGCCAAATCGGTCGTGTCCCGAACCTCGAGTGAAGTACGCTCCCCGCTCGCTGAAGCCCGGGAGCGTCCGTGGCGTAACAAACTCCGCATCGGCGTCGTCGTAACGGAAAAACTCCTCGATCTGCTCCAGCTCCGCGGGACCAAGCACCCTTCCCCGATCCGGACGGTAGGAGTCGTCCCACTCGAGCCGGGGAATCACCCAGTCGTTCATGCCGATGTCCAAATCGGAGAGGAGCATCACCGGGGTCTGGAAACGCTCGGCCAAGTCGAAGGAAAGCACAGCCATTTCGAAGCACTCCTTGGGATCCGCCGGAAAGAGCAGTAGATGCTTGGTGTCTCCATGTGATGCGTATGCACAGGCCATGATGTCCGCCTGCTGCACCCGGGTTGGCATGCCGGTCGATGGGCCAGCGCGCTGAACGTCGACGATCACCGCAGGGATCTCGGTGTAGTATGCCAGGCCAATCTGCTCGTTCATCAGCGAGATTCCCGGACCCGAGGTGGAAGTAAAGGCCCTAGCTCCGGCCCACGACGCGCCAATGACCATACCGATTGCGGCAAGCTCATCTTCAGCCTGGAGGATCAGGAAGTTGTTGCGGATCTCACGGGCTCCATTTGCGGTTGTCTCTTCCACGCGGCGGTACCGTTCGCACAGGGAGCGGAACTTTTCCGCCACCGATGTCGCAGGAGTGATCGGATACCAGGCGGCCACGGTGGCGCCGGCGTACAGGCATCCCATGGCGGTCGCGGTGTTGCCGTCGATGAGGATTTTGCCGTCATTTCCCGCCATCGTCTCGAGCCGGAAAGGAAGCGGACACGCAAAGTGCGACTCGGCGTAGTCGAATCCAAGCTGAAGGGCCTCGCGATTGGCGTCAAACAGAGATTTCCGGGAACCGAACCGCTCAGAGAGCAGTTCCAAGATGACCTCCTGGTCGATCCCGACCAGCGCCGCCACCGCGCCGGCGTAGGCGATGTTCTTCATCAAGATGCGCTGCCGGGAATCGGAAAAAATCTCGCCGATCAGCTTGGCGAGTGGGATGCCAAGAAAGTTGATCTCGGGTCGGAGAAGCAGTTTGGGGAGGGGCCAGGAAGAGTCGTAAAGGAGATAGCCTCCCGGAGAGACCGCGGCGACGTCGGAGGCGTAGGTCTGGCCGTTCATGGCGACCATCAAATCAAACTCCGCCGCCCGGGAGGTGTTGCCCTCACCGCTTACCCGAATCTCGTACCAGGTAGGAAGTCCCTGGATGTTGGAGGGGAAAAGGTTTTTGCCCGATACCGGAACCCCCATTCGGAAGATGGAGCGGAGGATCAGGTTGTTGGCGCTCGCCGAACCGGTGCCGTTCACCGTTGCGAACTTGAGCGCAAACTCGTTCAGACCCCGCCGCTTTGGGAGCGCTGGCTCGTCGGGCTCCCCCCTTTGCGCCTTCTCTTCGGTCTTCATGACTTCCTCCGCGACTTTGACATGGCCAAATAGGCCAGATTGAGTTCAAACTTTTCCATGTTCCAGGCGCCGGTTGGGCACCTCTCGGCGCACAGCCCGCAGTGCACGCAAAGATCTTCATCCTGCACCATTACCTGGCCGGTCTGTGGAAGCGGGCCGGAGACGTAGAGTGGCTCGTTGGGATTCCGGGTCGGCGCGTTCAGCTTCGACCGCAGCACCCCCTCGTCATCTTCGTTCTGCACGATGGTGAGGCATTGGACCGGACAGATGTCTATGCAAGCGTCGCACTCGATGCAGAGATTCGCCTTGAAGATCGGCTCGACATCGCAGTTGAGGCAGCGCTGCACCTCTCGCGCCGCCTGATCGGAGTCGAAGCCGACCTCCACCTCGAGGCCAAGGTCCGAGAGCCTCTGGGCCAGCGCCACATGCTCCATCGCCTGCCTTGGCGAAGAGTTGTAGTCGTTGTAGTAGCTCCACTGGGTAAGCCCCATCTTCTGGCTGCTCAAGGTCATTCCATCTTCGGGCCGCTCTTCGACCGGAACGCCTTCGCAGAAGTTGTTGATGGAGATGGCGGCGGCATGAGCGTGGGCAACGGCGGTGACGATATTTTTCGGACCCCACGCCGCATCCCCGCCAACGAAGACCCCCGGCAGCGTTGTCTGGTGGGTGACCGGATCGGCGATCAGCATTCCCCACTCGTCAAAGTCCACCCCGAGATCCCGTTCCACCCAGCTGAAGGCGTTCTCCTGACCGACCGCGAGAATGACGTCATCGCAGGGGAAGTGGGCGCTGCCTACCTTGGTTGAGACGCGCGCCCCTTCGTCCCACTCCAAAATATCAAAGTCCACCCCGACCAGCTTGCCGCCCTCGGTGACGAAGCGGCTGGGAGCGTGATTGACCACGATCTCGACACCCTCCTCCTCGGCGTCCTCCAGCTCCCATTCCGACGCCTTGAAGAACCGCCGAGGCCGACGCGCCATAACCTTCACATCGGCACCGCCGATCCGCAAGGCGGTCCGGCAGCAGTCCATGGCGGTGTTCCCAACCCCGATGACGAGGACGCGCCCGCCAATGCCGGTAACGTGCCCGAAGGCCACCGATTGCAACCACTCGATGCCAATGTGAATGTTCGTCGCTGCATCTCCGGAGCGCCCTTCTAACTCCATGTCCTTCCCCTTGGGGGCGCCGCTTCCGATAAAAATCGCGTCGAAACCCTCGCCGAGCAGACTCCGCAAGCTTTCGATCGGAGAGGCGTAGCGAACGTCAACCCCCATGTCGACGATGGAGGCAATCTCGTCATCCAGCACCTCAACCGGTAGCCGGAAGGCGGGAATGTTGGAGCGCATCAACCCGCCGGGCATGGCTCCAGCCTCAAATATCGTGACCTCGTAACCCAATGGCATCAGGTCGTTGGCGAGGGCAAGCGACGCCGGACCAGCCCCAACGCAGGCAATCCGCTTTCCATTCTTCTCCTTTGGGATCGACGGCAACATCGATGCAATCGCGCCCTTGGCATCGGCCGCCACGCGCTTCAACCTGCAGATCGCGACCGACTTCCCGTCGACCCGGGTACGGCGGCACGCGGGCTCGCACGGGCGATCGCAGGTACGGCCGAGAATACCGGGAAAGACGTTGGTCTTCCGGTTGAGCATATACGCCTGCGCATACTCTCCCTGGGCGATGAGCCTGATGTACTCGGGCACATCGGTGTGAGCGGGGCAGGCCCACTGGCACTCGACTATGCGGTGGTAGAACTGCGGATTGCTTGCATCTGTAGGTTCCATTCTCCACCAGCTCCTTCGCCGGAAACTACCCGCGTTCCCGGCACTCTCACCGGGTGCGGACCTGCCCGCCGCCAATATCGGCGCCCCATCTCAAACAATAGGCACGCGCTACTCGCCGGTCAAGTAGAGCCCTGTCGGACCAGTGGGCGCCACCAGATCACCGCTAGGGATTGCACTCCGGGCACTGTCCCGGATCGGCCTTTCCACCGGGATAGGCGATCGCCTCCATGGAACTGGAGCCGCACGCCTGGCAGCCAGAAACCTTTGCCCGCGGCACCTGCACCTCGGTCTCGCAGATGGCGCACGGCACCCCGTAAAGGTAACCGGTGGGACCCCATCCTGGCGCAAAGCATTCGGGGCAGCGGCGGGCGAGCCGTTCAGCCAGCCGCTCAGCAGCCGCAGCGATCACCACTTGGCGCGACGGAGAGGAGTGCGCCCGAAGATCGTTCTCGACCCGGGCAAGTCCATCGCTCGAAGCCGACGCCGCGGCGGCGATAGCGGCGGCAAGCTCTCGGCGGGTACCGATTCCCTTCTCGATTGGGTGAATCGGACCGGAGTTCGGGCGGACAACAAGCCGATGGCCGGGAAACCCCGCGCGCTCCAGCAGGCCATCGGCGTCGTCGCCCGGTCGGAGAGCGGCGCTCGCCGCCACAATCTCGAAGCTGGTGACCGACTCCCACACCACCAACCCTGCATCGTCGTCGACTAGGACCACGATCTCCTCGTCGGACAGTGCAAAAGGCATAGTCCGATCGGGGCCGATCGTCCCCTCGGATGCCAACCCCACCCGCGCTCCAGAAGCGCTGATTCCAAGGCGGGCTTTGGCGATCGCCGTCTCTAGCGGCGTGCCCGAGCGGGGAACGTCTCCGGTGAAGGTTCCGAGCACGTCGGTATCGATTTCTATCTCGACCACCCTCAACCCGACCGCGGCCTCGAGCGCCGGCCCGATCAAGGGTAACTTGCGATGCTTGGTGGCAAGAGTTGCAACAGACCCGGCGTAGGGGTGCGCGGACCCCTTCCACCGCGAATGTTCATCGGGCGAGGGCATCAGGCTGCCGCAACCATTTGACTCAGATGGTTCACAACTCATGTATCATACTTCTTATTTCCACCGCTGCGGACGAGATCAAGCCCGGCCATCTTTGTGATCAACGCATGACAATGACTTGCTGCTCGCGCCGACGATGGCTCGGCATCGGAACTTTGCAAACTGCGGCCTTGCCTAAAAACTCCGCCCGCTTGGGCTTCTCGCAGGAACTGTGCTCTATCGGCCTTGGCGCACAAGCCAACCAACTAACGCGCGTTGGAAGAACGTTGCGGTTTTGCTCCGCTCGTCTTCTTTGAGTTTTGGCAGCAAACCAAAAGCGTCTCCTGGCGCCTCGCCGATCCAGAGGCACCAGGAGACGCTTGCGCGGTTCGACCGCTAGACTGCCGTCGCGCCGGACCGGCTCGCCGCGATTCCGGCAACCTCTGCGGATGAATCTTCGGCGTGGATCACCACCCGGCGGGGCCTGGCCCTCTCTGCCACCGGAATCGTCAAAATGAGCACACCGCGGTCGTAGCTAGCCCGGATGTTTTCGGTATCGGCAAACTCTCCGAGCGCCAGCTGGCGGATGAACCGGCCCTGGGTCCGCTCCTGGGCAATGACCTCAACTCCATCGCCAGGCTGCAAGCTCCTGGTAGCCTTGACCGTCAGCACCCCTTGCTCTACTGTCGCCTCGATGCTGGCGGGATCGACTCCGGGAAGATCGAAAGCCGCTACGAACTCGTCGCCCTTGCGGTAAATGTCCATCGGCATAGCCGACCTTCCAGCTCCAAAAACCTGCTGGGCGATCTGATCCAGATTGCGGAACGGGTCAAGCACAAGTGCCATTGCTTCCTCCTTGCTTACCAAGTCAATGCCTACTTACTAATAAAACCTATTATATAGACACTCAACTTCTTTACTGTTAATCAACACATATTTTATTTTGTGGTCCTATAAGGTTCTGGACTGAGGTTCTAGAGGTGCCGGTACGGCAGGCGCTGCGCATCGGCTTGTCCGGCGCCAAAAGCGCACGGCGCTAATCCATGCGCGCCCCACCAACCCGCATCAAACGGGATTTTGCGCCAATCCGATTTAACGCGGGTGCAACAACACCGCCGGAGCTGGCTCTTGCCTGGCAGCTAGAACGGATGCATGAGCAACTCACTCCTTGACGGGTACATCCCCGACACCGCCTGGGACGAGATGCTGGAGCCCTCCGGAACACCCCGCTCTGGCTATGCCGAACTCTATCACCGGCTCCAGGAGCTCAGCGGAACCGACCTTGACGAGCGGTGCCGGGAACGTGACCGGTCCTACCGGGATCGCGGAGTCACCTACTCATTTGCCGGCCAGGAGACGCCCTTTCCTCTCGACCCGATTCCCAGAGTCATAGCGCCTGCAGAGTGGGCGCAGGTAGAAAGCGGGGTTGCCCAGCGGGTTCGCGCGCTCGAGGCGTTCCTTGCCGACATCTTCGACTCTCAGCAGATCTTCAAGGACCGGGTCGTGCCCAGGCGGTTGGTCCTCGCCTCGCCGCTCTTTCTCCGAGCGGCTCACGGTCTTCCAGCGGCCAACGGCGTCCGGATCCACGTCTCCGGAATGGATATCGTCAGGGACTCCGACGGCTCGCTCTTCGTTCTTGAAGACAACATCCGCACGCCTTCCGGAGTCTCCTATGTGCTGGAGAACCGCCGGATCATGACCAGAATCTTTCCCGAGCTTTTCGCCGGGCACCACGTCCGGCCGGTAATGTCATACCCTCAGGAGTTGCTGCGATCGTTGATCTCCTCCGCGCCCGCCGCTGCGCCGTCGAACCCGGCCATAGTACTGCTCACCCCCGGCGTCCACAACGCCGCCTACTTCGAGCACACCTTTTTGGCGCGGCAGATGGGTATCGACCTAGTCGAGGGACAGGATCTTTTCTGCCACGACAACGTCTGCTACCTGAAGACAACTTCCGGGGAGAAGCGGGTTGACGTGATCTACCGCAGGGTAGGCGACGACTACCTTGATCCGCTCCACTTCCGGCCCGACTCGATGATTGGGGTACCAGGGATCGTGGGCTGCATCCGCGCGAACAATCTTTCAGTCGCCAACGGCATTGGGAACGGGATCGCCGATGACAAGCTCACCTACACCTACGTCCCCGAAATTATCCGCTACTACCTGGGGGAAAAGCCCATTCTCCGCAACGTCCCTTCCTACCGCCTAGAAGATCCGGAGGTCCTGGAGTGGGTTGTCGCGAACATTGGCAAGGTCGTGGTAAAGCCGGTCGATGCAGCGGGCGGAAACGGGATCGTCGTCGGCTCGATGGCCTCCGAGGAGGCGCTCGCTGCCGCCACCCTGTCTATCAGGGCCAACCCGCGCGGATGGATCGCCCAGGACGTGATCAAGTTGTCAACCACCCCGACCAAGGTGAGCGGCGGCATCGAACCCAGGCACGTCGACCTCCGGCCGTTCGCCATCAACCAGGGAGACCGGATCTGGGTGATGCCCGGTGGCTTGACACGGGTCGCCCTCCCCAAAGGCTCGCTAATCGTCAACTCCTCCCAAGGGGGCGGCTCCAAGGATACTTGGGTGCTGGCTGGTGGAGGCTCTCTCAAGGAGACGCCGCTCAAGGCATCGGCCTCCAAAATCCCACAGCCCCGAGCAGGGTTGCCCGAACGCGGGCCAGCGGGCCGGAGCGAGCAGTAAAAATGCTAGCGCGCATGGCCGAGTCGCTTTTTTGGCTTGCCAGGTACCTGGAACGCGCCGACGATACCGCACGCATCCTCGAAGTCCACCTCCACCACGAGCTGGAGTATGGCCCGAAGACGCCGCCGGAAACCTTCCTGACCACGCTGGGGATGCACTTTCCCGCCGAAACACCCACTACACCGCTCGAGCTAGTGAACTTGTTGGGCAAAAACCGGGAGCACCCCAACTCGATCGCCGCCGCGATCGCCGCCGCGAGGCGCAACGCCAACGGCCTGAGGGAGATCCTGCCCAGCGAGGTCTACGAGGCGATCAACGTGGCCGAAAGAATGCTGGTTCCTTCAGCGGAGAGCAGCCGGGGATCGTCGATATCCGCCTTCTTCAGATACGGTAAGCTGGCGCACGAGAGGGTGGCGACGATCGTTGGCATCATCAACGAGTCCATGCCCAGGGACGAGGGGTGGAACTTCCTTGAGCTTGGAAAGTTCCTGGAGCGGGTCGACATGACCGCCCGCCTGCTCCGGCTCCGGTTCACCATCACCGCCACCAATGCCGACTGGGTCACGACCCTGAGGCTTTGTTCCGCCTTCGAAAGCTACCTCCGGGCATACCATGGAGTCGTGAACCCAAGTTCGATTCTCGAGTTCCTCCTTTTGGACAGGCAGTTTCCCCGAAGCGTCCACTTTGGGCTCCTGTCCGCGGAGAGTTGCCTAGCCGGCATCTCCGGCGGGCCTGCTCGGACAACGGTGCCCAACCCGGTCCAGCAACTGGTGGAGCGGGCACGCACCGAGCTTACTTTTCGCTCCACCGCCGACATCAGCAGCAACATCGAGGCTGTTCTCGAGAATTTGTCGCTCACGACCACCCTGGCGTCACAGGCGATATCGGAGCGCTACTTTGCGGCTACCGACTTCGGCGCCTGGCACCGGCGGGGCTTCAGCGGAGCCGGACTCATATGAGCTGGACCATCGCCGTCGAGCACGTCACCGAGTACCGGTACACCGAACCGGCCCAAGTCTCCTACAACGAAATCAGGATGACGCCGCAAGAGAACGGGGAGCAGCTCGTTCTCGAGACCGGGCTAGAGATCTCTCCGCCGGTCAACCTCTTCCCGTATCGCGACTACTGGGACACCATGGTCCAACGGTTTGACATCCGTCATCCGCACGACAGGCTCAGAATCGTCGCCCGATCGGTGGTCAAGACCCCGGCTGGGCATGAGGTGCCAGCCGTCGTGAGCCCCAAGTGGGACGAGGACGAGTTCGCCGAGCAACTCGCCCCAACGGCTTTGACCGCACTTCCCGCCGATAAGCGCGTCCAAGCGATGATCTCGGAGCTAATAGCGTCCAACACTCCGGCAAGCGCCGTCGCTAAAGCGGCAAAGTTCGTAAACAGATCCCTGCGGTACCAACCCGGATCTACGGCGGTCTCGACAACCGCAGCCGAGACTTGGCAGATCAAAAAGGGAGTTTGCCAAGACTTCTCCCACCTCTGCATCGCCCTACTTAGGGCCGCAGGAATTCCCGCCAGGTACGTCTCCGGCTACTACTATCCGCTTGCCGAAGGCGAGATTGAACAAGAAGTTGCGGGAGAAAGCCACGCGTGGGTGGAGGCGTGGGTTGGATGGTGGATGCAGATAGACCCTACCAACTTGAACTTCGACCCTAAGCGCTACATTGTCATCGGGCACGGCCGGGATTACAACGACGTTGCCCCCTTCGTCGGCATCTACAGCGGGAGCGGAGAGTCGGAAATGGCGGTCAACGTCATCCTCAAACGGCTGGCTTAATTCCCGGCTCTATCCGGCGGCGTCAAGTGGATTAGCCAGGGTTCGATTTCCCACCTTCGCGGCTTGCTCCGAAGGTCGGGGTGAGACTCTTCCAGCCAGGCCAAAAGCGCAATCCCCGACACCACAGCGATGCCGGAACCTGTCCACAACGCTCCCGAGAGACCGAAGACTGCGGCCACTACTCCGAAAAATGCGGGTCCGAGTGCGTAGCCACCGTCCCTCCACAGCCGGTACACCCCCAGCGCGCTACCGCGCCAAGCCGGGCTCGCGGTATCGCCGACCACCGTGATCAGGTTGGGATAGACCAAGGCCATCCCCAGACCCATGAGAACGGCGCCGCTGGCAAAGGCGAAAGGCGAATCGGCAACCAAGAAGACGACGAGCCCAACTCCAATGGTAAAGGTCCCGGATACTATCGGAAGGCGGCGGCCGAAACGATCGGCGATCGCGCCGCCAGCTAGCTGCCCGATCCCCCATACCAAGGCGTAGGTGCCGGCAATCGCACCGATCTCCGCGGGGCCTATGCCCAGCCGGAGCAGGTAAAGCGGGAGGAAGGCCGCGACCAGGCTGTCGAGGAACTTGTTGATCATCCCGGCATGGCAGGCAGACATCATCGACCGGTCGCGAAGGCTCATGTACTTGAAGATCTCCGAAAGTTGCGGATGCGGACCGTCCTGCGGCTTCCCCTCGATACGCGTCCACGGCAGGGTCTCCTTGGCCAGAAACAGCGAAGCCGCCAACCCGACGGCGACCACCGCGAGCACGAGCAGGTAGGGAACAGGTCGAAGGCCGTACCGGGTTACCAGGATGCCGGCGGCGATGCCGCCGATCCCAACGCCTACGTACCCTGCCGACTCGTTGACACCGACCGCGAATCCCCGGCTTTTGGGACCTACCAGGTCGATCATGGAAGAGACCGACATCGTCCAGGTCAGGGCCTGGTTCACCCCGAGGAGTGCGTTTGCCGCCAGCACGTACCACCAGTTGGCGGCGAAGATGATGAGTAAGGCGTATGGCACCGCAAAAAGCCAGCCGGCGACTAGCAGGACCTTGCGCCCACGATGATCCGAAAGCCTGCCCGATACCAAGTTCATCAAAGACTTGACCAGCCCGAACGCTGACAGAAACGAGACGGTATAGAGAACTGACGTGATCGCGAACCGTTCCCGCGCTAACGGAGGAAGTGCCACCCTCTCCACGCCGATGGTCATGCCCACCAGAAAAGTGATGATCGAGAAGAGGGAGAACTGGAACCAGTTTTCCCTCAGTCCGAGCCTTGCCCCAGTCACACAAGCCCCCGGTTGCCGGCTGTTGCTGCCAAATCTCCAGGATCGACCGCCAGAATCGCGGCATCGATGAACTTTTTTACCCGTTCGGAAGCGACGCAATAGAAGACGAAAACCCCGCGCTTCTCACCTCGGACAACCCCACGGTCTCGAAGGATGCGAAGGTGATGGGAGACCAGCGGCTGCGGCAATTTAACCGCGCTGACGATCTGTCCTACCGGCACGCACGCGGTGCCCAGCGCGGTCAAGATTCGAATACGGTTGAGGTCGGCCATCGCCTCCAGCAGTGCAACAAGGCGTACCGCCTGCTCATCCTCCATCGGATTTGCCAACTCAACTCCAAGATCGCCGGTCAACTCCGTAACCTCCATTTACAGATCTACACATAAGCATATCTTTACCCTTCTCAAATAGACGCATTGCGATCAACCAACCGGGTAATGCAAGCTAGGCCGTGCCATTTCGGTGTAAGCAGGTTGTTCACGAGCTCTCCTTTGGCTGGGTATCCCCAATTTGCCAGCTGGTAGCCTCTAAACGTGTCCATGGACCGCTCCCGACTACCAGGGGCTAGGCTCGCAGCCCGAGTGGGTGGAGCCGCTCTTTTCGCGCTCCTATGCCTCGTCCCCCTGGGATTCGACTTCGTAAATCCGATCCCAGTGGCGAATCCCGGCGTAGGTCCCCAGCCACCGCTTTCGCTATCCACGCTGCTCCACAACCACCCGACAGTGATGACTCCAGCCAAGTTCTCCAAGGAATTTCTCCAGCTTCCCACGGCCCTGGACGGTGCTGGCACCAACATCGCCCTCGTAGAGGAGACGCCGCAACCCGACTACTCAGCTAGCGCCATGGCCGATTTCGATCGAGCCTTCAACCTTCCCAACCCCGATGTCCGCGTACTCTGCGCGAACAAGTGCTCTACCAACGTTTCGTCCTCCAGGTCTGGCGTCGAGACCATGCTCGATACCGAGTGGGCACATGTAGTGGCCCCTGCCGCCCATCTTGCAGTGATCTCCTGGGCTCCGGCCGACGGAGCGGCGCCGCTTTCGGCGATGCTTGCGAGGGCAAGGCCCAATGCCGTTGCCATCAGCTACGGACTTTCCGGGAATCTTTCCCTGGTCCGCATGCGGCTCCCGTTCCTGCCCCACGGGGCGAGCACCTACGCGCCACTTGCCAACTATCCGACCTTTGTCGCATCCGGAGATCAAGGGGCAGGGGCTGCGCTGCCGGCGATGCTTCCCTGGGTGAGTGCTGTTGGGGGAGTAGAGTACTCGACCTCATACAACAAGGTCTTTCCCTGGCCCGGGACCGGAACCGGTTCTGCCGATCTGGCGTATGCCGCGCCTTTCTGGCAAGCTGCAACACAGAGTCCTTGGCGCCAGATCCCTGACATCTCCTGGCTTGCGGGCCCTCCAGGCGTGGCCATCAGGGCTAACACCTGGATCCAGCTGGGCGGCACAAGCCTGGCCGCTCCGCTCTGGGCTGCACTCTGGGCTATCGTCGCCCAAGAACGCCAGCGCCTTGGCGAGCGTCTATTGACCGGCAACGCGGCCCCATATCTCTACGAACTCAAGGCGAAGCATCCAAGTTCCTTTGCCGTCCCTCCAGGAGAGACCCCAGCTCCTTGGCATCCCGTGGTCGGGATCGGCTATCCAGAGCCCTCAGCCCTTGTTGCAGCCGCCTCCAGCCTCCGGCCGGAGACGACCATCGCCACTTCCTGGGGAATCTGGCAGCTGTTCTCGGTAATCTCAGCCATTGCCATCATGGGCGCACTCCTGGCGGGCATCACTCTGGCAATCCGCGCACGAATTCGACGGCTTCACGCCATCCCCGCTACGCTGCGAGTAACGGTTGCCGCTCTGTGTTACGCAGCGTTGGCCCTCATGCTCCAAGCGGCCGCACCCGATCCCGCGCTCGATCTCGGTGTTGTCGCCGGCGCCGGTGCCGCTACGCTGCTGCTGGTCTATCCGTATACCATCGCCAACAGGCGCTGGGCAATCCGCGGAGGGGAATCCGCCCGCACCAGCAGTCGGGACGTGGCGGGATAAAACGGCGCCGAATTTTTGGCACGACATACCACGCACTCAAAAGTGGGCATCGATTTTCGGTAACATTTACCGGAAGCTAAAGTCTTCTTTCACGATATTCCGATATAAAGATGCGTAGGACTGGAACTAACAAGGAGGTTTTCCTCATGCTGGTAGCATCGATACTAGGTCACTTGAGTGCAAAGGCCCTGGCTGGCCTGTTGGCAGGTGCCATGGTTGCCGGGGGATCAGCAGCCGCGGCAACCGGTTCACTTCCAACAAGCGTCCAAAATACGGTCTCCCAAGCCGCAGGTTCGCTGGGAATCCAGCTCCCCAGCGGAGCTAATTCGCACGCCGCCAAAGGATTAGCCGAAGCGGCGCTCAGCCATCATGGTATCGGCAAGACGGTTTCGGCAATAGCACGTTCTGGCGCTGGTGCCTATGCGGTAGTCTCGGCCACGCCCGCCGGTACCAAGGTCGCCACCACGCCAGCGGCCAAAGTGCTGGCTGGTGGGGTTGGAAAGCACAGACCGTCGGGTGGAACCGGCGGAACGGGCGGCACCAGTGGAACGGGCGGCACCAGTGGAACGGGCGGCACCAGTGGAACGGGCGGCACCAGTGGAACCGGCGGAACTGGTGGAACGGGCGGCACTGGTGGAACTGGTGGCACCAGTGGAACCGGCGGAACTGGTGGAACGGGCGGCAGCAGCGGAACTGGAGCATAGCCCAAAATCGAGCACCAATTGCCTGCTTCCCTCTCCGGAGGGGGGCAGGCAATTGGTTTTTCACGCTACTGCGGCTGGCGGCTGCCGCCCGGAGACCAAAGGTACCCGATGCCGGGCCGGTTGACGATCGCAGCGTCGCCAAGCTTTAGCCGCAAGCGATTGACGTAAACCCGTACGTAGTGGGTTTCAGAGCCGTAGCCCTCCCCCCAGACAGCCTGCAAGATCATCTGGTAGGTACACAACCGACCCGAATTTCTCACCAAGTACTCGAGCACCTCAAACTCCCGTTTGGTCAGTTGAACCAAGGTCCCATCCTCGGCGCGAACTTCGCAACGAACCGGATCGATAGTGAGTCCGTTAGAGCTAAGTTCAACGGGGCGATCCGGCTCTACCCGCCTGCCTAGCGCCCTCAACCGGGCTGCAAGCTCTCCCATGCCAAAGGGCTTGGTAACGTAGTCGTCCGCACCGGCATCAAGAGCCTGGATCTTGATCGCCTCGTCGCCAAAGGCGGAAAGAACCAGGATCCGAAGCGGTACGGCGGCTCGGACTCGCCGCAACACCTCGATGCCGCTGATATCTGGAAGTCCGAGATCTACCACGAGCACATCAGGCCGGCCCACAACGCAGAGTTCCACCGCCTCTTTCCCTCTTCGGGCAGTCACAACCGTGTAGCCGATCGACTCAAGCCCGATCTTCAAAATCTTCAAAAGAGCAAGATCGTCATCAACTACCACGATACGGTTCATGGGGCCACCGGAAGCGCAACCCGAAAAACCGTGGAGCCAAAATCTGCCTCGACTTCAACGCTGCCCTTGTGTGCGCCGACAAACGCCTCCACTATGGCGAGGCCCAGTCCACTCCGGCCACCGGATTCACTGTGGTGGAACCAGTCGAACATCCTCGAACTATCCCCGGCCGCCGGGAGAACCCCTTGGTCGGAGACTGAAATGACCGCAAACTCACTCGAACGCGACAGCCCTACTTCGACCTTTCCGCCCACCGGAGAGTGGCGGACGGCGTTCTCGAGCAAGTTCCAGATCACTTCGCGAATCAAGCCCTCGTCTACCACAGCTAGCACCTGAGGCTCGCCAGTGATCTCTACTTCGGCATCGATGGAGACGAAGTCGATGGCAGCGACCACCTCGGATACCACTCTGCGCAGGTCTATTTCCCGGTAGCGCAGTTTGAGAGCTCCCGCCTCGATCCGGTTGACGTTCAGCAGGTCGGTTACGAGCTGGATGATCCGATCTGCCTGCTCGACGGTGGTCGCAAGCAGCGTGCTCCGATCGCGACCCTCAAGTGCCGGCAACCCTTCCTGCAACGCCGTTACCGCGGTCTTGATCCCCGCCAAGGGGGTGAGCAAGTCGTGAGAGACGGTCCTCAGCAAGGAAACCCGCCACCGATCGACCTCCTCAAGAGTGTTGATCCGAATCTGGGCTTCCCGAAGCGTCGCCCGCTCGAGCGCACTGGCAAGCTGATCGGCAAGAATCTGCAAGGCCGGAAGTTGCTCATCCGCTACATTCCGCGCCCAGACCACCATCACACCGAACTCACGGTTGACGGTCGCAAGACGAACGGAGCGAACCTGGAAGCCACCGGCTTCGTGCGGCCCGATCGATCCAATTCTCCCGTCGCCGCGAAGTTGGCCAAGGATAACTTGAGCAAAATTGCCATTCGGATCTGTGGAGTCGATCAGCGTCGCGTCCCCATCGTAGATGATGCCCCCTCCAAGACCGAAAATCTCCTTCGCAGTCGTCAGCGCCAACCGCTTCAACGCAACAGCATCGTCATCCGCAATCAGCTGGGCCGAAGCCGCAGCAACGCCCTTCAGAACCTCCGCGGTGCGAAGTGCTCTCGCCCTTTCGTGCTGGAATCTGAGGACAACAGCCGAGATAATCGCCCCTACCAGGGCAAAAACACCCAAGGCCACCCAGTTGCTCGCGGCACCAACCTCGAGAGTGCCGTAAGGTGGGATAAAGTAGAAGTCGTAGGTAAGGAAGCCGGCCACCGTCGAGGCGGCTCCAGCCAGCGGTCCACCAACGGCTACGCCTGCCGCTACCGGCACGGTTAAGACCAGCGCAAAGGTGGCGAGCGAGGCGTGGTCCCGGAACGGGAGGAGGATTTCCGTGACCACAAAAATCGCTGCCAATCCGACTACCAATCCCGCCAATCCATCCTTCGACAACAGCGCACGCTGCCCTTTGGAACTGTAAGCGATCATTTGACACCTACGGAGGACATATGCCCGAGCTGGAACTCGAAAATGAAGTAGAGGCCGCTGGTCGCTTTCGGATCTACTTGGGAGCTATGGCCGGGGTAGGAAAGACCTGCGCCATGCTTGACGAGGGGTGGAGACGTCTCCAGCGCGGAACCGACGTGGTAATAGGTTTGGTCGAAACGCACGGCCGAAGCTACACCGCCTCGCTAATCAGAGAAATACCAGTCATAGAACAAAAGGTAGTCATTTATCGCGGCAAAGAGTTCGGTGAAATGGACACCGAATCAGTCTTGCGACGCCACCCTCAGGTGGTGCTGGTGGACGAGCTTGCCCACACTAACGTCCCGGACGGGTCGCCAAACCCGAAGCGATACCAGGATGTCCTCCGCCTCCTTGACGAGGGTATCGACGTGATCACTACGCTGAACGTCCAGCACATCGAGTCGATAGCGGATGCCGTCGAAGAGATGGTCGGTGTGCCCATCCGAGAGCGGGTTCCGGACTGGGTGGTCAAGAAGGCGGACCAGCTTGAGCTGATTGACTCCTCGCCGCAACAGCTCCGGCGAAGGATGCTCCACGGGAACATCTATCCTGCGGACAAGATCGAAACCGCGCTTACCAACTTTTTTACCACTGAAAACCTTACCGCTCTCCGCGAACTCGCCCTCCGCTACGTGGCCGACGAAACCGACGAAAGCCTTCTTGCTTTCCTCCGCCGGAGGCAATCGGAAAAGATTTTTGAAACTAGAGAACGGGTGATGGTTGGCCTGAGCCTCTCTAACTACTCCTGGAAAGTCCTCCACAGGGCGGCGAGAATGGCAGATCGGGCCAAATCCGATCTGAGTGCACTGGTAATCCTGGCGGACACCGACATGACCGGCAAACAGGAGCGCGAACTCGCTCACCTCCGCTCGATCGCCAGCGACCTCGGAGTGATTCTCGAGATACGCTCCGGATCGAACGTGGCCGGCGAGTTGGTCAAGGCTGCATTCGAGCGTCAAATCACCCAGATCGTGATCGGCGCCTCTAGACGCAGCCGCTGGGAGGAGCTGATTCATGGATCCATCGCCAGCGACATCATCCACAGAGTGGCAGAGGCGGGAATCGACGTGCACGTCATCGGGACTAGCCGGGGCCAAAACTTCGTCCCGACAATCAACTCCGAACCGTGACCTCTAGCCGCTTCAACGCCAAATTGAGATCGAGAACGTCAACGTAGCGCTCCCCTAGTATTCCGTACTGCCTCCCATGCACCTGGGAGGCGATCAGGTTGTCAAGCCTCACCGCTGCAATTCCGGTTGCACGGGAGACCATGGGGACTTGGACGTAGGCGCTACGTGGAGAGATGTCAGGATCGATACCGCTACCGGAGGTCGTCACCAACTCCTGCGTCGGATTGACACCATGGCTGTGCCAGAATGCGACCATTTTTTTGGTGAAGACGACCAGCTGCTTGGAGGTGGGGCCAAGGTTGGTGCCGCCGGTGGCCAGTGGATTATCGGCGTCTGGGCGTCCATGAAACCAGCGCGTTCCGGTCCAGTCCTGTCCAATCAGAGACGAACCGTATTGGGTGATCGACCCCTTGGATCGAAAAGGAAATATGGTATTTGCGGCCGCAACCTCGGCCGCCGGGTAGGCAAGGCCGAGAAGGACTCCGAAAATGACGACCAATACAATTGACCTGCGCAGCTGCGTTAGCATCAGTACAACCTCGTTACCGTTAGCACCATATCGATGAGCTTGATCCCGACAAAGGGTAGGATCACGCCGCCGACCCCGTAGATAAAGACGTTTCTCCTGATCACCTGGGCCGCGGAAGCAGGGTGAAACTTGACCCCGCGGAGCGCGAGGGGGATGAGAAGCACAATGATAAGTGCATTGAAGATTACTGCCGAAAGGATCGCCGACGCCGGCGAGTGCAGGTGCATGATGTTGAGGGCTTGCAGCTGCGGGAAGATCGGCACGAACATGGCCGGGATAATCGCAAAGTACTTTGCCAGGTCGTTCGCGATGGAGAAGGTGGTCAGCGCACCTCTCGTGATCAAGAGCTGCTTTCCGACCTCGACGATCTCGATCAGTTTGGTAGGGTTCGAATCTAGATCGACCATATTCCCGGCTTCTTTGGCAGCTGCGGTACCGGAGTTCATCGCCACTCCCACGTCGGCTTGCGCCAGAGCTGGGGCATCGTTGGTTCCGTCACCAGTCATGGCCACCAGCTTCCCTTCACCCTGCTCCTCGACGATGAGCTTGAGCTTCCGCTCCGGGGTGGCTTCGGCCAGGAAATCGTCAACTCCGGCCTCAAGTGCGATTGCGGCCGCGGTCAGCGGGTTGTCTCCAGTAATCATCACGGTGCGGATGCCGATCTGGCGCAGCTGTTGGAATCGCTCTGCGATTCCGGGCTTTACCGTATCCTTGAGCTCGATCACCCCGACTATTTCGCCGTCGGAACCCACGATCAAAGGTGTCGAACCGGACTTCGCCACATCGGCCACTACTTTGTCGACCTCGTTGGGAACGTCCTTTCCGGCCCCTTCGGCCCACCGCTTCATGGCGTCTACCGCGCCCTTACGGATCTGGCGAGTGTCCAGATTGACTCCGGACATTCGAGTAGAAGCAGAGAAGGGGACGAACTCAAAATTTTCCTCGGCCGAGAACTCCCGCATGCCAAACTTCTCCTTGGCGAGAACCACGATGGAGCGCCCCTCCGGAGTCTCGTCGGCAAGCGAGGCGAGCCGCCCAAGCCGTGCCACCTCCTCCTCGCTGGCGCCTGCGACCGGGATGAAGCGGGAAGCCATCCGGTTTCCAAAGGTGATCGTACCGGTCTTGTCGAGAAGCAGGGTGGATACGTCCCCGGCGGCCTCGACCGCCCGCCCAGACATGGCGAGCACGTTCCGCTGGACCAGGCGGTCCATCCCGGCGATCCCGATAGCCGAGAGGAGCGCTCCGATGGTGGTGGGGATCAGGCAGACCAGCAGGGCAACCAGAGTCACTATTGCAACTCCGGAGCCAGAGAAGTGGGCAAAGTACTCGAGCGAGACCACTACCGGGAGGAAGATGACGGTTAGCGCGATCAGCAACACGGTAAGCGCCACTTCGTTCGGGGTTTTCTTGCGATCAGCACCTTCTACCATTGCGATCATGTGATCCAAGAAGGTATCTCCGGGGTTGGCCATGATACGAACGATGATGCGGTCGGAGAGCACCCTGGTGCCGCCGGTAACCGCGCTTCGATCGCCACCGGACTCCCGGATCACCGGGGCAGACTCTCCGGTAATGGCCGACTCGTCCACCGACGCAACACCGTCAATGATCTCGCCGTCAGAGGGTATGGTATCTCCCGCCTCGCACACCACCAGGTCACCTTGCCGAAGCTCAGAGGCGAGCACGGACTCTTCGATGCCGTCTCGCAGTCTTCGCGCTCTGGTTTCGGTTCGTGTCCGGCGCAACTCATCAGCCTGAGCCTTTCCCCTCCCTTCCGCCATCGCCTCCGCAAAATTGGCAAAGAGGACGGTTGCCGCAAGAACCACGGTAACGAACCAGGCAAAAAGCGACGGCTTTGTCACAGAAGCGGCAAGGGTCACAAAAGTCCCCAAGTAGACCACGAACATCACCGGATTCTTGATTTGGATGCGCGGATCGCACTTTTTAATGCTTCCCACGGCAGCAAAGGCGAGGATGTCCCGATCGAAGAGACTCCTTGGCCTCGCCACCCCCTTGGTCCGGATCTTGGTCTGCATCTAGAAAAACCTCCCGTGTACCAGTGCCTCCGCGATGGGTCCTAGCGACACCGCCGGGAAGAAGTTGAGCGCCCCCACTAGAAGAATGACCCCGACCAGCAGTCCGGTAAACATCGGAGTCGCGGTCCTGAAGGTACCAGCGGTAACCGGCACCTCGTCTTTTGCGGCCAGAGATCCGCCAAGCGCCAGCACCGGAATCATCACGCCAAAGCGTCCAAGGAGCATCGCAACCGCTCCGGTGATGTTAAAAAAGTCGGTATTCGACGAGAGGCCCGCAAACGCCGAGCCGTTGTTGTTCGACTGCGAGGTAAACGCGTAAAGGATCTCGGAGAAGCCATGGGGACCGGAGTTCAAAACCGCCGCCCGCCCCGCCGGCAGCGCCACCGTAAGCGCGGTAAGGATCAAAACTGTGATCGGCATCACCAGCGCTCCTATCGAAGCCCAGAGGATCTCGGTCCGCTGAATCTTCTTCCGGAGGTACTCGGGCGTTCGACCCACCATTAGTCCGGATATGAAGACGGTTAGGACGGCAAAAATGAGAACGGTATAGAGGCCGGAGCCGACCCCGCCCGGCGATACCTCACCGTACATCATTCCCGCCAGCATCCCCATCCCTCCGATCGCCGTGTAGGAATCGGCGGAGGAGTTGACCGATCCGGTGGACGTTTGGGTGGAGGTGATGTTATAGAGGACCGAGTTGCCGGTGCCGAAGCGGGCCTCCTTGCCGACCATGTTCCCGTGGTGCACGACGGTTATCCCACCCGCCGCCACGGCCGGGTTTCCCGCGTGCTCGGCGGCCAGAGAAAAAGCAAAGGTGCCCGCGAAAAGAATTACCATTGCGATCAGAATGGCAACCCCTTCGCGAATGCTCCCGACCATCTTCCCGAAGGTGTAAGTGAGCGCTACCGGTATCGACAGAATCAGGTAGATCGAAAGGATATTGGTCAAACCGGTGGGGTTCTCGTAGGGGTGGGCGCCGTTGGCGTTGAAGAAGCCCCCGCCGTTGGTTCCAAGCTGCTTGATGACCTCTTGGGATGCGACCGGACCCCGCGGGATCACCTGCTTGGCGCCGTTGAGAAGATCGTGGACGCTTGCAGGTCCGAGGAATGTCTGCGGCGCTCCCTGCCAGACAAAGATAACTGCCATCACCAGCGAGATCGGGAGGAGGATGTAGAGGATTCCCCTCACCGTATCCACCCAGAAGTTCCCAATTGAAGCTGCGTTCTTCCTGGAGAAGCCGCGAACCATGGCGATCGCCACCGCTATCCCCACCGAGGCCGAGACAAAGTTCTGGACCGCCAGAACACCCATCTGTGATAGGTACGACATCGTCGTCTCTCCGGCGTAGTTCTGCCAGTCGGTGTTGGTCACGAAGGAGACGGCGGTGTTGAAGGCGAGGGCAGGGGTAACGTCGCCAAGATGCTGGGGATTAAGCGGCAGGTACCCCTGGGTAACCAGTATCGCGAACGTTACCGCTATCGACACCGCCGAGAACACCAATAGGCTTAGGAGGTACCTCCGCCAGCTCTGCTCGCTGCCCTCGGAGACCGACAACGCCCGATAGATAGGCCGCTCGATCCAGCCGAGAAAATGAACCCGCCCTTCATAAACCGCAGCCATGTAAGAACCGAGGTAACGCCACGTGGCCGCGAGGACCACGATCAGGACGGCTAATTCGACGATGAAAGGCATCAATCGCCACTTTCCGTTTGCTTCATGGGCCCAAGGCTAAGAGTGGAGAGTTGCACTCCTCAATCGCGGACGAAAGTGTTGAAACCATATTTACAGCCCGGGCGTCACCGTTGATTTCCTGTTTACAGCACCGTTCCGGCAACTCAAATCCCTACAGCGGGGCCGCCCGTTCGCCCAAAAATCCAAGCAAGCAAGGATGGCAGGCGTGACCGAGAAAAGTGGAGCCGGATGCGAAGGCAATAACCAACCGATCGCCATTTGTCGACACCATTTCCGTTAAGCCAAAGTACGTCCCATATGCGAGTCGCTCCCTTTCCTACCAGGAGGAATAGGCAAGTTTGGCCGGTTGCCCTGGCTACGTCGGTCAGAGAGGCTCCGGAGCGCAGAGCAACTCCAAAACTTTGCGTTGAGTCGAGATAGGTGTGACAAACATATGAAACCCGTTCCTCTCTCTCGCTTTCACCCGGAACACGAAGCCGACAAGTACGCCACGCATAAGTGCTCCAAGATCTCACAGACCTTGCCCACCTCCGGCGTTGCGCTTCCGGGCCACCATGGCGACAACGGCAGGCGAGCGGATAGCTGGTTCCACCGGATTGCTTCTTGGCAGTGAAGCTTCATCGGTGAGGGTAAGCAGGGCAAGTGCTTGGTGCTGGCACCAGACGAGATAAGCCTCAAATGTGGCAATGAACACGTGGGAGCGCACCAGCGCCTTCAGGGGATATCTGGAACGTACTTGGGTCGATTGCAGATTCGAGCGTCTGCGGACGTAGCTGAATCGCCAGGGATGTGCGCGATCTTTGATCGCCTGCCGGGGTATACGGTCGTCGCGGTTCCTGGCATCACCGTTTACTGCGCCGCACGAAGTGTTCGCCTTGCAAGCGGCAGTCGGCAGGGCCGTTTTAACTGGCTACTACGGTGGAAGCGGTTGACCAGTCCTTGTGTTTTAACGGTCCTGCACGGGACTGACACTCGGTCCTGAGCGGGACTGACACTCGGTCCTGAGCGGGACTGACACTCGGTCCTGAGCGGTATCATGGTGTTCATGGTCGACTATCTTCCGCGGTTAATCGATGCCAAGCTCGCCGAGCTTATCGGCCAGCTGCCGGCGGTATCCGTGACCGGTCCACGCGCCACGGGAAAAACGACCACCGCGCGTCGTTATGCTGCGAGCGTCGTGCGCCTAGACCGCGAGGCTGAAGCGGTGGCCTTCAGAGCCGACCCGGACGTAGCCCTTCGTGGCCTTCAGGAGCCAGTGTTGCTGGACGAATGGCAGGAAGTGCCGGGCGTTCTCGGTGCTGTGAAGCGCGCCGTCGATGACGACCCTCGACCCGGGCGCTTCATCCTCACGGGCAGCGTCCGCATCGACCTCGACACGCAAATGTGGCCGGGCACTGGGCGACTGATTCGGTTGCCGATGCAAGGACTGACGGTGCGTGAGAGCGGCAAACGGGTTGGCGGTTCGCTGTTTCTCGAGCGCCTCCTCGAAGCCGATCCAGGATCGCTCGTTCCGGGGGAAAGCACGGATCTGGCCGGCTACCTCGACCTCGCAATCCGTAGCGGGTTTCCAGAGCCAGCCTTGCGGCTGAACGGCATAGCGCGTCAGGCCTGGTTGGACAGCTATGTCGACCAGTTGATCACACACGATGTGCCGGTGATCGGCGGAGCTCGTGATCCGGAACGTTTGCGCCGCTATCTGGAAGCGCTGGCCGTCAACAGCGCGGGAGTCGTCGAGGACAAGACGCTCTACGAGGCTGTCGGGATCGATCGCAAGACCGCTGTTGCCTACGGCCAACTGCTCAAGAACCTGCTCGTCCTCGATGTGTTGCCAGGGTGGGAGTCCAACCGTCTGTCGCGGCTGACGCGACTGGCCAAGCGCTACCTTGTCGAGCCAGCAGTGATCACGACCGCCCTGCGTCTAGACAGAGCGGCAGTGTTGCGCGACGGGAATCTGCTGGGCCGGCTCATCGACACCTTCGTCGCCGCTCAGATCCGAGCCGAGCTAACAATCGCGGCCTCGAGACCGCGCTGGTATCACCTGCGCGACAAGAACGGGCGTCACGAGATCGATCTCGTCATCGAGTTTGGCGGGGGGCGGGTCGCCGGTATCGAGATCAAGGCGGGCGCAGCGCCGAGCCGATCGGACGCCAAGCACCTCGAATGGCTACGAGATGAACTCGGCGAACGTTTCGTCATCGGCATCGTGCTGCACACAGGACCTCGTACATTCGACCTCGCTGATCGGATCATCGCAGCTCCGATCAGCACAATCTGGGCGTAACACTAATCCATTAGCCCAATACTTTTTGGAGTCGCAAGTCTGGCAGCGTGGGATGTCTTGCGTCAAAGTCGCACCATTGCCGACTACAAGATCTTGAGGGGAGTAGCTGTGCTCCAGAGTTCGAATGCTCAGCGCTGAGTCTCGGTCCACTCGGCCAAGCACTCGAAGTAAGGTCGATTCCAGGACACGATAGGTGTTGTGCGTCGGGCCCGCGAGGTGATCGAGCAACCTTTGGAAACTGCGCAACTTGTCTCAGTTGATTCGTCTTCGCCCAGTGATATTGCTCTCAACAAGCGTCTCAAGTCGATGGGAAGGGCAACGTAACCTGCGGTTACGGAGTTCCGAACGAGATCGTAGCAAAGGCGTATCCGTAATTCGCGCCGACAGTTACTACGATTACGCACTTGTTCGTACACAATATTGGCGAGGCCGTATGGCGACTTCAAGGAGTGGGCGAAAGCGCTTCTGCTCACTTTGTAGGTAACGGTGCCGCGCCCGGCATTGTCGGTGACACCGAGGGTCTGAGCGGAAAGTTGGGGACCACAGCCGTACGAGTTGGCGTCCGCGGCGGAGGCACACTCGGAGACTCTAAATTCGCCACCCTGACCGAATCCGGTCACCGACACCTGCACCGCTTCGCCGTTTTTCAGTCCGCTTGAGGGCGTAACAACGACCTCCGGGTTATGGGTTACCAGAGCCGGCACCAAGCCAGCTGGTGGCGAGGTGGTCGGTTTGGGATGCGGCGTCGAAGTCAGAGTGACTCCGGAAGTTATGGAGGTGCAAGAGGAAGCAACAAGTGCAAGGAGCATCAACGACACAATCGAAGTTGAACCCGACTTCATTAGCAGTCAGAGAACAATTTCCTCACAAGCACGTCCGCCGGCGTAACCTCGACAGGTTCCCTTGCGACCACCGTGAAAAAGACCCGCAGGTCGTAAGAGGCGGCAAGAAGCGTGTTCAGCCTTGCGCGAGCACCGACCAGCTCCAGGTAGGCGTCAACGAGCGGATGTCCGAGCCGGACGATGGCGCCATCACCCGTCCCTCTAAGCCTTACCAACGCAGGTGTGAACGCCATCTCAGCGAGGCTCGCAGCGACACGAAGTCAGGGGATAAATCACCCGCGTATCATAACACCGCACTGAAACCTAGCGGATCCGGGGTGAATGGATCACGTCCCCTGCCTCGGGGACGCGCCGCTTTACCCTTGTAAAGCCCCCATCGGCCTTGGATATGGCGGCGGGAGAGGAAGGCGCAATCGAAAAGACTGGAGCCGTATATGGAGGCAGTAACCAACCCATCGCCATTTCAGTTAAGCTAAACATCTCGGGACAACCGACGCTCGGGGGCGTAGCTCAGCTGGAAGAGCGCCTGCTTTGCACGCAGGAGGTCAGGGGTTCGAGTCCCCTCGTCTCCACCATGGGCCTGCTTGCGGAACTCCAGGCCAAGCTCTTCTCCCAAAACGCCGGGCTCGCCATCAAGATCGCGCACCGGTACTGCCGGGGGCGATCCTTCTCGGACGACGAAGCCTCCGAGATCACCATGGCGGT
>JAKARV010000001.1 GCA_021819205.1 Actinomycetes bacterium | reverse complement strand
CCCGCCCCAAGCGCCTCCATGGCAAGGGCGACCGAAAGATGGGTTTTCCCCACCCCGAAAGGCCCGAGGAAGACCGCATTGGTGGCGGAGTGGATGAAAGCGAGCGAGGCGAGATCGGAGATGGTCGCTCCGGCGCCTGTCAACCTTTGTGAGGCAGTTTCTTCGGAGAATCACTGCGTCGTTGTGCTGTCCGGTGCTCCGCCAGGGCCACTCGCAACACCGAAGGCAAGGGGATGATTCGGCAGTTCTTCTCGGTCTTGGCTGACCCCTCGACGGCTTCTCCCCTGACTGTCGTCCTATTGCGCTGAATCGCGAACGTTCCGGCTAATAGGTCTACATCACTCCACTGAGTGCAAGCATCTCCCCACGCCGCGTCCCCGTCACCGCAAAAGCGAGCCACAGTATCCCGTTAGGGTCGCTCTCGCAAGCCCGCAAGAATGCCGCTAGGTCTATGGGCTCATAGGCCCGCCCGTCTTGCCTGATCGGTCGCGCTAGCTCGGTCGGATCTTGGCTTATCAGCCCCTGTCGTCGAGCCTCTCTGATCGCGCCACCCAGAACAACCCTTGCCAGTCGTCGCGAGTTAGCCGAGTATCCGGCCTTCTCGAGATCACTCGTGAAAGAATCGACGTGCGATACCCTCAGCTCTCCTAGTGGGATCTTCCCAATACGATCGACACCAGCCAAGCGGAATCTGACAATGGAGCCGGTGGTGGGGCTCGAACCCACGACCTGACGATTACAAATCGCCTGCGCTACCAGCTGCGCCACACCGGCATAGAGCTGTTAATTCTATGGCCTCTTCCCCATGACCGATAACGCCGGCGAACGTCGGTCCATGGTGAACTGCTTCCGGCGGTCCATTGCAAGAGCCACAGCCATCGCCAAGGATCGCATTCTGACACATTCCCAATCCCAAGTCCCATGCAGCGGCCTTGAGTCTTCCAATTGAAGACCGAATCCTGTGCAGATTCCCGCGACTCCAAAGAGTCGGGTATGATCTTCCCATGTGGCCGCAAACTCCGAGCGACGACCAAGGGCTGCATCAGGCCAGTCTTCGAACTGCGCTCTTCCGGCACCTAGATAAGTTGCTAAGCGCCAGCCCGGGCGAAACGTTACGTTCCGAAGCCATTAACACCTTCCGCTTCCATGGCCAGCTCATCCGGCCGATTGTCCAGACCGGAATCCGAAAGCCCAAATCCATGGATGCCGCCTTGACGATCAGGACGACATTCACGCCCATTGGCAAGGAGCCTCCGTATCAGGACAGTACCGACGGTCCGGGGCTAATTCTCTACAAGTATCGTGGACTGGACCCACTGCACCCCGACAACCAGGCGCTCCGCACGGCGATGGAAAAGCGGGTTCCGCTCGCTTACTTCGTCGGCATCGCCAGCGGAAGGTACCTGCCGGTATATCCGGTCTATGTCGTCGGCGAAGATAGCCATAAGCACGAGTTTTTGGTGGAAATTGCTGCAGACGGCGAGATTACGAATTGGGAGTCGCGCACTCTTGACCAGTCCCGCCGCTACTCCGAAGCGGTCGTTAAAGTTCGGCTTCACCAACCGGTCTTTCGCGCCAGGGTCATGGATGCCTACTCATCGACCTGCGCCATGTGCCACCTGCGGCATCCCGAACTCCTGGATGCCGCCCATATCCTTCCGGACACCCACTTGAGGGGGCAACCGGTAGTGCCAAATGGAATCGCCCTCTGCAAGCTTCACCACGCCGCTTTCGACCGCAACTTCATTGGCGTTCGCCCCGACTACTCGATCGTAGTTCGGCAAAGTCTCATAGACGAGACGGACGGACCGACGCTACTCCACGGGATACAGGAGATGCAGGACAAAAGGCTTGTACTGCCAAAAGCCAAAGCAGCCCGACCCGATCCCGAAAGGCTTGAGGAGCGCTTTCAAGAGTTCTGCGAAGCTTCCGGCGCCTGATCGCCGCGCTATCGGCGCAAACGGACGTGCTGCGAGCCAAAGCACCGGTGCACGCTCTGAGACGGATGATCGATGCGTCTAAAGAACCATCCCGGCCTCATGTTCGAATTCGCCGCAAAGCAGCGAGGCGATCGAACCAATCGCAATACTGAAACTCTTGGGAGCAAGCCCGATTCCCTCGACGAAGCGACCTCGGATTTCTACCTTGGCCAAAATCAACTTTCCCGTCGTAGTTCGCATTGTTTCCCTCGAGTCGCCCACTTGCAGTTGGCTGGACCTAACATTAAGTTCGCCACCGGGTTGGTGAGTTTGAAAGAGCCAGAACCCACCGCCAAATTTTCCGCAGCGTTCGCCGCTTGAGTCGAGCCCTATTCGCAAGCCGGCCTCGCCAAACCGGCCCCAACACGCGCTACGCGACCAGCGGTGCCGGCGCCACGCCCACCCTCTGCCGCGAGAGTTAGAGCCGCTTGAGCCGGACCATCGAGGCAAAAAAGTGGCGCTCCCCACCGTTGGAAAAATCCACGCTCACCTCGGTATCCATTGATTTTGGAACCACCCTTGTCACCACTCCCTCCCCGTAGCGGGCGTGAAAGACCCGGTCACCCGCGCTGTACTCCACCGACCGCAGAGCGGGCCGAGGGGGAAGCGGCCGCGATGGCCTTGCCTCGTAAAAGCTGCCCTCGATCCGCTCCACCAGGTTCTCGGGTATCTCCGACAAGAAGCGGCTCTCCGGGTTGTAGATCGGATCTCCCTGGAAAAGGCGGCGGCGCGCCGAAGAGAGGTACAGCCTCTCCTTGGCTCTGGTCACGGCGACATAGAGCAGCCGGCGCTCTTCCTCGATGTCGTCCCGGTCGGTAAGCGACCGCACGTGGGGAAAGACCCCTTCCTCCAAACCGGCAATGAACACCGCCGGAAACTCCAGCCCCTTCGCCATGTGCACGGTCATCAGGGTCACCCCCCCCTCATCGATGGCCGCATCGACGGCACCAAAGAGCGCCGCCTGCTCCAGGAACCCGGCCAGCGTCCCCGCCTCGGAGGCGACTCTCCTCAACTCCTGCAGGTTCTCCAGCCGCCCCTCCAGCTCGATAGGGTCCGCGTCGCCAAGGTACTCCAAATACTCCGTTGCCGAAACCACCTCGTCGAGGAGAAGAGCAGCCTCTGGCGTGCCTTCTGACACCACCCGCAGCCGCACGATCAACTCCAAGAAGCGCGCAAGAGCCCGTCCAGCTCTGGCGCTCAACCCCAGCTCCTCCGCCGTATACCGCTGCAGTGCCGCAAGCATCGAGACGCCACGAGCCCTGGCGGCAGCGGCCAGCTGCTCCTGGGTGCCGGCACCGATTCCCCGCCTCGGAACGTTGATCACCCGCAGAAGCGAGAGGTCGTCATCCGGATTCGCGATCAAGCGCAGGTAAGAGATGATGTCCTTTACCTCGCGGCGCTCGTAGAAGCGGACGCCACCGATCACCTTGTACGGAAGGCCGGCCAAACCCATGGCCTCCTCCAGGCGCCGGCTTTGAGCATTTGTGCGGTAGATCACCGCCAGGTCCCCGAAGCGCAGCCGTTCCGACGAGACCAGCTTGGCGATCGAATCGGCTACGAACGCCGCCTCGTCGCGGTCGTCCATGGCCACGTAGTGAACCGCCGGAACGCCGTCGCCCAGAGCCGACCACAACCGCTTCTTCTGCCGGTGCCGGTTGTGCTCTATAAGCGCGTTTGCGATCCCCAAAATTGAGTTGGTAGAGCGGTAATTCTGCTCTAGCGGGATCTCTACCGCTCCCTCGAACCGGGAGGCAAAGTCGAGGATGTTGCCGATGTTCGCGCCCCGGAAACCATAGATCGACTGGTCCGAATCCCCGACGGCAAAGACCTCGCCATCGCTGCCGGCAAGCTCGGCGATAAGTTCGTGCTGCGCACGGTTGGTGTCCTGATACTCGTCGACCAGCAAGTAGCGGAAGCGGCGCCGGTAGTACTCTCGGAGCTCCGGATGAGACCGCAACCCAGTCACCACCAGGTTGATCAGGTTGTCGAAGTCGGTGGCGTTGGCCTGAAGCAACGCCTGCTCGTAGGCGGCAAATACCCCCGCCACCAACCGATCATAGCTCCCGTGTGCTTCGGCGCCGAACTCCTCCGCGCCCACCAAGTCGGCTTTGGCTGAAGAGATCCGGGACAGTACCGCGCGCGCCGGAAACCGCTTGGTATCGAGTTCGAGCGCGCGGATGGTCCGCTCCAAAAGCCTGCGGGAGTCATCGGCATCGTAGATGGTAAAGCCGGAGGAGAGTCCCCCGAGATCGGGGTGTTGG
Source organism: Actinomycetes bacterium (assembly GCA_021819205.1). Classification (GTDB taxonomy): domain Bacteria; phylum Actinomycetota; class Acidimicrobiia; order Acidimicrobiales; family Acidimicrobiaceae; genus JAKARV01. Next base: position 143,445 of record JAKARV010000001.1, on the reverse strand, counting down.
CGGAGGATCCGAGCACACGCCGAGTGGAAGGTCGACACCCACAACGACCTTGCCTCCTCCCCGACGAGCGCGCCGACGCGCTCCGCCATCTCTCGGGCTGCCTTGTTGGTGAAGGTGATCGCCATGATCGACGACGGCTGTACTCCGGTCGCCAACAGGTATGCAATCCGGCGGGTAAGCACCCGCGTCTTTCCCGATCCAGCGCCGGCGACCACCAGCACGGAGCCTCCGGTTGCAGTCACCGCCGTTGCCTGCTGCGGGTTGAGCCCGGCCAAGATCTCCTCGATCCCGGTTACCACCTCCTACACCCGCCATTCGGTGCCAAGCGCAACCCAAGCATCATGCAACCGGCGCTGCCCACTCGCCGGCAGCGTGATCCGAAGGTCGGTGCCAAGCCGAAAGACCCGAATGAACCCGGACGATCAGCAGCGCAGGATCCCCTCAACGCAGGTAACACAGGAACCCCCGAGGACGACCTCCCCGTTCCCATCGATCTCGACCTCGACAAGCCCATCGCGACCGACACGCTGCCCCTGGCTCGCGGTATAAGTGGCACCCCCCGCCGGAGTCAGGCCGCGCTCGCGCCGAAGCACCGCGACCGCACCGTTGCCACTGCCGCACACCGGATCCTCTCCAACGCCACTCGACGGCGCAAAAGAACGCACCTCGATTGCGGCCCCAGTAGCACGCCGCGGGGCGAAAACCGAGATCCCGGTGATGCCAAGCCTCCTCTCGAAGGCCGCAGATCTGGCAAGGTCGGGCTCGAGCGCCAGCAGAGCCGAGACGCTCGAAATCTGCGCGACCAGCCACACCGCCCCGACGTCCACGATCGCAGGAGCCACCTCGCGCGAAATGGCGTGACCAAGCAACGACTCCAGCTCATCGATATCTCCGGAATCGAGCGGAGAGAGCCCCGCTGGCGGCAGGCGAAAAGAGAGATGCTGATCCGGTCCGACTCCAAAAACCGCAAGGTCGATCAGCCCGACACCGCACTCCTGCACCAGCTTGCCGCCGGCCGGGGTAACCAACCCCGCCTCCAGCGCGGCATGCGCACTCCCCAGCGTGGGGTGCCCGGCAAAAGGAAGCTCGGTGTGCGGCGTAAAGATACGGAGCCGGTAGTCGGCGCCGGGAGTGGTGGGCGGTACCACAAAGGTGGTCTCAGAGAGATTGGTCCAGCGGGCGATACGCTGCATCGCTGCTGCATCGAGTCCGTCGGCGTCGAGAACAACGGCCACCGGGTTGCCCAAAAGCGGCTTGTGGGTGAAGACGTCGACCACCTTGTACTTCCTCGCCTTCAACACGGCAACCGCCGCAGAGCCGACTCGGCCCTGAATGACCCGTGAAGGCCGCGAATCCGGATCCCGCCAAAGCGCTCCAGCACCCCGTCACTCCCACTCAATGGTGCCTGGAGGCTTCGAAGTGACGTCGTAAACCACCCGATTCACCCCGGCAACCTCGCCAACGATCCGGCGCGAGATCCGGTCGATGACGTCGTAGGGCAGCCGCGCCCAGTCCGCGGTCATCGCGTCTTCTGACTCGACTGCCCGCAAGATCACCGGAGAGTCGTAGGTCCGCTCATCGCCGGAGACCCCGACGCTGCGCAGAGAGGGTGCGAGCACCGCAAACGCCTGCCATAGGCCTTTGCTGGCCCCGGAACGGTTCAGCTCCTCCTGGACGATCCGATCCGCTTCCCTGACCCTCTCAACGTGCTCGGGCGTAACCTCTCCGATGATCCGTACCGCAAGCCCCGGGCCGGGAAACGGCTGCCGCCATACCATAACCTCGGGAACCCCAAGCTCTATACCCACCGCCCGCACCTCGTCCTTGAAGAGATGGCGCAACGGCTCTACCAGCGAGAAACTCATCTCCTCGGGAAGGCCGCCAACGTTGTGGTGCGACTTGATCTTGGCAGCGGTGGAGGTCCCGGACTCGATGACGTCCGGATAGAGAGTTCCCTGCACCAAAAACTTGGCGTCGCTCAGTTCGGCGGCGATCTCCTCAAAGATCCGGATGAAGGTCTCCCCGATAATCTTGCGCTTGGTCTCCGGCTCGGTCACTCCTGCCAGGTTGGCAAAGAAGCGATCGGAGGCATCCACGTGAACCAGCTTGATGTGGAACTGGGAGCGGAAAAGCGCGGTTACCTGCTCCGCTTCGCCGGCGCGCAACAGACCGGTGTCGACGAAGACGCAGGTCAGTTGGTTGCCGATGGCCTCGTGTGTGAGCACCGCGGCGACCGTGGAGTCGACTCCGCCGGAGAGCGCACAGATGGCCCGGGAGTCGCCGACCGCTCCGCGGACCTCCTCAATTGCCTCTTCGATGATCGCGAAGTTGGTCCACCGCGGCTCGATACCCCCGGCCGAGAAGAGAAAATTTGCCAGCACCTCCCGCCCGAAGGAGCCGTGCGAGACCTCCGGATGGAACTGGACTCCGTACCGCTTCGCCTCCCGATCCTCGAAGGCGGCGACCGGAGCGTGCTCTGTCGAGCCAAGCGCCACCGCCCCGGCTGGACCGCGAGCGATGGAGTCCTGATGGCTCATCCACACCTCGAACTCGCCTGGGAGGCCGTTCAACAGCGAGTTGCCCCCGGCGTTGGAGTTGAAAACGGTTCGGCCGAACTCCCCCGACCCACTCCGAGCCACCTCGCCGCCAAGCTCCCGCGACATCAGCTGGGCGCCGTAACAGATCCCCAGGATCGGAAGATCAAGATCCCAGATCCGCGGGTCTACGGTGGGTGCCCCTTCGACCCAGACCGACTTCGGCCCGCCTGATAGGATCAGCGCCCTGGGCCGCTCCGCCAGCACCTGCTCCGCAGTTATCGCGTGTGAGACGATCCGCGAATAGACGTGCAGCTCCCGTACGCGCCTCGCTATCAGCTGCGCGTACTGCGCGCCAAAGTCGAGCACGAGGACCGGATTGGCGCGCGAGCCGATCACCTAGTGGCCCATGCCGACGCGTTGAGCCTGCTGGAGCGCCTTGCCCTCGGTTTGAAGGGCAGGAGCAACCATCACCTCGGCCTTTTGGAACTCCTTGATGGTCTCATAACCACAGGTCGCCATCGAAGTCCGAAGCGCTCCGAAAAGGTTGAGCCGGCCGTCGTTCTCGTGTGCCGGGCCCACCAAAATCTCCCTGAGCGTACCGCGAGTAGTGGTCTGCACCCTCGCGCCGCGCGGAAGCGTCGGGTGGAAGGTCGCCATGCCCCAATGGAAGCCGCGCCCGGGAGCCTCCTCCGCGGAGGCGAGCGGAGAGCCGATCATTACCGCGTCGGCACCCACGGCGATGGCCTTGGCGATGTCGCCACCCTTGGACATGCCGCCGTCCGCAATCACTTGGACGTAGACGCCGGTCTCGTCAAGGTGTCGCATCCTGGCTGCGGCCGCATCCGCTATCGCCGTCGCCTGGGGAACACCAAGGCCGAGAACAGCCCGCGTAGTGCAGGCGTTGCCGGGACCGACACCGACCAGCACGCCAACCGCGCCGGTGCGCATCAGGTGAAGGGCCGCCTGATAGGAGGCGCACCCCCCCACCACCACCGGGATCTCGAGTTCCCGGATGAAGCGCTTCAAGTTGAGTGGCTCCTCGGACTTCGAGACGTGCTCGGCCGAGACCACAGTTCCCTGGATAACCAAAATGTCGAGGTCGCCGGCGAGAATCGCCTTGATCAAAGACTCGGTGCGCTGGGGAGTAACCGAGGCTGCGGCGATTACGCCACTCGCCTTGATCTCCCGGATTCTCGCGGTCACCAGCTCCGGCTTCACGGGCTCCGAGTAAAGCTGCTGCATCCTGGCGGTGGCCTTGTCAACCGGGAGCGAGGCGATCTCGGAGAAGACGCTCTCCGGATCCTCGTAGCGAGTCCACAACCCTTCGAGGTTGAGAACGCCCAAGCCGCCAAGCTTGCCGATCTCGATCGCGGTTGCCGGCGACACTACGCCATCCATCGCCGACGCCATCAGCGGGAGCTCGAACTTGAAGGCATCGATCTCCCAAGAGATGTCGACATCCTCGGGATCCCTGGTCCTGCGCGATGGCACTATAGCGATATCGTCAAACCCGTACGCCCTGCGGCCCGACTTCCCGATGCCGATCTCAACCTCTGCCACCGCACCTCCTACAGCGTCGCCTGCGAGAACCGCCCGGCAAGGCCGAGACCAGCTCCCTAAAGCCTTTGTTCAAGCACTCGTTAGTAGACTACCGATTCTAATCGGGCTGGAGGAGGCGAAGTACCAAGTGAAGGGCGCTTGCATCCGGGCGCTTGCACCGGCTCTCCTCGCCTTTGTCGTCGCTTCGTGCGGCACCGCCGCCAAGCCGGTGGCATCCACTCCACCGTCAAAGGTCCCGGCCGCGGTACAGCCGCCGCTGCTTGCGCCGCTCACGCTCCCAGTGGCGGTCGAGTCCGAAGAACGAGTGCTGGTTAACGCCGCCGCCGCCGAGTTGAAGCGCTCCCAGCCGCAGGTTTCGGTGACTCCGTTTCCGCTCACCGCCACCGCCGCATCCGAACAACTCCTCTCTCGCCAGCCGGAGATGGCGGTACTGGCGGTGTCGCCCCCCGATGCGGTGCGGGCACAGCTTGGGGCGGCCGCCGAGATCAACATCGGAGTCAACCGGGTTTGGCTCGGATACGACCTTCCCGGCGTTGACGCCCTGGTGCTCGATGCCAAAACCATTGCCGGGATAGTTAGCGGCAAGCTCTCCACCTGGAACGCACCGGAGATCGCCGCGCTCAACCCAAGCGCGAGTTTGCCGCCGACGCCGATCACGATCTCTCCGATCGGTGGCTCCTCCGCCATCCTCGCCATTTTGGAGAACTACGCCCAGGCACCGCTCAAACTAGGCGCGGTGAGCACACCCCGCTGTGCCACCACCATTGGCTGCCTGGATCTCACTCTCTCCCAGCCGACCCTGCCAACTGCATCCGCGCTAACTTCCAACCAGACTGCAACGCCACCGGCGGCGGAAGATTACCCGCTCGCTTCCCCGATGATGGCGATCATCGAGCCCGACCCCGCCCATCCCCAAATCGAGCTGGCAGCGATCCTCCTCGCCATCCAGCTGGTAGAGAAGATTCCGTTTTCCCCACAACAGCAAGCAGATCTGGCGCGGCTGGCTTCGCTCAGCACCACGCTGTCGATCGTGGTCGACTCAAGACGTAGTTCTTGATGGGATGGCGCAACGTAGCGCTCATTGGCGTGGGCGGCGCTTTGGGGACGCTGCTAAGGTACGCCCTCGAAGTCGGCCTGGGAACCAGCGCCTCCTTCCCGCAGGGGATCTTCGTTGCCAATCTCGTCGGAGCATTCGTCATCGGGGCGTTCTTCGCGCTGCTTCCCCGGTTCGCGAGCGGAGCGCAACCGGCGATCCGGATGGCCGTAGCCACCGGCTTCATTGGCGGTTTGACCACCCTCTCGTCGCTGGCGCTGGCGCTGGCGCTCCAGGTGACCCGATTCGGCGCTGCCACCGCGCTGCTCTACGGGGCAAGTACCGTGGGCGGCGGCCTGCTCCTCGCCTTTGCTGGCAACGCCGGTGCTAGGATCCTCGTCAAGCGGGTGTTCCGCGCTGACTAGGGAGGGTTCATGGAGAGCGAGACCGCCATCCTTTTTGTCAACGAGGGCGACCGGCTCCATGGAGAGTCCGTGGTCGGCCACGTGATGCGGGTTGCGATGGCCGAGCAGCTTAACGGGGCGACCGCCTTCCGAGCCATCGAAGGATTTGGAACCCACCTCAAGCTCCATCGGGACACGCTGCTCTCGATGTCGGATAACGAAGGGGTTGCGATTCTTGTGGTGGACGCCTTGGAGAAAATCGAGCGCTTCCTCTCCCGGCTTGCTGCTGACGGCCTGCACTGCAGCGTGCTCCGGCTAAAGGGAGTCCTTGAGACCCTGGGCACCACTCGTTGATCTGGCTCCTCGTCGCGGCTTGCGGCGGCCTTGGAGCGATAACCAGGTACACCCTTGATCGTACCGTGATGGCGCGAGTCACCACCGATTTCCCCGTGGGCACCATGATCATCAACTTGAGCGGTTCACTGCTTCTTGGCCTGGTGGTCGGGATGGGGTCGCGCGGGCTGCTTGACGCGGCGGAGGCGACCGTGATTGGGACCGGTTACATCGGCGGGTACACCACCTTCTCCACCCTCACCTTCGAAACGCTCAGCCTCTTCCGGCGCGGCGATCCGGGCGCCTCCGCCCTCAACATGGTGGGCACGGTTGTGGTCTCTGCGCTGCTCGCCGCCCTCGGTGTACAGATGGGCACTCACTTTTAACTCCCTCCAAGGCTTAAGCCGGGGATTTCTAGCACAACGACTCTCGCCGCTCGTTGCGGGCCGTGCTCCGCTAACCCTGCGCGAAGTGCTCTTCGACGACCCCATGCCGGGCAACGTCGAGATCCGAACAAGAACATTCGTTGCTGAGGGCGCCGATGCTGCTGGTCTCGATGCCGTCGGGATGCGGGCCGTGCGCAAGCAAGCTCGGCTGCTTGCGGGTTGCCACTCCGGCTTTGGCGGCCCTGGCTACGGTACGATCCAGCTCAAATACCTGAGAGGGCCACAGGCTGAGTACCGGACCCCAACCCGTAGCCGAACTTGCCCATCCTGTGCTTGAGCGGCTACTCCATACCCGCCACAGCTAGCTCCCATTGAAAGCGCCAAAAGAGTGCGCCGGCAAAACGAGAACGCTCAACCAACCTCTTGGCACCGAGCCAAGCTCGCCTCTCCACGCCGCCAGCACCTTCCGCCGTGCGCTGCACACCTCGTGCCAGCCAAGCGGCCAGTTGTGCAGGTAGCCGCCCGGGACGGCCCCGAACTAGAATCTGCCCCTATGCGACTTCCCGGCGTTGAGGCCTTCTATGTCCAGCTTGACGAAGGCACCTTCCAGCCGACACAGCACTGCGAAGGGCCGTGGGATCCCGAAGCCTGCCACGGGGGCCCACCATCGGCGCTTGCCTTGCACGAGATCCTTCGGCACGACGGCGAGAGTGGCCTGGTCGTGGCGCAGCTCCACATCGACCTCCTCGGCCCGGTCCCGCTCTCCCCAATCGACTTCACCACCCGGACGTTGCGGGAAGGGAGGCGGATCCAGCTGGTCGAGACTAGCGGCACCGCCAGCGGTAGGCCGGTGGTGAACGTGAGGGCATGGAAGATGGCTGTCGGGGCCGAAGGGGTCCCCGAGATCGGCACTTCAGCTACGATTCCGGGTCCTACCACGGGCACTCCTGGCGGTGCCATCTCCAGCTTCCCCTACGGAGCCGCTATCGACTGGAGCTTTCTCGAGGGCAGCTTCGGGGAGGCGGGACCCTCCACCGTCTGGGCCACTCCCCGGATCCCGCTCGTGGAAGAGGAAACGATCGCTCCCATCGAGGCTGCGGTCCTGGTCGCCGACTCCGCCAACGGCATCAGCTCGGTGCTGCCGTTTGACCGCTACCTCTTCATCCCGCCGGCAATCTCGACTACGCTCATGCGCTACCCGAAGGAGCCCACAGTGGCGATCTCGGCGCGCACCCAAGTAAGCGCCGATGGAATCGGCATCACCAGGGCGACCTTGCTCGATGCCGACGGGCCATTCGCCTACATGCAGCAGGCGCTCTACGTGGCCCCGCGCCCCTGAAGCAGCGCTAGCAGCTTGACCACCAGATACGCCGATGCCCCCCAGATCAGGTCCTCGCCGGCGTCGATGAAGAACAGCTGCCGCCACTCCCCGTCCAGGTACCAGAGTTCCCCAAAGAGGTGGGATCCCATGTAGTCCCCGGTCATCGGGAGGAGCAGCACCCGCTCGACCTCAGCGGGATTCGGAACCATCTCCGGCAGGCTGTCGAGGACCCCAACGACGCATCCAAAAGTACTTTTTGAGGCGCGTGTAGCCGCCACCCCCAAAAAACCCAGCGGATCTATCAGCGAAGGGTCAACACCAATCTCCTCGCTCACCTCGCGGAGCGCACCCTCGAGGATCCCCTCGCCCTCCTCGAGGCCGCCGCCGGGGAAGGACACTTCGTTCGGATGGGAGCGCAGCCCGGCCGAGCGGCGGGTTAGAAGAAGGCCACAGGTGCCTTCGAAGTTGAACAGCAGTGCCGCGACGGCGGAACGGAGCGAGCCGGTCTCCGCCGGTATCGGGAGAAGTCGCCTCCGTAGCAGGTCGCGGCAGGCAGCGTGGGTCCCTGGAAGCTCGAACTCCCCTTTTGGAAGCCTCACCCGGTGCATAGGCGTGGGCAGCTCCTGCACGAACGCTGGCATCTAACTCCAAAATAGCCGGAGGGCAGGCTAAACGCCTGCCCTCCCAACTTACCCGGCTGTGCCGGTTACATCATTCCGCCCATTCCGCCCATTCCGCCCATTCCGGCAGCCGCAGCGGCGGCAGCAGTATCCTTGGGCTCGGGTTTGTCAGCGACGAGTGCCTCGGTGGTGAGCAGCAGTGCGGCGATGGATGCCGCGTTCTGCAGCGCCGAACGGGTCACCTTGGCTGGGTCGATCACGCCAATCTTCACCAGGTCCTCGTAGACGCCGGTGCGGGCGTTCAGCCCCACGGATCCCTGCGCCTGCTCCACCGCCTGAACCGCTACCGGACCCTCGAGGCCAGCGTTGTAGGCGATCCACTTGAGCGGCTCCTCGAGAGCCTTGGCGACCAAGGTAGCCCCGGTAGCCTCGTCGCCCTCGAGCTTTGCGGCAACGTCGGCGACCGCCGAGCGGGTCCTGAGCAGGGCGGTACCGCCACCGGCGACAATGCCCTCCTCGATTGCAGCCCGGGTAGCAGACAGAGCATCCTCGATCCGATGCTTCTTCTCCTTGAGCTCGACCTCGGTGGCCGCGCCAACTTTGACGACGGCGACACCGCCAGCCAGCTTGGCCAACCGCTCCTGGAGCTTCTCCCGATCCCAGTCCGAGTCGGTCTCGTCGATCTCGCGCCTGATCTGGGCAATCCGGCCATCGACCTCTGACTTTGCGCCAGAGCCGCCGATGATCTTGGTCGCATCCTTGGTAACCTCGACCCGCCGGGCCTGCCCGAGCAGGTCTAGGGTCGCGGTCTCCAGCTTCAGCCCGATCTCCTCGGCGATAACCTGGCCGCCGGTAAGGACCGCCATGTCCTGGAGCATCGCCTTCCGGCGCTCGCCAAAGCCAGGGGCCTTGACCGCAACCGAGGTGAAGGTACCGCGGATCTTGTTGACCACCAGCGTGGCCAGCGCCTCTCCCTCGACATCTTCGGCAATGATCAGCAATTGCTTGCCGCCCTGCATGACCTTCTCAAGCAGGGGAAGCAGGTCGTGGATGGAAGAGATCTTCGCCGAAGTGAACAGGATGTAGGGGTTGTCGAGGATCGCCTCCTGCCGCTCCTGGTTGGTAACGAAGTACGGAGAGAGGTACCCCTTGTCGAACTGCATCCCCTCGGTGAACTCGAGTTCCAAACCGAAGGTGTTCGACTCCTCGACGGTAACCGTGCCATCCTTGCCAACCCGATCGATGGCATCGGCGAGAACCTCACCGATCGCGGTGTCGGCGGCGGAGATGGCGGCTACCTGGGAGAAATCGCTCTTCCCCTCCACCGGCTTCGATTGGGCTGCGATGGCGTCGACCGCAGCGGACACGGCCTGCTCAATCCCGCGCTTCAACGCCATTGGGTTGGCGCCAGCGGCTACGTTGCGCAACCCCTCCCGAATCAGCGCCTGAGCAAGGACGGTGGCGGTGGTGGTGCCATCGCCGGCGACGTCGTTGGTCTTGGTGGCCACCTCCTTGACCAGCTGAGCTCCCATGTTCTCGTAAGGGTCCTCGAGCTCGATCTCCCGAGCGATCGAGACACCGTCGTTGGTGATGGTAGGCGCCCCGAAGGACTTGGCGAGGACGACGTTGCGCCCCTTGGGGCCGAGGGTAACCTTCACCGTATCCGCCAGCTTGTTCACCCCGGCCTCTAAAGCCCTCCGGGCCTGGTCGTCAAAGATGAGGATCTTAGCCATCTACTTGGCCACCTTTGCAAGCACGTCACGGGCGTTGAGGATCAGCAGGTCCTCGCCATCGACGGTGATCTCGGTTCCGCCGTACTTCGAGTACACAACGGTGTCTCCGGCGCTTACGTCGACAGGAATCAGCTCTCCATTGGAGTCTGCACGCTTCCCGGGTCCTACCGCAAGAACGAGCCCCTGCTGCGGCTTCTCCTTCGCCGTATCGGGGATTACTAGCCCGGACGCCGTCCGCTCCTCGGACTCGGCTGGGCGGACCACAATGCGGTCCTCTAGCGGTTGGAGATTCATCTCTCTGCCTCCTTGTATCTGATATCCAAAGATGGACTATTGGGGATAGCGAACCGTAAACCGGCCACTTAGCACTCTAGCATGCGGAGTGCTAACTCTGGCCCCCGGAAAGATTTTCGCCTACTAGTGCACGAGTTTCCGGCCCGGCTCCACGTCGAGGAGGTAGGTGGCGGGAACCCCCATCGAGAGCCGCCAAGCTCCGGCCGCAGCGATCATGGCGCCGTTGTCGGTACAGAGAGCCGGAGCGGGAATCGCCGCCTGCAAACCGAATCGATAGGCGATCTCCGCCAACCGCTCCCGGAGCCGCAGGTTAGCTCCGACGCCGCCCCCAACCACCAGCGTCGAGTAGCTCCCCGACTCGATCGCCCGCACCACGCGATCGGCGAGGGTATCCACCGCCGCCTCTTGGAAGCAGGCCGCGATGTCGGCTACCTCGGCTGCTGGGTTGGCCTCCACGTACCGGCGGACCGCGGTCTTCAACCCGGAGAAAGAGAGATCGAGCCCGTCCTTGACGACCGCCCTGGGAAAGTTGACCAGCTCGCGATCGCCGGCAGCCGCCGCCCTCTCGATTGCAGGACCTCCCGGATAGCCGAGCCCAAGAAGCCGCGCCACCTTGTCGAAGGCCTCACCGGCGGCGTCATCGCGGGTAGACGCGATTCTCCGGTAAACACCCGGAGAATCGACGGCGATCAGCTCGGAGTGCCCCCCCGATACCAGCAACACCAGGGCCGGGAGTTCGATCGGCGCCGCCAGCGTTCCGGCAAATAGATGGCCTTCCATATGGTCCACCCCGAGCAGCGGAATTTGCAACCCCACCGCCAAGCCAAGAGCGGCCGAGACCCCAACCGCCAGAGCGCTTGGAAGCCCCGGTCCGTTGGTCACCGCCACCGCCTCCACTTCAGAGGTCGCGACCTCCGCTGCGCGAAGCGCCTGAAGAACAACCCCGCCCACCGCGGCATCGTGAGCCCTCGCCGCCAGTTCCGGAACTACCCCGCCGTAAGCAGCGTGCACCTCCACCTGGGATCTGATCACCGACGACAGCACCCGTCCACCGGCGATTACCGCCGCTGCGGTCTCGTCGCAAGAGGTCTCCAAACCAAGGATCACTCCCGACTCCACCAGCCGGAGTTCAGTCACTCTTCCCCTCCCCCTCGAGCGCGGCCGCAATTCCGGCGCGCCGGGAACGCTCTCGCTCACTGGCCAGATCGTATGCCCACATGATGATCGCATCCTCGTCGTTGTCGTGGTAGTAGGCGCGCCGCACTCCAACGGCCACGAAACCAAAACGGGCGTATAGGCGCTGTGCACGCAGGTTTCCCGCCCGAACCTCGAGGGTGCAGTCCTTGATTCCGGCGCCGCTCGCGTAACCCAGGGCGTCGAGGAGGAGCCGGCTTCCGATCCCGGCGCCCCAAGCCACCTTCGACACCCCGAGGTTGGTGATGTGCGCCTCATCGGCAACCCACATCATCCCGATAAAGCCGACCAGCTCCCGGCGGCAGAAGGCCACCCGGTAGTACCGGTCGCCGCTTCGCGAGATCTCCTCGAGAAAAAGCCTCCTTGACCAGGGAATCGCCGAAAGCTCCAGCTCCACCCGCTCTACCGCGGCCAGGTGGCGCCGGCGCATTGCTTCGATCTTCAGATCGGGCGCGCTCAAACTTTGCCCTCCCCTACCCGCACGATGACTCCATCTTCGCCCCTCACCTCGAAAGAACGGCGCGCGGCGGCGTCCCGCATGTAGAGAGGGAACAGATCCTCCGGCGCCACCGTAGCCCCGGCTGCCAGGCGGGAAGCCACCAGGCCAAGCAACGCCTCGGGGTCTGGGGCATAGATGCCCGTGGCCAACCCCCCGAAACTCCCCTCCGCCGTAGCCGACCCTGCGACCAGGCCGCCTTCGGCGTAGAACTCTCCCCGGGGACTTACTTTGGGCTCGTGGGGAAGAGCCGAAAACCCGTAGGCTGCCACGGCCACGTGCCCACGCCCCAGTGGCTCGATGACGGCGAGCGGCGCGCCCCGCCGGTCGACCGAAGCCTCCACCGCATCAAAGACGGTCACCGGCACCGCAGGCAGCGAGCGCACCATCGCGAAAGCCCGGGCGAAGGCGACCCCTCCGCGCACCGCCACCACGCCACCGGGGCCGGTGATCACGCCGACTCCGGCCGGATCGCCAAACCGGGAAAGTAGCTCCGCGCTCCGTTCCCCAAGATCGGCCAGCGGGCGGGCCGGGTCGCGCGGGTAGAGCACTGCCACCTCTCCGGCTCGCTTTGCTGCGACAAACCCCACCCGCGCCCGGGAGTCAATCACCAGCACCATTGGATTCTCAGAACTCGAGGCCACCGCGCTCCAACCGTTCCTTCCACTCGGGGGAGGCGTTCCACGACACTCGCCGGCCATCCCCGTCCTCTCGGATCCGCACTTCCAGGGGGTCGTACCGCTCCAAACCGGCGGCCTTTTCACCCCACTCGACCGCCGCGATGGCGCCCTCGTCAACCGCCTCGAGAATCCCCTGCTCCTCCAGGTAATCCCCACCGTCAACCCGATAGAGGTCCACGTGGAGGAGCACCACCCCGAGACGGGTCTGGTACACCTTGAGCGTGAGAAAAGTCGGCGACGTGACCGGCTCCTCAACGCCAAGGCCACGCGCTACTCCGCGGGCCATCGTGGTCTTTCCAACGCCCAGCTCGCCGTCGAGCAGAAGGATGGAGGAGGCAACCATGGAGTGCCCAATTCGCAGCCCGAACTCCTCGGTCTCCGCCTCGCCGGCCAAGAAGAGTTCCGGCACTCCTACCCGGCACCGAGCATGGCCAGGCGCGCCCGGGCAAAGTCAACGCGCATCTCGGTTACCACGCTAGCGCCGCCGCGAAGCGCCGCCGCCGGGTGGTAAGTGGGGATGTACCGCCGGCCGCCAAGCTCAAAACGCTGGCCGCGAAGCTCCTTCAGCGGTTCGCGCCTTTGGAGGAGCCGCGAGGCGGCTATCCGCCCGAGCATGACCACTACCACCGGGTCTACCAGCTCCAGCTGCCGGGCGAGGTACCCCGAACACTCATCGACCTCGTCGTCGAGGGGATCGCGGTTGCCAGGGGGGCGACACTTGACCACGTTGGCGATGTAGCAGTTCTCCCGGCCGAAGCCGAACTCCTCTTCGATTAGCCGGTCGAGGAGGGCTCCCGAACGGCCCACGAAGGGCCGGCCAAGCTCGTCCTCACGGGCTCCCGGACCCTCGCCGATGAACATCAGCTTTGCGGGAACCGCCCCCTCCCCGGGCACCGTGTGCTTACGGCCGGCGGCGAGCCCGCAGCGTTGGCAAGCGCCGATCGCGGCGATCAACTCGGCGAGGTCTTCGGTACGGCTCAACCTATGTACCTCCTCGGCATCCTCGTTCCCAGCCGAGCCAGCACCTCGTACGGTATGGTCCCGGTTTTTCGGGCCCACTCGCTGGCGTCGATCGTCTCTTCCCCCTGTGACCCGATGAGCACCACCTCATCGCCGGGAACCGCCTGGTCCGAGCCGAGCCATGCCATCGAGTAGTCCATGGTCACCACCCCCGCCAGCGGCCTCCGCTTGCCGCCGATCAAAACCTCGCCACCACCCTCAAAGAGCGAGCGCGGCACCCCGTCCGCGTATCCGGCGGGAAAAGTTGCAACGCTCCCGGCCTCCGAGTAAAGAATGCGGTGCCCGTAGGAAACCCCCTCCCCGGCTCCCACCGGAAGGACCTGGATCACCCGAGAGCGCAGGCTCAGGGCCGGCCGCAGTGGGCAGGGAAACACGCCTTCCCCTGGCGCGTACCCGTATATCGCGATTCCAAGCCTTACTTGGTCGAAGCGCGCCTCCGGGTAGAGGAGCGCCCCAGCCGACGCGGAAAGGTGGAAGCGAGCTCCCCTAGCCCTGTCACCAAGCGTGGCGAAAAAGCGTTCGCGACAGTCGGCAAAGCGCTCGATCTGCGCTTGCGTGGCCGCCCGGCCCTCTTCGCCGTCGCCGGCCCGAAAGAGGTGGGAGTAGATCCCGCTTAATGCCACGCCGCCGGCCAAGCTCTCCCCCGCCAGCCTGGTGGTGTCGGCAACGGAGAGGCCCAGGCGGTGCATCCCGGTGTCGCACTCGATCTCGATCGCGCCCCCTCCGGCCTTCCGGTACGCGTCAAGCGCGGCGACGTCGAGGATGGTCGGGGTAATTCCGAATCGGGCGCACTCCCCGGTTAGCTCCGGATCAAGACCGCCGAAAACCAAGATCGGAGCGGTGACTCCCGCCTCGCGGAGTTCGACCCCCTCTTCCAGGGTGGCGACGCAGATTTTGTCCACCTTCGACTCGATTCGGCGAGCGACCTCCACCGCTCCATGGCCGTAAGCGCCGGCCTTGAGCACGGCAGCCACCCGCGCCGGCGCCACCCGCGAGCTGAGGTTGTCGATATTCTCCTCGATCGCGGAAAGGTCGACCTCGATCCAGGTGGAGCGAGCGGGAGAGAGGATCACCCCCAGACCTCGGCGCCCGGGTGGCGCGGGACCGGAACCGCTCCTCCGATCAGGAACGAGACCGCCGCAGCCAGGTCGACCGCTCCGGCCAGCCGGGAACGGACGCCGGCGCCCGCCAGCCCATGGATCTCCGCGGCAACCCAGGCAGCGGTGAAAACCTCCATCCCCTGCGCGAGCAGCCCTCCGATCAACCCAGCAAGCAAATCACCGGTCCCGGCCATCGCCAGCTTTGCACTCCCGCTCGCCGAGATCACCACCCGCCCGTCTGGAGAGGCGACTACCGTCGGGGAGCCTTTCAACACGACGACACACCCGGTGCTGGCACTGGCGGCGACCGCCGCACCCACCGGGTCGGAACCCGGGTCTCCAAAGAGCTGCGAGAACTCTCCGCGGTGCGGCGTGATCACCGTGCCGGCTTCCCGACTCCGGGTGATTTTGCCGAGACGGTCGCCGTCGCCGAAGCCGACCAACCCGTCGGCGTCGAGCACCACCGGGGCACCGCTACCGGCCACGATCCGGCGAATGAAGTTAACCATCTGGAGGGAGGTGCCGGCGCCTGGCCCGACAACCAGCGCCTTGAAGCGTTGCGAGGCCCGGACAACTGGCTCTGCGTAGAAGCTCTCCACCAGCTTCACCACGATCTCCGGGCGCTGCTCGAGTCCAGGGCTCTCACCGGGCTCGAGCCGCGTGTAGAGGTGGACCATTCCGGCGCCGGCGGCGTACGCCCCCATCGAAGCAAAAAGCGGCGCACCGCGCATCCCGATCGACCCGCCGACGACCATCACTGCGTTTGACCACTTGTGCGACTCCCGGGGCGGAACCGGAAGGTTTGCCAGCGCACCGTCCCCGTCGGCCAGCCAGCGCCATACACCCTCCGGACATAGATCGGGAAGGACTCGAATCAGGCGCCCGCACAACTCCGGACCCAAGTTGACCAGGTGCCCGGGCTTGAGGGTACCTACCGCTACCGTAGCAGTAGCTCGGATGGCGCCGCCACCGGCGGCGCAGAGACCGGTATCGGAGTCGAGGCCTGACGGGATGTCCACCGCGAGAACCGGAGTTCCCTCCGGCATGTCAAGGGGTTGGAAGGGCCGCGCCAGGCCGGTACCGAAAAGAGCGTCGATGATGAGGTCGAAGTCCAGATGCGCACCGACTTTCTCGAGATCGCCAAGGCCGAAGGTCTCCACGCGCGCCCCCCGCGCAGCCAGGTACCGCCCTGCCGCCTCCCCATCGCGGCCGTTATTCCCCGGGCCCTGGAGAACAGCTATCCGTTTGCCATACGCCCCCCCAATAAGGTCAAGCGCGGCTCTCGCGACTGCAAAGCCGACCCGCTCGATGGTTGCGTCGACCAGACCAGCTTCGAAAAGACCCCGGTCAAACTCCCGAATCTCGCTGTTCGATACGATCGGGTGCACCAACCACCTCCTTTGAATCCCCAGCCTAACCAGCCGCAGGGAAGCGCGCTTGTGCCACGACCACCGCTATTGCCACCGTCTTCGAGTGCGAAAGTGATAGCGAGTGCGATTGCCAACCTTGCTCGCCGGCGAGTTCCAAAGCCCTCCCCGAAAGGACGAGCCTGGGTGCCCCGCTCGCCTCCTTGGCGACAGAGATATCGTAGAAGTCAACGCCGCCAAGGCCGACCCCAAGTGCCTTCATCGTCGCTTCCTTGGCGGCGAAGCGGGCCGCAAGGCTTGCAACCGAACCCCCAATGCCCTCGAGCTCTGCTTCAGCAAAAAGCCGCCTGCGCAAGGTGGGGGTGCGCTCGAGCGAGAGCGCGAAGCGATCGATGTCAACCACGTCTACGCCGGTTGTGACCCGAGCGTTCACGGGGCTGACGGGCCGGCGGCCTCAGCTATGTCGATGAAGCGCTGCGCCGGCGTAGACAAGCTCTCCTTGGGATGACAAATGATCCTGAATCTTCTCGAGATCGGGGGAAGCTCGCGAATCTCCACCGCAACCAGCTCCTTCGCCGCCAATTCGCGCGAGACCGCCATCGACGACAGGAAGCCGCCTCCAACCCCCTGGAGGATCGCCTCCTTCACCGCCTCTCCTCCCGCCAACTCTATCGCCAGCCGGGGCGTCAAGTTCCCGCGCTCGAGCGCCTCCTCGCTAGTCCGCCTTACCCCCGATCCTGCCTCCCTGAGCACCAGCGGAAGCCGCGAAACCTCTCCCCAGCCCAAGACCTGGTTGGGAAGAGATCCAAGAAGCTCGGGGCGGACCACGTAGACCAGCTCATCACCGCCCACTCCGATCTCCACCAGATCGTTTGCAAGATTCTCCGACGGGGACTCGATCACCCCGACCTCGATCTCGCCGCTCCTAACCAGGTCGGCGACCTCCGAAGAGTTCAGCGAGCGGGTCCTCAGCTCAACGCCCGGAAAGCGCTGCCGGTACCGCACCAGCCACCGCGGGAGCACATACGCCGAGACCGTATTGGAGGCCGCCAAGAGAAGCATCCCGTCATTACCTTTTGAAACGGAATCAACATAGTCGAGAACTCCGCGATAGGCTCTCAAGATCTCCCGGGAGCGGCGCGCCAGATCCTGGCCGGCAACTGAAAGATCGACACCGTGGCCGCTGCGAGAGTGCAACCTCTGGCCAACCGCCTCTGAAAGATGCTTCAATTGCTGAGAAACCCCAGGTTGTGAGATCGCCAATTCGCGGGCGGCGTCGGACAAATTCCGGGTCTCCGCGACCACGGCCAGCGTGATCAGATAGTTGGGATCGATTTTCCTCTGTTCCGGTGTAATCATAATTTTCTTAATTATATATCAAAGTTTTATAACTATCGACATAATCCCAATTCCTCTAGTTCATAATAGATAACAACTAACGTACGCGCAACTCGAGGAGGTTATAGCCATGGCGCACCAGGAACTCCGGGGGATGATGGCAACCAGGCGGCTCCCATCATTCGGCTTCGAATACTTCGCGGTGGTGATGGGAACCGGCATCGTCGCGGTCCTGCTCCCGGATCTCTCGGCATCCCTGGTCCCGGTGGCGAAAGCTCTCTGGGTTCTCACCGCATCGATCCTCGTCGCCCTGGTGATCGGCGGCAGTGCCTGGTTCGCCGTCCACCCGGAAAAGCTTGGAGAGCTGCTGGACAACAAGGCCCGGCTGATGTTCATCGGCTGCGTCCCGATGGCGGTCTCCTCCACCGCCAACGGCGTCGTCCACCTAGAGCCCAACCTCTTCGGAACTTCGACAAACGAAGTGATGATGTGGGTACTTATTGCCAACATCGTGATCGCCATTGGAAGCGGAATCTACGCCCCTTATCGCCTCTTCGCTCACCACATTGCCACCCTGGAGGAGCTCGACCCCACCTGGCTCCTCCCGATTGTGCCCGCCGAGGTCGCCTCCTTCCAAGTGGCGGTGCTGGCTCCGCATCTTCCCCACGGGGCGGCCGTCAACCTGATTTGGGCCGGCTACTTCCTCTGGGCGATGTCGGTGCCGCTAGCCCTCTCGTTGATAGCGGTGATCTTCCTGCGCCTCAGCGTCCACCGCCTCTTCGCTCCTCACCTCGCCACCTCGACCTGGCTGATCCTGGGACCGCTTGGAACCGGAGCCGCCTCGATACTCGCGCTCGGCGTCGATCTCCACAAGCTCGACCCTTCGGCAACCACCTCGGCGCTGGTGGGAGCGGGGCTCATCGGCGCGATCACCCTCTTCGCCTACGGGCTATGGTGGTTGGCGGTTGCCGGCATCCTCTCGATCAGCTACAAGCGCCGTGGGCAGTACCCCTTCACCATGGGCTGGTGGGGCTTCACCTTCCCGTTGGGCGTGCTCACCTCGGCCTCCTGGGAGGTTGCGACCACGACCGGGGCGGGGTTTGCCGCCATCATCGCGCACGTGCTCACCCTCTTGCTGGTCGCGCTGTGGGCGGTGGTAGCCGGTACCACGCTCATCGCCCTCAGGCCGCATCTCTCAAAGGCAAGAGTCCTGGAGGCGACCCTCGCCGACTAGCAGCATGCCTTATCTTCCTCAACGAAGGCGGAATAACCCAAGAAGATCCGCGGTGGAACCCCAATTTGATAATTTCGTCCGAATCGGCCTGGCTCCAACCACTACACCCGAGTCACGGTCGTTCGGAAAGGACTTGCAACTGCAACTACATCTCACCCAGATCACTCCCGTCTACGCGGGTAGCACTCAGCTTTGCCACCCGAAGTCGATGCCATTCCATCCGCGGCGCCGACCCCTTGCCATGACGCCATCCGTCCCTCTCAAGAAGGGGTGCAGCAAACCCGGGGTAGTCCACCATGCCTTTGACCAACATCTCTCGCAATCCTGAAACCGCGGCTTATACGGAGCGGAGGCGAGCACACGCAAAGACTCCCAATCAGACAAGAGATCGCTCAAGCGCTACGTCTCCAGCCACGACTACCGGCGGTCGGGCGATCGGCCAGACGTCGCTCCAGCCACTTGATAGGTTATCAAGGATGCCGGCCAAACCCCCGATCACGAGGGATGCAGCAGGCGGAACGCGGCTCGGCCAAGCGCCGCTTCTGGCGACTGCTCCGCCATCGATAGATGGTAGGTCTCCATCTCCAGTTGGGACTCAAGGCTGTTGTCAAGTCCCGCGTCAACTGCCTGTTTGGCCAGGGTCATGCTGAGCGAAGGTTGGCCCAGAAGCACCTCTGCAAGGCTGGCTGCCCGGCTCATCAACTCGTCGCGTTCTACTACCCAGTTGACCAGCCCCAACGTCTTGGCTTGGTCGGCGGTCAGCCTCTCGCCAGTAATGAGGAGCTGCTTAGCCCTCAGGGGCCCCACGTAATAGGTAAGCAGCTTGGTTACACCTCCCGTAACACTTAGACCCACGCCCACCTCCGGAAAACCAAAGACCGCATCTTGAGCCGCAATAACCAGGTCAGAGGTGAGTGCAAACTCGAAGCCTCCGCCCAGGACGTAGCCGTGCACAGCCGCGATCACGATAGCCGGCATCGATCTAATTCGCCTGGTGACATCCTGTAGGCGATCGGCATAGCCCGCCGTTCCGTCTTGGTGGCCTCCGTCGATCTTGAGGTCGTGCCCGGCGCAGAATGCCTTCCCGATACCGGTCAAAAGAACTACGCGAGCTTGGTCGCGCGCCGCGAGATCAAGCGCCGCTACCAGATCCACCGCGAGCTCGTGGCTGATCGCGTTCAGTCGCGACGGGCGGTTGAGGGTAATAGACGCTACTGCGCCATCCAAGCGATAATCAACAGGTTCGTCGAGCGATGACACCCCGGATAGTGTCATCGCCGGCTTCCCTCGCGTACAACAAGGCTCCGGACTGCCTCCCGATCGAAGGTATTGGCGGTAACCCCCCTCTCCCGAAGCTTGAACTTCTCGACCTTGAGGGTAGGAGTCTTGGGCAGCTCATGGACAAACTCGACAAACCGGGGAATCATGTGCCGCGGGCTGGACTTTTCGCAAAATCCGATCAGCTCGTCGTAGGTTAGCGGCGAACCAGGCCTCTTGACAACGCAAGCCATGATCTCGTCCTCGCTCAACTCGCTCGGCACTCCAAAAGCAGCGACCTCAAGCACCTCGGGGTGCGCGATAATCGACTCTTCTACCTCAAATGCCGAAATATTCTCGCCGCGGCGGCGAATCATGTCTTTGTTGCGGCCAAGGAAGTACAGATACCCCTCAGCGTCTAGCTTGCCAAGGTCCCCCGTGTGAAACCATAGCCCGGAGAAGGCCTGTAAGGTCTCGTTCGGCATCGAGTAGTACCCATCCATAATCGTTCCCCGTTCCCTGGGGCGTATAAGGATTTCACCCTCTTGCCCAACGGGAAGAAGGTCACCATGCTCATCGGCGACCGCCACCTCGTATTCGTCGATGACCCTCCCGCAGGCTCCCGGACGGTGCGGCTCTCCCAATGGATCGTAGGCTACGACCCCGGCATCGGTGAGTCCGTAGACTTCGTAGAGCCGAATCCCAAAACGTTCGGAAAACGCCTCGTGCCACTCTGGCATCGGAACTCCCCAGGCGAGGCGCACACGATGAGCTCGATCAAACTTCCCCCGGGGCTGTTTCCAGAGCATTGTCAGTGTCGCCCCCATAAAGTTGAAAACCGTTGCGTCAAAACTTGTGACCTCTTCCCAGAATTTTGATGTACTGAAGCGCTCACCAATGGCCGCGGTGGCTCCAACCGTAAGAGCGGCAATGACTGTCAGAGTGGCAGCATCTATGTGGAACAACGGGAACGGACAGTACAGCACGTCCAGGGGGCCAAGATCTAGATGCTCGGCGTGCCATTGACCCTGCCTGAGCAGGTAGCGATGAGAGAGCACACACGCTTTGGACGGGCCCGATGTCCCGGAGGTGAAGAGCATCATCGCCGCATCCAGGTCGTTGGAGGCCACAGCAGGCGGTGGCGGTCCGGAATCATCGGCGGCAAGAGCCTCGAGCGTAGTGAGCGCGGCAGCAACTGGGATGGAGTCGGGAAGGTGGCCACACACCACGACCAGATGGACATCTGGAAGCGACGCTGCCACTTCTAGCAGCGATCCGAGCAGAGCTTCATCGACAATAACCGTGGTGGCCGCGGTCAAGACCAAGGGGTATACCAGAGAGGCAGAACGCAAGAGCGGATTGAGGGGCACGGCAACACCGCCCGATTCAGCCACGGCAAATGAGCACACGATATGGTCGGCGCTGTTGCGCATGAAGAGTGCTACCGGGCTCCCGGGTATTACCCCTCTGCGAATCAAGCCATTCGCCACCCTGTGAACTACCTCACTGGCTTGACCATAGGTGACATCCCCGGCTCTCGTTCGTAAAAAGATTGCATCTGGAACCCGGCCAGCCCGTTCGTGAAGGAGCAGGGACGTAGTCGGTGGGGAGATGGCTGGGCTCACTAGAGTCCTTCCTCGGGTACCGGCTCAACCTCTATTGCCAGCGGTGCCTCGGGCGCAACTTTGTCCGCTGGGGCAACGGGCGCACTCAAAGACTCGCGGACGTCGAGGCGTTCGACGAGGCTACCCAGCCGATCGTAGGTATCCGGCCTTCGAGCTCGCAGCCAGAAGGCCAAGCCTAGGCCCACCAGAATCCAAGCGATGCAGACAGCCGGTATTGCCTTCACAAAGCTGACATTGCCACCCAACGTGCCAACATGGGTCACGGCAACGACCAGCATGATACCGAGCAAGATTGTCGCGAGTGCCGGGGCGACCAACGTCTGGAACCAGCTGCGCAACCCAATCTGTTGTCCACGGCGGAAGTACACGATAATGGCCACTGAGCAAAGAAACTCGTTGGCAAGGATGAAAAGAGTGGTGGCTACCAGCAGCCAAGCAAAGAGTTCAGCGTACGGAGCCGTTGCAAAGTTGCCTGCGTAGCTCCGGGCAGACTTGTCGGCGTAGTAGAAGATGATAAAGAGAACTCCCCACGCGGCGACGATACCCGTTTGGAAGAGGACCGCAACATGGGGTGACTTGTGCCGATCATGTGTTCTCCCAAGCGGCTGCCCCACCCCCTCGCGCCCGAGTACGTAATAGTATCGCGAGGTGGTTTGGTGCCAGACGAGGCAGGCTGCGAAGGTGCTGGTAACAATGAGCCACTCCATGAGAGTGGTGGCCCAAGAGCCCACGAAACGGGTTGTCATGGTGAAGTAGAAGTTAACCGGGTTCGAGGTTGCAAGCGCGACGGCGTGGTTGACACCGTTGCCGATGATTCCGGCCCAGGCGCTAAGAATGAAAAGAACTCCCAGGCCTATCACCCCCAGGTAGAGGCCCCGGCCGGTATTTCGCGCCGGGTTGGAGGTCTCCTCCGCGTAGTTCGGAACCATCTCGAATCCGACCCACGACAGAAAGGCAAACATAAGGCCGATCGTAGGCGAGGGACCGGAGAACGCCTTCACCGGGTTGAGGGGAGCAACGGTTAAACCGTTCGCACCCCCATGCGCAAGCACAACTACATCCACCAGGAGAAGGACGAGTACCTCAACTACGCCCAAAACGCCAAGCACCTTAGTGCTCAGCCGGATATCGCGGTAACTCAAAAAGGCAACGATGGCCAACGCCACCGCTCCATAGACCACCCACGATAGATGGATACCGAGTTCGACCGCGAAGGTGTTTGCGGCGAAGTACCCGAGCCCGCCAAATAGGCCGGCTTCGCCGATCGCGTACGCAGCAAGCGCCGACCAGCCTGCGGCCAGGCCCGCCGGTCGCCCAAGACCGTGGCTGATATAGCTGTAAAACCCACCGGTTGAGACCATCCGCCGAGCGATTGCGGCGTAACCCACAACAAAAACCAAAAGACCCACGATCCACACGAGGTAGCCGCCCGGCGCGTAGATCCCGTTGCCAGCCGATACTTCAATGGGAACGTTCCCGAGGATTGCGAGCAGCGGAGAGGTTGCGCCGATGAGAAGAAACATGACACCCAGCACCCCGATGCTGTTTGGACGCAACCGATGCACCTTGTAGTCCGTACGCTTCGCCTGGTCTTGAGCATTCGACATATGACCCCCCCTCATCCGCCACTGGTAACGAACTGTGGCGACCTTGACTGCCGCCACAAACAAATCTATCGTTCGATCGATAACCTGTCAAGCAATTGAAGCGACGGATCCATCGTCGACATCTCCGGACTACGGCGATAAGGGATAGTTAGATGAGGGGGTGAGGATCGCGAGCGCCATCTCTTGGTAGGCCGCGACAATTTCGGCTATCGAAGTTGACCCGTCACGGCGATACCAGTGGGCGACGCCATTGCACATCTCCAGCAACGCGAGCCGAGCAAAAGCGGGAGTTCGCGGCCAGAAGATCCGGCTGGAGATGCCGTCTTCGATCGCAACGCTCCACAGTGCCTCGTAATCGTCACGCAACGCTACGATCGCCGCGCGATAGCTCCCCTCCAACCACTGGAATTCGTTATCGATGACTTTTGCCCGGCTAGGGTTCAAGGCGCCAAAACGTACGTGGACGCCGACAAGGTTCCGAACCCTTTCGCCGGGATCAACCGCCTTGCCAACCGCCGCCCGGGCCTCGTCCAGGAGCTCCGAAAGGCCCGATTGCATGATCGCCAGCAGCAAGTCGTCCTTTGTGCGCGCGTAGTAGTACAAAGTTGCCGTGGTGACGCCAACGACCTCGGCTATCTGGCGAATTCCGGTAGCGGCAAACCCACGAGCCGCAAAGAGGTCAACAGCAGCATGGAATATCCGCTTCTCGGCACTCTCCTGCGCTCGCGGATTGCGTTCTGGCTTGCCGTCAAACTCAGCCGCTGGATCTCGGGCTGCTGGCATTTCTTAAGAAACTCTTGAACAGATAGCTGGTTGCACGATAAAGAATGCGTACTCTCCCACTCTTATTACTGATGCATTTGAGATTCTAAACTGAAACTGCCCCGCCCATCTCACTACAACGAGGGGCCGCATCTGAACCTCGCGTGCCTTGGCCCATAAGTCCCGTTCGAAGGCCAGCGCCAGCGCCGGTAGTCTACTCCCGCTGCGCGGGCATGACGAGACTTTCCGCCACACCCGGACATCGTGCAAGGAAGCTCTGTACCGCCCCGCGCACGCCCCACGCGGCGATGTCATATCGAATTTCGGACAACGCAGCTTCGGCAAGGAGTAGGATTCCCCGGGGCTTCAGGCACTAGGCTGGAGCCGTGCCAGGTCACAGTCTCCGAATCGGCCTGCTCGGAACCGAACTCGCCCCGCTTTCCGCGAGCGCCGGCGGGCTGGAGAAGCTGGTGGTCGGGTGGGGACGCGAGCTTGCCAAAGCCCACGACGTCCGGTTGCTCTCCTTCGTACCCGCCTCCGACCCTTTCGTTGCCACCCGTACCGTAACCCTCGACTCCCTGCGCCGGGAGGCAACCGGCCTGGACGTGCTGGTGACCAACAACCGCCTCCAGCCGGCAGCCCGGCTCTCCTTGCCGACGGTTACCGTGCTCCACAACACCAGTGAGGCGTGGGACACCACCAGCCCGTCGAGGAAGAATGGGTCGGTGCTGGCCGCGGTCTCCAATTTCCTCGCCGGCCACGCCAGCCAGATCTTGGGGCTTCAGGTTGCAACGGTCCGGCCCTTCATCGATCCGGCGTTCCGGGTATCCGGCAACGAGAGTCGGGGAAACCACCTGCTTTTTCCGAATCGGACGCTCCGAAAGAAGGGGGTGGAAGAGGTGCTGGCCGCGCTGGAAATAGCAGACTCGACTACCGTCACATTCGTCGAGAACATCTCCCCTTGGAGCACCCCAACCGCGGAACATGCCGCACTCCTTGCCGCCATCAAGGCACACCCGCGGGCACGGCTGATACCGCGCTTTCACCAACCCGCCGAACTCGCCGCAGCGATACGAAGCTCAAGGGCGGTTCTTGCGCCCTCGATAGCGGCAGAGGGGTTTGGACTGGTGCCGCTGGAGGCGCTGGCAACCGGGACGCCAACCCTCATCAGCTCGCTCGGCGGTTTGGCCGAACTCCTCCCGCTGGGCGCGGTAGAAGTCGACCCGCAGAACCCGGCGATGTTGGCCGCCGCCATGGCCGATCCAGTGCCTCCCCCCGGCGAGACGCCGGAGATAATCGCAAAACACTACTCCAGGAGGGCATCGGCCGCCACCCTGGAGCGGCTCTTGCAAAAGGCGCTCGCGTAAGCTCCAGCTACTCGACCGTGACCGTTTTTGCCAAGTTTCGAGGCCGGTCAAGGTTCAATCCCCGGGAACGTGCCACCGCGCCCGCCATAACTTGAAGCGGGACGACGGTGACCAGCGGGGACCAGATCGGCCTAACCTCGGGGACGAATAGGGCAGCCTCGGCGAGCGTCGCCGCCTCGTCGTCACCGTCGAAGGCCACCACGATGACCCGAGCTCCCCTGGCTCTCACCTCCTCGATGTTGGCAAGCACTTTTTCGCGCAGCCGGTCCCTGGGAACCAGCGCCACCACCACGGCTTCGGAATCAAGCATGGCGATCGGGCCGTGCTTCAGCTCGCCGGCAGGATAAGCCTCCGCAGCGAGGTAGGAGAGTTCCTTCAGCTTGAGCGCGCCCTCGAGGGCCACCGGGTACTGCAAATTCCGTCCGATGAAGAAGAAGCGGTCGGTGCCGACGAAGGGGGCAAGCTTCTCCTCGTAGCCTCTCTTCCTCTCCAGCGCCACTTCGATGGCAGCAGCCACCTTCCTCAGTGAGTTGCGCGCCTCGCGCGCCTCCTCCGGGTAAATGTGACCCTTGAGCTCGCCAAGGTAGATGGCAAAAAGCGCCAGCGCGCCAATCTGGGAGAGGTGGGTCTTGGTCGAGGCGACCGAGACTTCGGGTCCGGCCCGAGTGTAGAGCACGGTGTCCGAAAGCCGGCTCAGCTGTGAACCGATCACGTTGGTGACCGCAAGGGTTCTCGCACCGGCAGCTGCCGCCCCCTTGACGGCGGTTATGGTATCGAGCGACTCTCCAGACTGGGAGACCCCTACCACGAGGGCGTCGTCGTCAAGAATCGGGTCCCGATAGCGGTACTCGGAGGCGACGTCCACCTCGACCGGGACCTTGGCGAAGTGCTCGATCAGGAACCTGCCGACCAATCCAGCGTGATAGCTGGTGCCGCAGCCAACGACGGTTACTTTGCGAAGCCGCTTGAGTTCGTACGGATCCACCTTCAGCTCGTCCACCACCGCTCCGCCACCCTCGTCGATCAGCGAAGACACGGTGTCAAGGAAGGCCCCCGCCTCCTGGGAGAGTTCCATCTCGTAGAAGCTCTGGTGGCCAACGAGCTCAACGTCCTGAGAGGCCCAGTCGATCGCGAGCGGAGTGAGAGTGGAGACCCCAGCCGCCCCATTAGCCAATTTCCCGATCGCAATCACCCTCTCCTCGGGCATCTCGTAGAAGGAAGTGGCAACGTCAAGAATCGCGGGGGCGTCGGAAGCAAAAAACGATCGTCCATCGCCCTCGGCCACCAGTAACGGCGAAGTCCGCCTGATGCCAAAGATCGACCCAGGGAACTGGGCAAAGGCGGCCACAAGCGCCATGTGTCCCGAGAGCCGCGAGAAGACGGAACCGAGCGCCGCGGCTGGCTCCATCCCCGCCGCCAGCTCCTCCTCGATGAGGTGGGCGATCACTTCGGAGTCGGTTGCCGACTTGAGTTCGTGACCGTGCGAGACAACCTCCGCCCTCAACTCCCGGAAGTTGTCGACGATGCCGTTATGGACCAGAACCACCCGACCGGTGCAGTCCGTATGCGGGTGAGCGTTCTCCAGCGTCGGAGCGCCATGGGTAGCCCACCTGGTATGCCCGATGACCAGGCTTGCCCCCGGTGTCAGCTCGTCGATGCGGCCCTTCAAGTCGTCTAGCGAGTGCCGCCCGCAAGCGGTCCGGATCACCTCGACGCCACCCGTTCCGATAAGTGCCAGGCCCGCTGAATCGTACCCGCGGTACTCAAGCCGCTTCAGGCCTTCAAAGACCTCTGCCGCCAAGATCGACGGGCCAACGCCACCGACGATGCCACACATGCGACCTCCTTATACGGCTAGATGCTTCCGGTCGCCTCCAAGACGGCGCCAACCAGGCGCTCGGCCGCGGCTTCGGCTTCCGCCAGCGACCGCGCCTCCACCATGATTCTAACCAACGGCTCGGTCCCGCTCGCCCGGAGAACTACCCTCCCCTGGCCGCCAAAGCCCGCCTCTACCTCTGCAATGGCCGAAGCGACCTCCGGCGCCGCAGCGACCCTTGCGCTACTCCCTGTCCGCACCTGCCGGTGAATTTGGGGGAACTTGGGATCCAGCTGGTCGAGCAGGGCGTCGAACCCCTCTCCGCTCGACGCGATTATGTGCAGAAGAAGAAGCGCCGTAAGCAGGCCATCTCCGGTTGGGCTGAAGCTCGGAACGATGATATGTCCACTCTGTTCGCCACCGAGGCCGAATCCGGTCTCTTCGAGACCCACGGCGACCTGGCGATCCCCCACCTGGGTACGCGCCACCTGAAACCCATGCCGCTTCATCGCCCGTTCCAGGCCGAGATTGGACATCACCGTCACCACGATCCCCGGGCCGGCAAGCGATCCCCGCCGGTTCAAATCGAGTGCGATCAGCGCCATGATGTCGTCCCCGTCTGCGACCCGTCCGCCGGGAGACACCGCGATCAACCGGTCAGCGTCGCCATCAAAAGCAAGTCCAACGTCGGCGCCGCACGGCCCAACCGCGTCGACAAGCTTCTCCGGGTGCAGCGCACCGACGCCATCGTTAATATTGTGGCCGTCCGGATTACTGCCGATGGCAAGCGCCACCTCGGCGCCAAGCGCCTCGACGAGCCGGCCGGCAAGGCCAAAGGCGGCTCCATTGGCTGCGTCATAAGCGACGCGCAGGGGCCGTTCCAGTTTGCCTCGCAGCGATAGCAGCCACTCGATGTAGCCGCTGCTGAAGTTGCGGGCCTCATAGCCGCCCAACTTCCCGTAAAGCTTCTCCCGGCCCGAGATGAGAGCGTTTAACGTCGCCTCGATCTGCCGCTCCAGCCGATCCGAAAGCTTTCCCCCCGATGCGGTAAAGACCTTGATCCCGTTGTCGTAGTACGGATTGTGCGAGGCGGAGACCACAACCGTCGGAGCCTCGACTTTTCTAGCCACCCAGCTGAGAGCCCCGGTCGGCATGACTCCGCAGTCGATTACGTCGACGCCGCAGGCCGCAAGACCAAGACCAACGGCTTGGGCCAGCCAAAACCCCGATTCTCGGGTATCCCGGCCGATGGCTACCCGGTCGCACTCGATCTCCTCCGCAACCGCCACACCAAGCCAGTAGCACACATCCATGGTGAGCTCCTGGTTGGCTCGGCCACGGATGCCATCGGTACCGAAGCGGAGCATTACCGCTTGGAGTACTGGGGAGCCTTGCGAGCCTTCTTCAAACCGTACTTCTTGGACTCTTTCTCGCGGGCGTCGCGGGTGAGCATGCCAGCCCCCTTCAATACCGGCCGCAAATCCGGCTGCAACGCGATTATGGCGCGAGCGAGTGCCATCCTCAATGCGCCAGCCTGCCCACTGGAACCCCCGCCGTCGATGTTGGCGAAGACGTCATAAACCTGCTCCACATCGGCGGTGCGTAGCGGCTCTGTAGCAAACGCCCTCAGCGACATCGAAGGCACGTACTTCGCGAGTTCGTGACCGTTAACAACGACGGTACCGTTTCCGGGAACGAGGCGAACCCGCGCAACCGCGCGCTTGCGGCGGCCGGTTGACTGCTTCACTGTTGATGCCATCAAATCTCCTAGATCAAATCAGCTTGCGCTGCCGGTCTCTGAACGCTTGCCGCGCAGATCAAGCGGCCTCGGCATCTGCGCCTCGTGCGGATGCTCTGGACCCGCGTAGACCTTCAGCTTCCGGTACATCTGCCTACCGAGCCTCCCCTTGGGAAGCATCCCCTTGACCGCCAGCTCTACCGCTCGCTCCGGACGGCGCTCCATGACGTCCTGAAACCCAATCTTCCGAAGCCCACCCGGATAGCCCGAGTGCCGGTAGTAGACCTTGGAGTCCGCCTTCGAAGCCGACAGAACGGCCTTTGCCGCATTGACCACGATGACGTGATCGCCGCAGTCGAGGTTCGGGGTAAAGATCGGCTTGTGCTTCCCGCGCAGGATCCGGGCGACCTCGGTGGCAACCCGCCCAACGACTAGATCGGCGGCGTCGACGACGAACCACTCCCTCGCCAGATCCGTTCCTTTAGGTACATACGTCTTCATCGCTTGAAATCCTCAGATCAATCGGTCACTACCCGACACAAGGGTAACATTCTATACCGAGGCCAAGCTCGTCCGGCTGGAAGCCGACCCACTCCGCCTCGAAACCGGCTTTCCGGTATGAGTCAAAGACCCATTGCCAATTGTCGCCGTAACCAACCCGCCACAGATACAGGCCTCCAGCCGGCGCAACCGTAGCCAACCGCGCCCGATCGAACGCACCGAGCGCGCCTTCGAACTCGGCGAGGCCGAGCCGTCCGGTCGCAACCGCAACCGCGTTTCCGACCAGCCGCCGCACCAGCTGCTGGCAGAAGGAGACGCCGACGACGATCACGTCTACGAACCCGGAAGAGACGACCACCTCGCTGGCGAGAAGATGCCGCTGAAACCCGCCAGCGGAACGCGCCTTGCAAAGCGCCGAGAAGTCTCGTTGACCCGTTGCGGCCGAAAGCGCCGCACCGAGCAGCTCGGCGTCGATCCCGGGACCGGCAAGCCAAGCCCGCCCGGCGTATCCGGGATCGTCGACCGCGAGCCTGATCCGGTAGACGTACTGCCGGAAGCGAGCGGAGAACCGGGCGTGAAACCCATCCTCCACCGGAACAATCGAACGGACCGCCAACCCGCCACCGGAAAGTTTTCCAATACGGCCGGCAACCGTAGGGTCGATCTCCTCCGCGCAGCTGAAAACCTGAGCCCTGGCGTGGACGCCGGCGTCGGTCCTTCCGGCCACGGCCAGCTGAATTGGCCGCTGGCCGATGATCGAAAGCGCCTCCTCGATCCGTCCGGCAACCGTACGCAACCCTGGCTGGCGCGCAACTCCGTGAAACGCACTCCCGTCGTAGCTAACCACCAGCGCGGAGGCCATAGCCCGGCTAGACCAGCTCGATGACCACCATGGGGGCCCCGTCACCGTGGCGCGGCCCCTGCTTGAGGATTCTGGTGTAGCCGCCCTGCCGGTTCTGATACCGCGGTCCGACATCGTTGAAAAGCTTGAAGGTGGCGTCCTCGTCCCGGAGGAAGGAGATCACCTGCCGCTTGTTATGAAGGTCGCCCTTCTTCGCCTTGGTCACCAGCTTCTCGACGACTGGGCGGAGCGCCCTAGCCTTGGCGTCGGTAGTCGTAATCGACTCCGCTGCGATCAGCGAAGCCGCCAGATTCGCCAGCATCGCGCGCTGGTGAGATGCGTCCTTTCCTAGGCGCTTCCCCTGCT
Organism: Actinomycetes bacterium; assembly: GCA_021819205.1. Lineage (GTDB taxonomy): Bacteria > Actinomycetota > Acidimicrobiia > Acidimicrobiales > Acidimicrobiaceae > JAKARV01. Next base: position 112,915 of record JAKARV010000001.1, on the reverse strand, counting down.
TCGGACGTCCGGATACCATCAGTCTTTACTCCTCAAGAACAGGCCCCTCTTTGCCAGCTTCTCAGCCACCTCGTCAAGCGACTTCTGCCCAAAGTTGGTGATCGACAGCAGATCATCCGGCGTCCGCTCAATGAGGTCGCCGATGCTGTTGATCTGCGCCCGCTTCAAGCAGTTGCGGGGGCGCTCGGTAAGGTCGAGTTCCTCGATCGGAAGGTCGAAGTCAGGAGAACGCTCCTCAATGCCCTCCTCATCGGCCATCACCAGCTGGGGAACATCGGTAGCCAGCTCGGAGACGAGCTGAAAGAGTCCGGTAAGCGTTCCCGCAGCAGAAGCCAGGGCATCCCGCGGCGACACCGATCCATCGGTCTCGACGTCAAAGATGATCTCGTCGAAGTCGGTCGCCTGGCCAACGCGCACCGGCGTCACCGTGTAACTCACGGTTCTTACCGGCGAAAATATTGCGTCGATCGGGATGATCCCGATAGTGTTGGTCCGCTTGTTCTTCTCGGCGGAGACGTAGCCACGGCCCTGCTCGACGACAGCGTCAACGGCTAACCTGCCCTGCTCCGAGAGCGAAGCGATCTGCAGCTCGGGGTTGATGATCTCTACGTCAGAAGAGAGCATGAAGTCGCCGGCGCGTACCACCGCGGGTCCGCGGACGTCCAGCCGGATCGTTACCGGCTCGCTGGAGTACGACCTGAGCACAATGTCCTTGAGGTTGAGGATGATGTCGATAACGTCCTCCTTCACCCCAGGGATTGTCGAAAACTCGTGCAAGGCGTCGTCAAACCTCACCTGGCTGATAGCCGCTCCGGGAACCGACGAGATCAGCACCCTTCGGAGCGCATTCCCGACCGAGTGGCCAAAACCGGGCTCGAGAGGTCCGATGGAGAAACGCTGCCGGCTGCCCGACTCCTCCTCCAAAATCTCGACTTTTGGCCTTTGAATGATAAGCATCCCTAGATCCTTTTTTCTTTTTCTGGGCTCGCCGCCCGGCTACTTCGAATACAGCTCGACGATCAGCTGTTCCCGAACTTCGGTATCGATCTGCTCCCGCAACGGCGGGTTGAGGACACGGACTCCAGAGCCACCCTCGACGCGCTCCAGCCAAGCCGGAACCTCGTGGTTCACGACCTCGCGGTTGAACTCGACGATGGCGAGATCCCGCGATGACGGCTTGAGCGATACCGTGCTGCCCGGCTTGACCGTGAAGCTGGGAATGTCGACGCGCTTGCCATCTACGAGGAGATGGCCGTGCTTGACCAGTTGCCTAGCTTGCGCCCGCGAAGCGCCTATTCCGGCGCGGTAGACCACGTTATCGAGCCTCAGCTCGAGCAGCTGAAGGAGCCTCTCGCCGGTCAGGCCCTGTTGCCGAGCTGCCACCCGGTAAGTCCGAGAAAACTGCTTGCCAAGCACGCCGTAGGTCCGCCGCGCCTTCTGCTTCTCCCTAAGCTGCTGCGAGTACTCCGAAGGCTGCCGCTGGCGATCACGCCCGTGCTCGCCCGGAGGAAAGCGCCCGATCGTAATTGGACACTTTGCGCTCATGCACTTTGGACCCTTGAGAAACAGCTTGGTCCGCTCGCGCCTGCATAACCTGCATACCGGACCGGTGTAGCGCGCCACTAGACCCTCCTCCTCTTCTTTGGACGGCATCCGTTGTGCGGGATTGGCGTAACGTCCCTCACCGACCTGATCTCGATGCCGGCGGTGGAGAGCGCCTTGTGCGCGGTTTCCCGGCCCGAGCCCGGGCCCTTGAGCTCAACATCCACCTCGCGAACCCCGTGCTCCATAGCCCGGCGGGCGCACGTCTCGCCGGCCACCTGGGCGGCGAATGGAGTGGATTTCCGCGATCCCTTGAACCCAACGTTCCCGGAAGATGCCCAGGCGATCACGTTGCCGGAGGCATCAGTAATGGTCACGATGGTGTTGTTGAAAGAAGAGTGGATATGCGCCACTCCCCTTGCAATATTCTTTCTCTCTCTTTTCCGGGGTCTTCTGCCCCCCGGCCGTGGCTTGGCCATGTTCTCCTTCCGACCAGCACCGCAACGAGCGGCGTGACTAGCGCTTTACCTTTTTCTTGCCGGCGACCGTCTTCCGCGGCCCCTTGCGGGTCCGGGCATTGGTGTGCGTACGCTGGCCACGGACCGGAAGACCCCTCCGGTGACGAACGCCAACGTAGCAGCCGATCTGGACTTTGCGTTTGATGTTCTGGTCGATCTCCCGCCGGAGGTCTCCCTCGACCTTGAGGTTCTGGTCGATGTAGGACCGGAGCCTGAGTATCTCGTCGTCGGTGAGGTCGCGAACCCGGGTGTCCGGATTGACGCCGCTGGCCTCAACGATCTCCTTGGCCTTAGTCGCGCCGATCCCGAAAATATAGGTGAGGGCGACCTCTACCCGCTTCTCGCGGGGAATGTCTACTCCTGCAATACGAGCCATGGCTACCCCTGCCTCTGCTTGTGCCGAGGGTTCTCGCAGATGACCAAAACCCGTCTCTCCCTGCGGATGACCTTACACTTCTCGCAGATCGGTTTGACGCTCGGTCTCACCTTCATGATCGCTCCTTAGCCTCTCCAATGCCGCCGGACAACCCAGCGCTTACTTGTACCGGTAGGTGATCCGACCACGCGTCAGATCGTACGGGGTGAACTCAACCTGAACCTTGTCGCCCGGGAGGATCCGGATGCGGTGCATCCGCATCTTTCCGGAGCTGTGAGCCAACACTTTGAGCCCATTCTCCAACTCCACCCGAAACATCGCGTTCGGCAACGGTTCGACAACCGTACCCTCGAGGACAATGGTGTCCTCCTTACCCTTTGCCAGTTGTTCCTCCTAATGAGATCTGCACCACTCGACCCTCCCACAAAGCCGTCTCCGTCATCAAAGCGCGCAGAGGTCATATTAAGGCACGATAGGCTGCCATAGCAGTATAGCTGGCCAGGCAGTTCGCGCTCCCTACTTGGTAAAGATCTCAGGGCCGTCCTCCGTAATCGCAATCGTGTGCTCAAAGTGCGCAGCCCAAGTTCCATCGGCGGTTACGACGCTCCACCCGTCAGAGAGGACAGCCGTCTCCTCGCCCCCCAGGGTCAGCATCGGCTCAACCGCGTAGACCTCGTTGACCCGGAGCACGGGCCCTGGGCGTCCCGGCCAAAAGTTGGGAACGTTGGGCGGCTCGTGCATCTCGGTACCGATGCCGTGACCGACATAGTCGCGGATAACCCCGAGCCCAGCCCGCTTGGCCACGGCCTCGACCGCCCTGCCAATCTCGTGGAGATGATTTCCCGCCACCATCTGGTCGATGCCGGCGTAGAGTGACTCCTCGGTGACCTGAACCAGCCGCGCGGCTGCCTTGGAGATCGTGCCGACACCGACTGTTATCGCCGCGTCGCCGTGGTAACCCTCGACTATGGCGCCGGCATCGATAGAGATTAGGTCCCCCTCCTCGAGCCGAACGGCATCGCCGGGGATGCCATGGACGATGGTGCTGTTCTTCGAGGTGCAGATCACCGCCGGAAATCCGTTGTAACCAAGGAAGTTCGAGCGAGCTCCGAACCGCAAGATCACCTCTCGAGCCACCCGGTCGAGATCGAGGGTGGTCACACCCGGGCGTACCGCTTCTCGAGTCTCCGCAAGTATCGCCGCCACCACCTTGCCGGCCTTGCGCATCGACTCAAGCTCTTTGGGAGTCCTAACCACGAAACACCCGTCCTTCCATGCCCCTAGATCGCAGCGCCAAAAGGATCCGATCCGTCACTGCGTCGAGGGCTCCGGTGCCATCGATCACCTCCAGTAAACCAAGCTCCCGGTAGTAATCTTCCAGTGGGCGGGTCATCTCCTCGTAGAGCGCAAGCCGGCGCGAGATCGCCTCCTCGGTATCGTCGGGGCGTTGCACCACCTCGCCACCGCAGACGTCGCAGATCCCCTCCATCTGCGTGGGCACTTCGGAGGAGTAGTTGGCACCGCAGACGCTGCAGACCCGGCGCGACGAAAGCCTCGCCTTGACGATGTCGAGCGGCACGTCAAGATCGACGACCGCAAAAAGCCCGGCCGGCGCGAGAATCTCCTGGAGCGCCGCCGCCTGCACGACCGTACGCGGGTAACCGTCAAGGACAAAGCCGCGAGCCCGGGCATCGCTCTCGGCCAGCCGCTCCGAAACCACACCGGTGATGACGTCATCGCTAACCAGCTCACCGCGCTCCATGAACTCGCTGGCCTTCTGGCCGAACGGGGAGTTGGCGCGAACCGCCGCTCTGAGCATATCCCCGGTTGAGATGTGGGGAATGGCGAAGTAATGGGACAAGCGAACGCACTGCGTGCCCTTCCCAGCCCCCTGCCTGCCGAGCATCGCCAGCCGAATTGGATGCGGCAACTCCATCTACTTCAAAAATCCCCGGTAGTTCCTCATCGTCAGCTGGGAGTTCACCTGCTTCACCGTCTCCAGCGCCACCCCTACCGCGATCAGGATTGTGGTCCCCGCGTACGGATACGAGGTGATGTGCCACGCGGCGAGCAGGATCGATGGAATTACCGCCACCGCCGCCAAAAACAGCGCGCCCGGCAACGTTATCCGGTTAAGGATCTGGGTAAGGTACCGCTGCGTAGGCGGTCCCGGGCGCACCGTGGGAATGTAACCGTTCTGCTTCCTGATCACCTCCGACTGCTGGTAGGGATCGAAGGCGACGGTGACGTAGAAAAAGGTGAAAACGATTATCAGGAGAGCGTAGCTAACGATGTAGAAGCCGCTGGTCGCGTTCAGAAGGTGATCGTTGACGAAGGTTCGCAACGGCGTCCATGGAATGATGTTGGAGAGCAGCACCGGGAAGTAAAGGATCGAAGAAGCAAAGATGATTGGGATCACGCCAGCCTGATTGACCTTGAGCGGAATATAGGTGTTCCCACCCTCGTACATCCGCCGGCCCACCACCCGCCGGGCAAAAACCACCGGGATCCGCCGCTGTCCCTGTTCGACAAAGACGATCGCCACCAAAAGCGCCACGACCACCAGCACTATCACAACAAACTTGGCCGTCCCAGCTTGATCAAAGATCAGCCGCCCACCAGTAGGTATCGACGAGACCACGTTGGCAAAGATCAAGATAGACATCCCCTGCCCGATCCCCCGCTCGGTGATCAGCTCACCCATCCACATCACCAAGCCGGTTCCGGCGGTGAGCGTGATGATGATGAACGCCACCCGACCGATAGTGAACTGCGGGATCAAATCGAGCGACGACCCGTTCGCAAGGAAGATCCCAAGCCCGGAATGAAAGACGAAGACTAGGCCGGTAGCTTGAAGAAGAGCCAAACCAATGGTGAGATACCTGGTGGTCTGGGTGATCTTGCGTTCTCCGGCACCGCCTTGATCCCGCCACTGGGAAAGCTTGGGAATGACCCCCGTAAGCAACTGGATAATGATCGATGAGGTGATGTACGGCATTACGCCAAGGCCAAACAGAGCGGCACGGGAGAGCGCTCCGCCTGAAAACAGGTTCAAAAACCCGAATACTCCCTGCCCTTGGGACTCCTGGATGAGCAGATGAATCTGGGAGTAGCTGATCCCCGGCACCGGAATATTCGACCCCAGCTGGTAGACGCCGACCATGAGCAAAGTGAAAAGGACCTTATTCCTAAGGTCCTTTATACGGAACACATTGAGAAAATTCTCTAACACAGCTTCTCCGGAACGCCGCGATTAACGGTTCATCAAGGCATTCCCGCGTGCCGCCGGGCGCCCCGCCTTGAACGGTAGCTCGATCTGTTCCACCGTCCCGCCAACGGATTCTATCCTCTCGCGAGCGCTCTTGGAAAATCGATGGGCCTTTACCGTCACTGCGGCCGGGAGCTCCCCGTTGGCAAGAACTTTGACAAAGGTTCCCTTGCGCACGACTCCCGCAGCAACCAACGCATCGACATCGACTACCGTGGCACCCGCGGCAACGAACTTGGCCAGATCATCAAGACCGACCACCGAGTACTCCACCCGGAACGGGTTGGCAAACCCCTTCAACTTTGGAATCCGCTGGGTCAGGGGAAGCTGGCCACCCTCAAAACCTACCGGGATGGTATCGCGGGCCCCCTGGCCTTTGGTACCACGTCCCGCGGTCTTTCCGCCCTTGCCGCCGATTCCCCGTCCAACCCGCTTCTTGGGGTGTTTGGCACCCGCGGCCGGCTTCAGATCGTGAAGATATATCATGCATCCTCCTCGACATCAACAGGCTCCACCACAACAAGGTGCGAGACCCTGGCGATCATCCCGCGCACCGAGGGAGAGTCCGCCATGACCCGCTCGCGACCGATACGTCCGAGCCCAAGAGCACGCAACGTCCCCCGGTGTACCGGTTTGGATCCGATCTGGGAGCGAACCTGCCGTATTCTCAACGCGCTACTCACCGTGAGACTCCTTCTGCTGGCTGCGCTCGCGGTACGCCGCCAGCATCCCCTTCGGCGCCACCTGATCCGGGTACTTTCCTCGCGCCACCGCAACCTCGTCCGGGCTCATCAGCTTCGAAAGCCCATCCATGGTGGCGTGGGCAACGTTGATGCCGTTAGACGAGCCCAGCGACTTTGCAAGTACGTCGGTGATCCCGGCCATCTCCAGAATGATCCGAGCCGCGCCGCCGGCGATAACCCCGGTTCCCGGAGCCGCCGGCTTCAACAGTACGCGCCCTGCTCCGGCCTCTCCGATAACCGGGTGGGTAATGGTAGTGCCGGCAAGCGGGACCTTCACCGCCTTGCGGCGGGCCTCCTCGACCCCCTTCTGCACGGCAATGCTCGCCTCCTTGGCCTTCCCATAGCCGATACCCACCCGCCCATCGTGGTCACCGACCACCATAAGCGCCGTGAAAGAAAACCTCCGGCCTCCCTTTACCACCTTGGAAACCCGGTTGACCTTGATGGTACGATCTTCGAACTGGCTCTCGGCCACTAAAACTCCAATCCCGACTCGCGGGCCGCCTCGGCAAGCGCCGCGACCCGACCGTGATACTGGAAACCACCGCGGTCAAAAACGACCTGGCGAACGCCGGCGGAGATTGCCCTCTCGGCCACCAAGCGCCCGACTCCCGCAGCCGCCTCGCGGTTCGATGTGAAACCGCCCCTCGACCCGGACTCGATGGTCGACGCCGATGCCACGGTGACACCCCTTGAATCGTCGATTACCTGGGCGATCATATGCCTGTTTGAGCGGTAAACCGCGAGCCTTGGCCTGGCCGCCGTCCCCGCTACCTTGGTGCGCACCCGGGAGTGCCGCCTTGCGATCGCACTCTTCTGCTGCTTCGATGCCATGTACGACCTACTTCCCGGCCTTTCCAACCTTGCGGAGCACCCGCTCGCCCTCGTACCGCACGCCCTTGCCCTTGTACGGCTCCGGCTTGCGAATCTTCCTGATGTTGGCGGCCACCTGGCCCACGAGCTCCTTGTCGATCCCCTTGACCACGATGCGCGTAGGGGTGGGAGTTTCAAACCCGATGCCCGCCGGAGCCTCCACGATAACCTGATGCGAAAACCCGAGCGAAAGCTCCAGCTGACTCGGCGACTTCGCCTGAGCCCGATAGCCAACCCCGACGATCTCCAGGCTTTTGGCGAACCCTGCAGTAACCCCGGTGACCATGTTGGCCACCAGCGTACGCGACAGCCCGTGCATCGCCCGAGCCGTCCTCGAGTCATCCTTGCGCTCGACCTTGAGAACACCATCATCCGACACCACGGTCACCTCACCGGGAAGCACCCGGCTCAGCGCACCCATCGGCCCTTCAACGCTTATTGTGCTCCCATCGAGCGCAACCTTTACGTTCGCCGGCACCGCAACCGGCTGCTTACCTATTCGCGACACTCGAACCTCCTCTACCAGACATGGCAGATAACCTCGCCGCCCACGCCCTGCCTGCGCGCGTCACGGTCGGTCATGAGGCCCTTTGAAGTGGAAAGAACCGCGATGCCCATGCCTCCCAGCACCCGCTGGACCGATGCCGCCTGGGTGTAGACCCGCAGCCCCGGCTTGGAGACTCGCTTTATACCGTTGATCGCCGCCCGGTTGCGCCGGTCGCCAACGTAACGCATCTTCACCTCGAGCACCGAGCCTGGCCGGGAATCCGCCGATATCACTCGATAGTCGTCGATATAACCCTCCTGCTTCAGGATCTCCGCGATAGCTTCCTTGATCTTGGACCCGGGCATGGTGACGGTGTCGTGACGAACCTTGCTCGCATTGCGAAGCCGGGTAAGCATATCTGCAATAGGATCGGTCATACTCATGTAAGCCTCCTACCAGCTCGCCTTGGTAACGCCGGGCACCTCGCCTTGATGGACCATAACCCTAAGGCAGATGCGACACAAACCAAACTTCCGATAGACAGCGTGCGGCCTGCCGCACCGCTGGCACCTGGTGTAGGCGCGTACGCGGTACTTGGGAACCCGCTGCTGCTTTGCCCTCAAAGCCTTGGTGGCCATCTAGAGCCCTTCCTTTCGAAACGGAAACCCAAACGCAGCGAGCAACGCTCTTCCCTCGTCATCAGTCGTTGCGCTGGTTACGATGGTTATATCCATGCCACGGGTCGCGTCGATCTTGTCGTAGTCGATCTCGGGAAAGATCAACTGCTCATTGACGCCAAAGGTGTAGTTCCCATGACCATCAAAAGAGCGCGGATTCAAGCCGCGAAAATCGCGGATTCTCGGAATTGCGACCGCTATGAGCCGATCCAGGAACTCCCACATCCGGTCACCACGCAGGGTGACCATCGCCCCAATCGGCATCCCCTCGCGCAGCTTGAAGGCGGCTATCGACTTGCGCGCCCGGCGTACCATCGGCTTCTGGCCGGTTATGGTCTCCAGGTCGCGAAGAGCGCCTTCCAACAGCGACTGCTGCTGGGTTGCGCGGCCGACGCCCATGTTGACGACGATCTTGACGAGGCCCGGCACCTGGTGGACGTTTCCGGCCTGAAGCTCGGCGAGCAACCTCCCCTTGATCTCCTGTTCGTACTTGAGCTTGAGCCTTGGCTTCTCCGGCGAGAGGGTGTTCACAGATCACCTCCACACTTCTTGCAGACCCGGAGCCGCTTGCCGAACTCGTCGGCACGCACTCCAATCCTGGTCGGACCGCACTTCTTGCAGATAATCGCCACGTTCGACGCGTCCACCGGCATCAGCTTGTCGATGATCCCCCCGGGAGTCGAATTGTCGCGCGGCTTGGTATGCCGCTTGACAACGTTGACACCCTCCACGATCACCTTCCCTTTGCGCGGCAAGGAGATGCTGATGACGCCCTCGCGACCCCTGTCCTTACCGGTAAGAACCCTGACCTTGTCACCACTGCGCAGCCGCATCACAACACCTCCGGCGCAAGCGAAACGATCCTCATAAACCGCTTGTCGCGGAGCTCGCGGCCTACCGGCCCAAAGATGCGCGTTCCCCGCGGTTGAAGCTGATCGTTGATCAGCACCGCCGCATTCTCGTCAAACCGGATGTAACTGCCGTCCGCCCGCCGAGTCTCCTTGCGAGTCCTCACCACTACGCACTTGACGACATCGCCCTTCTTGACAGCGGCGCCGGGCATCGCGTCCTTAACCGTGGCAATAAAGATGTCCCCGATGCTCGCATAACGCCTCCGGCTTCCACCGAGCACCCGGATACACAGCACCTCCTTGGCTCCCGAGTTGTCGGCCACCTTGAGCCGGGTCTCCTGCTGAATCATCTCGCCCGCTCCACTACCCTCACCAGCCTCCATCGCTTCAGCTTTGAAAGCGGACGCGTCTCTACAACCTCCACCGTGTCACCGACACGTGCGTCGCCCGCAGCGTCATGAGCGTAAAGCCGCTTTCGCCGCGAAATGGTGCGCTGGTAACGTGCGTGGCGCACCCTCTGGTTAACGACCACCACGATGGTACTGTCCATCGAGGTCGAGACCACGGTCCCTTCCCGAACCTTGCGCTGTGGACGCTCCCTAATCTCTTCGCCCGTCACAGAACCCTCGCTCCCTCGCGGCGCTTCTCGCCAATGACCGTCTCGATCCTGGCAATCTCCCGCTTCAACGTCTTTAGCTTCGCCGTCTCCGTGCCCTGCCCGCTCGCGATCGCAAAGCGGAGCTTGAACAGGTCTCCCTTAATCTCCTTGAGCTTCTCGAACAGCTCAGAAACCGGCATCTCCCTCAACTCACCGGCGGTGGTCACTGCACACCTCCGACGGTGGCCTCCAGCCCCTCCTTGACCACGAATCTGGCCTTGATAGGAAGCTTTTGAATCGCCCGCTCCATGGCAGAACGCCCAAGCTCCTCACTAACGCCATCCAGTTCAAAAAGGATCTTGCCCGGTTTGACGACCGCTACCCAGAACTCCGGATTCCCCTTGCCCGACCCCATACGGGTCTCAGCGGGCTTCTTGGTAACCGGCTTGTCCGGAAAAACTCGAATCCAGACCTTTCCACCACGGCGCACGTGGCGGGTCATCGCAACTCGAGCCGCCTCGATCTGTCGGGCGGTTATCCATCCCGGCTCCAACGCCTGGATGCCGTAGCGGCCAAACGAAACCTCCACGCCCCCCTTGGCCATGCCCTCGCGGCGGCCTCGGTGCGTCTTGCGATGCTTAACCTTCCGGGGCATCAACACGGCTAATCCACCTCCTTCTTGAAGTGAGGCGCCTCGCGCCCCTCCTCTTTGGTGCGCCGCTCAATCTCCTCCTCCTCGGCAAGAAGGCGCTCCAGCTCCTCGGGAACCGGCTCGACCACAGCTTGCTCCAAAACCTCGACCACATCCGCCGGATCCGCAACAGCCAGCTCCTCAGCAACCTGCCGCCTACGTCCCCCACCGGCGGTAATGATCCGCTTTGGCCGAGCCTCGGAGACGGGACGCGCGCGAGCCGATCCGGCGGCAGCCACCTGATAGGGGACCACATCGCCCTTGTAAATCCATACCTTGACGCCGACAAGCCCGGAGTTGGTACGCGCCTCCCGCAAACCGAAGTCGATATCTGCCCGCAACGTGTGCCTTGGCACCCGGCCCTCGCGATGAGTCTCGCGCCTTGCCATCTCGGCGCCCCCGAGGCGCCCGGAGCACTGGACGGTTACTCCGCGACCCCCATCCTTCATTACGATCTGAATCGAGCGCTTCATCGCCCGCCGGAAGCTCACGCGGCGCGCAATCTGATCGGCGATACTCTGCGCGACCAGCGTCGCATCCAGCTCCGGCTGCCGCACCTCTTCGACGTTAAGCTGAACGCGGGGGTAGCCGGTCATCCTCTCCAGCGCCTGGCGAAGCCGATCGACCTCCGCCCCCTTCTTCCCGATGACGATTCCCGGCCGGGCAGTATGAATGTCGACCTTGATCCGATCCCGAGTGCGCTCGATATCAACCCGAGACACCGCGGCAGTAGCAAGCTCCCTCATCAGCCACGATCTAACCTGGTAGTCCTGCACCACCCACTTTTGATAATCCTTGTCCGCGTACCACCTCGACTTCCAGTCGGTGACCACGCCCAAGCGAAACCCATACGGGTGAACCTTCTGGCCCATCGGCTACTCGTCCTCCTCTTCGCCAGCGGCGCCGCCTGTATCCACGCTGCCCTCACCCACAACAACGGCGTCAGACTGCTCCGACGCCAAAGACTCCTCGATCTCGACCACCTCGGCCGCTGGCACAGCCTCAACTTGCTCGACATCCGCCGCCTCGCCTGCATCAGAGGCAACCACCTCCGGCCGCCTACGCGAAGACGCCACCCGGCGCGCCCGTTGGCCCGCCTGCTGCTTCGCCTGTTTCGCCGCGTGTCGCCGCTTCATCTCGTCATCCATCTCCGCGACCACCACGGTTATGTGGCAACTCCGCTTGCGAATTCGAGTGGCACGGCCACGCGCCCGAGGCCGAAACCGTTTTAGCGTCGAGCCCTCGTCGGCGTAGGCCAGCGCAACATACGTTTCACTAGCGGAAAGGCCAAATCGCGTCGCCGCATTCGCGACCGCTGAGGCAAGCACCTTGCCAACAACCTCAGCCGCCTCCCGGTTGATCAACGCCAGCGCGACCACCGCGTCCTGGACCGGCTTGTTCCTAATCACCTCGAGCACCTCACGCGCCTTGGTGGCGGACATCCGATAGTGCCGGAGAACAGCGCGGGCGGAGGCTTGCTCCTGCAAAACTGCCACTACCGCCTCCTCGCAGCCTTCTCTTGGCCGGCGTGGTATCTGAAGGTACGCGTAGGCGCGAACTCTCCAAGCTTGTGTCCGACCATCGACTCGGTGACGTAAACCGGAACGTGCTTCCTGCCGTCGTGAACCGCGATGGTATGGCCGACCATATCGGGAATGATCGTCGACCGGCGCGACCAGGTTTTTATCACCCGCTTCTCGTTCTTTGCGTTCAAGTCGTCCACCTTCTTCAGAAGGTGGTCATCGATGAACGGACCCTTCTTCAAGCTCCTTGGCATACCTATCTCCTAGCCCTGCGACCACGCCGGCGCCTGATAATCAACTTGTCGGACGGGCGATGACTGCGCCGAGTGCGCCCCTCAGGCTTGCCCCACGGCGAGACCGGGTGCCTACCACCAGAGGTTTTGCCCTCTCCTCCACCGAGCGGGTGGTCTACCGGGTTCATGGCCACGCCCCGTGTCTGAGGACGTACGCCCTTCCACCGGCTGCGCCCAGCCTTTCCAACCGAGATGAGCTCGAATTCGGAGTTGCCAACCTCCCCGACGGTGGCGCGCGAGTCCAGAGGGACCCTCCTCATCTCGGTGGAAGGGAGCCGCAGAGTGGCGTAGGTATCGTCCTTGCCGACAAGTTGAACGCTCATCCCGGCGCTCCTCGCGATCTTCCCACCCTGGCCAGGGCGAAGCTCAACGTTGTGGATTACCGTTCCAACCGGGATAAGCCTGAGCGGAAGCGCGTTTCCGACCGTGATGTCAGCACCCTGCCCAGACTGGACCTTGCCTCCCACCTGGAGCCCCTTGGGTGCCAAGATGTAGCGCTTCTCGCCATCGTGGTAGTGCAGAAGCGCTATGCGCGCATTCCGATTGGGGTCGTACTCGATCGCGGCAACCGTCGCCACAACCCCGTCCTTGACCCGCTTGAAGTCGATGATCCGGTACTGGCGCTTGTGGCCGCCGCCACGGTGCCGGGCCGTCTTCCGGCCCATAGCGTTTCGGCCTCCCGAAGAAGACTGCGGAGCCAGCAGCGACTTCTCTGGTTTGCTCTTGGTAATCTCCGAAAAGCTGGATACCGACTGAAACCTCCGGCCGGCACTCGTTGGCTTTCTCTTGCGTATCGCCATGCCACTCCCTACTTCTGCAACAGCTCGATCTGGAAGCCCTCGCGAAGGGTGACGTAGGCCACCTTCCGATCAGACTCCCTACTGACCAAGCCAGTTTTGCGGTTCCGGCGGCTCTTTCCCTTCCGGACCAGCGTGTTAACCTTGGCAACCTTGACGTCAAACAGCCGCTCCACGGACCGCTGGATATCGATCTTGGTAGCGCGAGGCTCTACCTCGAAGGTGTAGACGCCAGCGTCCATCAGCCCATAGCTCTTCTCCGACACCACGGGACGCCGAAGTACCGAATACTCGTCGAGCACGCTCACTGCTGCCTCCCTTCCGCGCCGGAAAGACGCTCAACGATCTCCGAAAACGCCGACTCGGTGAAGATGACCGCATCCGCCGAGAGCACGGTGGAGGTGAGCAGCGCACCCGGGCTTTGGATCCGCACTTGCGCCAAGTTCCGAAGGCTCTTGACCAGGGTCGCGTCCCCATCCATGGCGATAACTGCTACCTTTGACTCACCAAAGCCGGCGTTCCCAAGAACCGATGCACCTACCTTGGCCGAGATCGCGTCAAAAACCCCATCGCCAAAGATGTAGATCGCCCCTCCCTGAGCCCGATCGGATAGCGCGTCGCACAGCGCGCCCCTAACCATCTTCTTTGAAAGCTTTTGGGAGTAGTCGCGCGGCCTGGGACCATGAACGACACCACCCCCCTTGTATTGGGGCGCACGAATCGACCCCTGGCGGGCATTTCCGGTGCCCTTCTGGCGAAACGGTTTCGCGCCACCTCCGGAGACTTCGGCGCGCGTCTTGGTCGAGTGGGTGCCGGCGCGCGCTGCCGCCTGCTCCGCAACCACTACCTGGTGCAAAAGCGGAATGCGAGGATCGTTGCCGAATACCGAAGCCGGCAATTCGCGCTCGCCTACCACCGCGCCTTCGGCGCCGATGACCCTCGCAACCAAACCTTCACTTCCAGCCACGGCTACTTCCCGCCCTTCACGGTGTCCCGAATTATTACCTTCGCGCCCCGCGGACCGGGAACGGCGCCCTTCACCAGAATCAACTGGCGCTCTGGCTCCGACCGGACCACCTCGAGGTTGAGAACCGCCGTACGGGTGCCGCCGTAGCGTCCGGCCATTCTCGTGCCCTTGAAGACCCGGGCAGGGGTAGCGCACGCTCCGATCGATCCCGGAGCGCGGTGCTTCTTGTGATTGCCGTGACCTCCGCCCTGCCCTTTGAAGTTGTGCCGCTTCATCCCTCCGGAGAAGCCATGCCCCTTTGATACACCCAACACGTCAACGCGATCGCCACTCTCAATCGCCCCGGCGCTGATCTCATCGCCAACGCTGTATCCGGAGAGCTCTTCAAGCTTGAACTCCATGATCTCCCGCGCCGGCTCGACGCCGCGCGAAGTGAACTGCCCCAGAACCGGCTTGGTAAGTTTCGACGGTTGGACAGAGCCGACCGCGACCTGTAGCGCCTCGTAACCGTCGGTCTCTACCGACTTTTTCCGCAACACGCGGGCAGGAATCACCCTGATAACCGTGACCGGAACCACCCGCCCGCCTTCGACCCACACCTGGGTCATGCCAACCTTCTCGCCTACAACTGTCTTAGTAGCCATGGATCCTTCAATCTGGGAATACGCGCGCTAGCGCGCCCAAACACTCTTTTCTCAATGCGCCGGAGGGTCCCACGGAGGCACAACCGGACTAAGAAACGACCTAACAATACTAGCGGGCGCGGCCCACGGCCGCGCCACGCCTACACGTTTTGGATCTTGATCTCGATATCGACGCCGGCCGGCAGCTCCAGCCGCTTCAGCGCATCAACAGTCTTGACCGAGTGGTCGACTATATCGAGCAACCGCTTGTGCACCCGCATCTCGAAGTGCTCCCGGGAGTCCTTGTACTTGTGCGGAGAACGAATCACCGTGTACCGGTGGATATCGGTGGGAAGCGGTACCGGCCCAACCACCTTGCCCTGGGTACGGGTCACCGTATCCACTATCCGCTTCGTAGAGGTCTCGAGAATCTCGTGGTCGAACCCCTTGAGCCTTATCCTGATCTTCTGCTTGCTATCACTCATCTCGCACCCTGAAACTCCTCGCAGCCGACCCGGCATGGCAGTGGCCCCGGGACTCTCCCCGGGGCCACGCTCAAGCCGGTTACTTGATTATTTTGACAACCCGGCCCGCGCCAACGGTCCGGCCACCCTCACGAATCGCGAACCTGAGGCCCTCGTCCATGGCTACGGGCTTGCCCAGCTCCACCGTCATCGCCACGTTATCCCCAGGCATGACCATCTCGGTACCCTCGGGAAGGGTGATGCTCCCGGTGACATCCGTGGTCCTAAAGTAGAACTGCGGACGGTAGTTGTTGAAGAACGGCTTGTGACGGCCACCCTCTTCCTTGGAGAGCACGTAGACGTTCGCCTCGAAAGTGGTGTGCGGCGTTATCGACCCCGGCTTGCAGAGAACCTGCCCGCGCTCGACATCCGTCTTCTTGGTTCCGCGAAGCAAAACACCGACATTGTCTCCGGCAAAGCCCTCGTCAAGAAGCTTGTTGAACATCTCGACACCGGTGGCTACGGTCTTCTGGGTCGGACGCAAGCCGACAATCTCGACCTCCTCGCCAACCTTGACCTTGCCAGCCTCGACCTTTCCGGTTACCACGGTGCCGCGGCCGGAAATGGTGAAAACATCCTCGATTGGCATGAGGAACGGCCGGTCGACGGGTCGATCCGGCTCCGGAATGTAGTCGTCGACAGCAGTCATGAGCTCGACAATCTTGTCCTCCCACGCCGCGTCGCCCTCCAGCGCCTTGAGCGCGGAGACCCTCACTATTGGAGTGTCGTCCCCAGGAAACTCGTACTCGTTGAGCAGCTCGCGAACCTCAAGCTCCACGAGGTCGAGAAGTTCTTCATCGTCAACCATGTCCGCCTTGTTGAGCGCCACCACGATGTATGGAACGCCAACCTGGCGGGCGAGCAAGACGTGCTCGCGCGTCTGCGGCATCGGACCGTCTGTGGCCGCCACGACCAAAATGGCCCCGTCGACCTGTGCGGCACCGGTAATCATGTTCTTGATGTAGTCCGCGTGGCCCGGCATGTCAACGTGCGCGTAGTGGCGGCGGTCCGTCTCGTACTCGACGTGCGAGATCGAGATGGTTATGCCACGGGCCTTCTCCTCCGGTGCGTTGTCAATCTGATCAAACGACTTGAACTTGACGTTCGGGTTCCGCTCAGACAGGACCTTGGTGATCGCCGCCGTCAGCGTCGTCTTTCCGTGATCGATATGACCCATGGTCCCGATGTTCAAGTGGGGCTTGGTCCGCTCGAACTTTTGCTTTGCCATTTTGATGTGCTCCGTTGCTACTCAATGCGCCGAGCTGACGCAGTCATGATCCATAATAGGCTTACGTAGTTTACTCGCCCCGAACCTTGCGGATGATCTCCGCAGCGATCGAATCCGGAACTTCCTGGTAGGCGTGAAACTGCATAGTGTAGGTCGCACGCCCTTGGGTCTTTGAGCGCAAGTCGGTGGCGTAACCAAACATCTCCGAAAGCGGCACTTGCGCCCGGATCACCTGATTGTTACCGACCTGGTCCATGCCTTCTACCCGGCCTCGCCGTGCAGAAAGATCACCGATGACATCACCCATGTAGTCATCCGGCGTTACCACCTCGACCGCCATGATCGGCTCCAGCAGCACCGGATCCGCCTGGCGAGCCGCCTTCTTGATAGCAAGCGAACCCGCAATCCGGAAGGCCATCTCCGATGAGTCGACGTCGTGGTAAGAACCAAAGATCAACGAAACCCGCAGATCGACCACCGGGTACCCCGCCAGCACCCCCGAGACGATCGCATCCTGGATGCCAGCGTCAACAGCGGGGATGTACTCCTTCGGTATGACCCCACCGGTGATCTTGTCGACGAACTCGTAACCTCCGCCGGGGCCAAGCGGCTCCACGTTGATAACCACGTGTCCGTACTGGCCACGGCCTCCAGTCTGCCGAATGTAGCGCTCCTCTACCCGCTGTACCGGCTTGCGGATGGTCTCGCGGTACGCCACCTGGGGCTTGCCAACGTTGGCGTCGACCTTGAACTCCCGGAGCATCCGATCGACCAGCACTTCGAGATGCAACTCCCCCATGCCGGAGATGACCGTCTGTCCGGTCTCCTGGTCGCTCCTCACCCGGAACGTCGGGTCCTCTTCAGATAGCGCGTAGAGGGCGCGGCTCATCTTCTCCTGATCAGCCTTGGTCTTGGGCTCCACCGCAACGTGAATCACCGGCTCCGGAAACTCCAGGCTCTCGAGAATCACCGGCTTGCCCGGATCGCAAAGCGTATCGCCGGTTGTCGTGTTCTTCAGTCCTACCGCGGCGACGATGTCGCCGGCATGGACTGCCTCGATGTCCTCGCGGTGGTTGGCGTGCATGAGCAGCAGCCGACCGATCCGCTCCTTCTTGTCCTTGGTGGAGTTGAGCACGGTCGCGCCCTTCTCGAGAGTGCCCGAGTAGACCCGAAAGTAGGTCAACTTGCCAACAAACGGATCGGTCATGATCTTGAACGCCAGCGCTGAGAATGGCGCAGTTTCCGAAGCCTCCCGCTCAACGACCTCGCGACCGGACATGTCGGTGCCAGTGGCCGCCGGAATGTCAAGCGGTGAAGGAAGATACGCGATGACCGCATCCAGCAGCGGCTGAACTCCCTTGTTCTTGAAGGCCGAGCCACAAAGTACCGGCACGACCTGATTGTCAATGGTCGCTCGCCTGATGGACGAGGCCAAGAAGCCCGCAGTGATCGGCTCCTCGCCAATATAGAGCTCCATAAGCTCGTCGTCGTAGTTGGAGAGCACGTCGATCAGCTCGTGATGGGCCTTCTCCGCCTCGGCCGCAAGCGATGCCGGGATCTCTACGGCGTGGAACCGATCCCCCATCCCCTCTTCCCAGGTGACGGCCTCCATCTTTACCAGGTCTATCACCCCGACAAAATCACCCTCTGCGCCGATCGGAAGCTGAATTACCAACGGCACCGCATCAAGCCGGTCGCTGATCATCCCCACGCAACGTTCAAAGTTGGCGCCAACCCGATCCATCTTGTTGACAAAGCAGATCCGCGGCACCCCATACTTGTTGCCCTGCCTCCAAACGGTCTCGGTCTGCGGCTCAACGCCGGCAACGGCGTCGAAGACGGCAACCGCACCGTCGAGAACACGCAGGCTCCGCTCCACCTCTACGGTGAAGTCGACGTGTCCCGGAGTGTCAATAATGTTGATTCGGTGGTCCTTCCAGAACGCGGTCGTAGCGGCCGAGGTGATCGTGATCCCCCGCTCCTGCTCCTGGGGCATCCAGTCCATGGTCGCCGCGCCCTCGTGAACCTCGCCGATCTTGTAGTTCTTCCCCGTATAGTAGAGAATCCGCTCGGTCGTGGTCGTCTTCCCGGCATCAATATGAGCCATGATCCCAATGTTGCGCAGCCGCTCAAGCGGAACTTCACGTGGTGGAGCCATATCTCCCAACTCCCTCTATCTTCAGGCCCTGCCGGCTACCAGCGGTAGTGCATGAAGGCGCGGTTTGACTCGGCCATCTTGTGGGTATCGTCGCGCCGCTTCACCGAAGCGCCAACGCCGTTGGAGGCGTCAAGCACCTCGTTTGCGAACCGCTCGATCATCGTCTTCTCCCGCCGGTTTTTGGCGTTAGTAACGATCCAGCGAATGGCGAGAGAGGTTTGTCTCCTCGGCTTGACCAAAACCGGAACCTGATAGGTCGCACCGCCAACACGGCGCGAACGGACCTCGGTCTCCGGCTTGGTGTTGTCTACCGCCCGCTTCAAGACAACCAGCGGATCGCCGCCTACCTTCTCGGCAATAATATCGAGTGCCTTGTAGACGATGTGCTCCGAAACGGTCTTCTTTCCGTTCCGGAGAATCTTATTGATCACCTGGGCGACCAGCACGGAGTGGTAGACCGGGTCAGCAACGAGCTGCCTTACCGGTACCGGGCCTTTCCTCGGCATTACTTCTCCCTCTTCGCACCGTAGCGGCTACGAGCCTGTTTGCGGTTCTTGACCCCGGCGGAGTCGAGCGACCCGCGAACGATCTTGTAGCGGACTCCTGGAAGGTCCTTTACCCTTCCCCCGCGCACCAGCACGATCGAGTGTTCCTGGAGGTTGTGGCCAATCCCGGGAATGTATGCGGTCACCTCGACACCGGAGGTTAGCCTGACGCGAGCCACTTTGCGCAGAGCAGAGTTCGGCTTCTTCGGAGTCGTGGTGTAGACCCGGGTGCAGACTCCCCGCCGCTGGGGGGATCCCTTGAGAGCCGGGGTCTTCGTCTTGGCTCTTTTGCTCTCGCGGCCCTTGCGCACCAGCTGCGCTATCGTGGGCACGGTCTTCCTCTCATATCAAAAACAACCTCTCCGTAGAAGGGGGCAAAGCGGCCCAACAAAGCCGCTGCGCAGATCGAGTGCCGGCCCGCCGTGGACCGGCACAAACCAACATTGTACCACCGCAGACGGGCCGGTCAGCCCTCTTCGATAAGATCACCGCCAGCGGTGAAGTCCTCATCCGAGCTCCAGAAGGAGAGCCGGCGATGGAACGGCGCCTTCACCTCAACCGAACGATAGGTGCCCACGCCGGAGCCGGCCGGAATCAGCTTGCCAAGGATGATGTTCTCCTTCAACCCGACCAGCGGATCCGAGCGCCCTTCGATGGCCGCCTCGGTCAGGACCCTGGTGGTCTCTTGGAACGAGGCTGCCGAGAGCCATGAGTCGGTGGCCAGCGATGCTTTGGTGATTCCCATCAGCTCCGGACGCCCCTCGGCCGGGTTGCGCCCCTCGGCGGCCAGCGCACGGTTGACGTCGGCATAGCTGCGGCTGTCGACCCGCTCTCCCGGGAGAAAAGACGAGTCACCCGGCTCAGCTACCAGAACGCGGCGAAGCATCTGGCGAACGATCAGCTCGATGTGCTTATCGTGGATAGACACGCCCTGGTCACGATAGACCTTCTGAACCTCGTCCACCAGGTACTGCTGCGTCTCCCTGATCCCCTTGATCTCCAAAACCTGCTTCGGATCTTTCGGTCCTTGGACCAGCGGGTCACCGGCTTCGACCTCTTGCCCGCCAGCCACCTCCAGATGAACGCGCGTCGGGAGAAGGTAGGACTCCTCCGTCCCATCATCGTGGACGACGGTTACCTTTCGGCCATTCTCCTCATCTTCGATCCGGACCGTCCCCGAGCCGTGGGCCAACACCGCCGCGCCTCGAGGCGTGCGCGCTTCGAATAGCTCGACGACGCGGGGAAGTCCGTGAGTGATGTCGGCACCAGCGATACCACCCTGGTGGAAGGTTCGCATGGTGAGCTGGGTTCCAGGCTCACCAATCGACTGCGCGGCGACCACACCCACCGCCTCGCCCAGCTCGATGAGCCCCTGGCCACCCAGCGACTGGCCGTAGCAGCTCGCACAGACGCCGTGGGCGGTCTCACAGGTCAGCGGGGAGCGCACCCGGATCTGGGATACAGTGCTGTCAGACGCAACCTTGTCGACTAGGACGTCGGTAAGCAGCGTCCCGCGCTCTACAACCTCCCCATCCGAAAGCGTCACCGCATCGGCTAGCACCCGGCCATACGCCCTCGTCTCCAGGTAATGGCGCTGCCCAGCCTCGTCACTCCGAAGATCATCGACCCAGATGCCGCGGACGCTGCCACAGTCGACTTCACGGACGATCAGCTCCTGCGCCACGTCCACGAGGCGCCGGGTCAGGTAGCCGGAGTCGGCTGTCCTCAACGCGATGTCCGCAAGCCCCTTGCGGGCTCCGTGAGTAGAGAGGAAGTACTCCAGGACCTGCAGCCCCTCTCGGAATGAGGACTTGATCGGGCGGGGAATCATCTCTCCCCGTGGGTTGGCTACCAGCCCTTTCAAGCCCGATATCTGCCGGATCTGTTGCGGATTCCCTCGCGCGCCCGAGTCAATCATCATCCCCAGCGGGTTCATCGAATCGGCGCCAAGCATCTCCTCGATCGCCCGGCCAATCTCCGCGGTGGCCGAGGTCCAGATCTCGATCTCCTTCTGCTTGCGCTCGTCGTCAGTGATGATTCCCCTCTTGAACTGCGACTCCGCCTTGTCCGCCTCGCGCTCATAGCGGTCGAGGATCTCAGCCTTCCCCGAGGGCGTGCGAACGTCGTCGATGGAGATGGTCAGGCCGGACTGGGTGGCAAAGCGAAAGCCAAGATCCTTGACGGCATCCAGGGTCTCTTGAATAACGTTGCGCGGGTAGCGGTTAGCCACCTCCTCGACAATCGCTCCGATCGGAAGATTACGCTTGCCCACCACTTCGTTGACAAACCGGAATCCCTCCGGCATGGCGCCGTTGAAGATCACTCTGCCTGCGGTGGTCCTAACCTCCTCGATGCCGCCATCGTGATCGACCGGGCGCCGGAGACGAATCGGCGCGTGCAGCCCGAGCTCTTTGGAGTCGTAGGCACGCTGAACCTCGTAGGCGTGGCGGAAGACCTTGCCCGCTCCCTTCTCCTCCTCGCGGACGATGGTCAGATAGTAAAGACCGAAGACCATATCAAGCGAGGGAACCGTAATCGGACGGCCGGTGGCGGGTGAAATGATGTTGTTCACCGAGAGCATCAGTACCCTCGCCTCCGCCTGCGCCTCAGCAGAGAGCGGAAGGTGCACAGCCATCTGGTCGCCGTCGAAATCCGCGTTAAAAGCGGTGGTGACCAACGGATGGAGCTGGATCGCCTTCCCCTCGACCAGAACCGGCTCGAAGGCCTGGATACCGAGGCGGTGCAGAGTGGGAGCGCGGTTCAGGAGGACCGGATGCTCCTTGATCACCTCATCGAGCACCCCCCACACCTGCGGTCGCCGTCGTTCGACCATGCGCTTGGCCGACTTGATGTTCTGAGCAAACTCCAGCTCGACCAGCCTGCGCATGACGAAAGGCTTGAACAGCTCTAACGCCATGAGCTTGGGAAGTCCACACTGATGAAGCTTGAGGGTCGGGCCGCCGACGATGACCGAGCGGCCAGAGTAGTCGACCCGCTTCCCGAGCAAGTTCTGCCGAAAACGGCCCTGCTTGCCCTTGAGCATGTCGGAGAGGCTCTTGAGCGGCCGGTTGCCAGGCCCGGTGACCGGGCGGCCACGCCTCCCGTTGTCGAAGAGAGCGTCCACAGCCTCCTGAAGCATCCGCTTCTCGTTGTTGACGATGATCTCCGGAGCACCCAAATCCAGCAGCCGCTTCAGGCGGTTGTTTCGGTTGATGACCCGGCGGTAGAGGTCGTTCAGGTCGCTGGTGGCAAAGCGGCCACCGTCAAGCTGTACCATCGGCCGCAGATCCGGCGGGATCACCGGGACCAGAGAGAGGATCATTGCCATCGGATCGTTGATCCGGTTCCCGTCGGCATCGCGGCGGTTGAAGGAGGAGATGATCTTGAGCCGGCGAATCGCCTTCTGCCGGCGCTGAGCTGACAGAGCCCGTCTCGAGTCGGATGGCTCGATCATCTCGCGCAGCTTCACCTGCTCTTGGTCGAAGTCGATTCGAGAGATGAGATCCGAAATTGCCTCCGCCCCCATGCCACCCTCGAAGTAACCGCCGTAGCGAGCCCTGAGTTCGCGCCACAGAATCTCATCCTCGACGATCTTGCGCGGATGAATATCCCGAAATTCGTCAAAGGTCCGACGGATCAGCTCAACCTGCTTGCTGTAACGCTCCCGGACGGCTGCGATCTCCCGTTCGAGCTGGCGCTGGCGCGCACGGATGTCGGACTCCTTTGCCCCCTCCGCCTCGAGCTCAGCCAACTCGGCCTCGAGGCGCTGGAAGTGCTCCTCGATGTCGATGTCCCTGCGGCTCTCGACCTCCTTGAGTTCGGAGATCATCTCAACCTCGAGGTTTGGAAGGTCATCGTGGCGCCTCTCCTCGTCGACGTGGGTGACAAGGTTGGCCGCAAAGTAAATCACCTTCTCGAGCTGCTTTGCCTTGAGTTCCTCCTTGGGGGTGGTCCCCATGAGGAGATAAGCAAGCCAGGAGCGGGTGCCCCTAAGGTACCAGATATGCACCACTGGCGCCGCAAGCTCGATATGGCCCATGCGCTCGCGGCGAACCTTCGAGCGGGTTACCTCTACGCCGCAGCGCTCGCAGACGATGCCCTTGAAGCGAACACGCTTGTACTTGCCGCACGCGCACTCCCAGTCCCGGGTCGGGCCAAAGATCCGCTCGCAAAACAGGCCATCCCGTTCCGGCCGAAGCGTCCGGTAGTTGATCGTCTCCGGCTTCTTCACCTCGCCACGGGACCATCCGCGGATGTCCTCAGAGGTGGCGAGGCCGATCCGGATCTGATCGAAACGGCTTAAATCAAGCACCTAGAAACCTCTCTCCTCGTGTCGCTCTTCTTCGTAATCAACGTTCCGCTCTGGCCTGCTCAAGCTGATGCCAAGCTCCTCGGTCGCCGAGTAGGCATCCTCGTCAAGCTCCCTCAGCTGCACCCTCTCGCCGCCAGGCGAGAGCACGTCCACGTTGAGGCAGAGCGACTGCATCTCCTTGATCAGCACCTTGAAGCTCTCTGGAATCCCGGCTTCGGGGATGTTCTCCCCCTTCACGATGGACTCGTACACCCTCACCCGCCCGGAGACATCGTCCGACTTGATGGTGAGCAGCTCCTGGAGAGCGTAGGCGGCGCCATAAGCCTCGAGCGCCCAGACCTCCATCTCCCCGAAGCGCTGCCCGCCGAACTGCGCCTTGCCGCCGAGGGGCTGTTGCGTAATCATCGAGTATGGCCCGGTGGAACGGGCGTGAATCTTGTCGTCCACCATGTGCGCCAGTTTGAGCATGTAGACGTAACCCACCATCACCGGATTGTCGTAGGCCTCTCCGGTCCGGCCGTTGTAAAGTCGGGCCTTGCCGTCGGGAGCGACCAGCCTCCGGCCATCTTTGGACTGCGGGTTCAGCTCGGTGAGCAACTCCTTTATGGTGGGGAGATCGCCCGATTTCTCGGCCTCGTCCCAGTGTGCGCCGTCGAAGGAGGGCGAAGCAACCCACTCCGCAGGCGATGTAACCGGACGAGTCTTGTTTACTACCGTAGATGCGGAGCCGCTCTCTACCGGTCTCCACCCCCACCGGGCCGCGTATCCGAGGTGCGCCTCGAGAACCTGGCCGACGTTCATCCGCGAAGGAACGCCAAGCGGGTTGAGGATGATATCGACCGGAGTGCCGTCCTCGAGGTAGGGCATATCCTCCAGCGGAAGGATCTTGGATATTACCCCCTTGTTCCCGTGGCGGCCGGCTAGCTTGTCACCCTCCGAGATCTTCCGGTGCTGAGCCACATATACCCTTACCAGCTCGTTAACGCCTGGGGGAAGCTCGGCGGCATCGTCTCGGGTAAACACCTTGACGTCGATTACCTTTCCATACTCCCCGTGGGGCACTCGAAGCGAAGTGTCGCGAACCTCCCGGGACTTTTCGCCGAAGATGGCGCGGAGCAAACGCTCCTCTGGGGTGAGTTCGGTCTCGCCCTTCGGGGTGACCTTCCCCACCAAGATGTCCCCGGGGCCTACCTCAGCTCCGATCCGGATGATCCCGCGCTCGTCGAGGTCGGCAAGCGCCTCCTCGGAGAGGTTGGGAATGTCCCGAGTGATCTCCTCGGCGCCGAGCTTGGTATCCCGGGCGTCGGTCTCGAACTCCTCGATATGGATGGAGGAGAGAACGTCGTCCCGGACGAGACGTTCGGAGACGATGATCGCGTCCTCGAAGTTGTACCCCTCCCACGGCATGAAGGCGACCAAAAGGTTCTTCCCGAGAGCAAGCTCACCGTTGTAAGTTGCCGGACCGTCGGCGAGGATGTCCCCCGCCTCGACCCGCTCGCCGGAGGCAACCCGCGGGCGCTGGTTCCAACAAGTATTCTGGTTGGACCGCTCGAACTTGGCGAGCCGGTACACCCGACTTCCAAGCGGATTGCCCGAGGCATCGGTTGCCCCCCGGTCGTACTCGACGTGAAGTGCGTTTCCATTGGCCGCGGACACCACCCCCGGCCCCTCGGCTACCAGAACGTCCCCGGCGTCGAGACCCGCGCGGGCCTCGACCCCGGTTCCCACGAACGGAGCCTCGGGAATCATCAGCGGAACCGCCTGCTTCTGCATGTTCGCCCCCATGAGCGCGCGGTTGGCGTCGTCGTGCTCGACGAACGGAATCAACGACGTCGACACCGACACCACCTGGGAAGTAGAGACATCCATCAGGTCCACTTCGTCCGGCGAGACCACCTCGACTTCCGACGTAGAGCCATAAGAAACCTCGGTCGCGCCAACCTTGATAACCGCGCCTTGCGGTCCGCGCCGGACCAGCACCCGCGGTTCAATGAAGCGCCCCTCCGCGTCCAAGCGGGCATTCGCCTGGGCAATGACGTGCTCTTCCTCCTCGTCTGCAGTCAAATAGACGATTTCGTCGGTGACCCGTCCGTCGGTTACACGCCGGTAAGGAGTCTCGATAAAGCCAAAGCGGTTCAACTTGGCGTAGCTCGCCAACGCTCCAATGAGGCCAATGTTCGGTCCCTCGGGAGTTTCGATCGGGCACATCCTCCCGTAGTGCGACGAGTGGACGTCCCGGACCTCGAAACCGGCGCGCTCCCTGGAGAGGCCGCCGGGTCCAAGGGCGGAGAGCCTGCGCTTGTGCGCCAACCCCGAAAGCGGGTTGTTCTGATCCATGAACTGGGAGAGCTGGCTGGTCGAGAAGAACTCCTTTACCGCCGCCACCACCGGCCGAATATTGATCAGGCTTTGAGGGGTAATCGCCTCGACGTCCTGCGTGGTCATCCGCTCCCGGACGAGCCGCTCGAGGCGGGAAAGCCCGATCTTAAGCTGGTTCTGGATCAGCTCGCCAACGCTCCTAACCCGCCGGTTCGAGAAGTGGTCCTGATCGTCGTAGCGGTACCCGCGCTCACCGGAGGCGAGGTGAAGCATGTAGCTCGCGGTCGCAAGCACATCAGCCTTGGAAAGTACACCCGGAGTCTCCGAAAAAGTGTCCAACGGGTGCCCGAGAATTGCTTCAAGCCGTTCAATCTCCGGCTTCAGCCGCTTGTCGAGCTTGTATCGCCCAACCCGGGTCAAGTCGTAGCGGCGCGACTGGAAAAACGCCCCGTCCATGTACATCCTTGCCGCGTCCGCATTCGGCGGTTCGCCCGGGCGAACCCGCTTGAACACTTCGATGAGCGCCTCGTCCTGCGTCTGCTCCTGCGACTCCTTCTCCCACTGCGGGTAGAGAAAGTCAAAATGCTCCACCAACTTGCGCAGATCTTCAGGATCGCCAAAACCAATGGCGCGGAGCAAGGTAAAGAGGCTGAGCCGGCGCTTGCGAGCCACCCGCGCTCCCGCCTGAATGTCGCGGCCCGGCCGGGCCTCGACGTCGAACTCCAGCCACTCGCCCCGATATGGGTTGATCGTGGCTGTGACTATGGTCCGCTGGTCGCGTCCGGGCTGGAAGAGCACGCCGGGAGAACGCACCAACTGGGAGACGATGACGCGCTCGGTTCCGTTTATCACAAAGGTTCCACGATCGGTCATGAGCGGAAAGTCGCCCATGAAGACCGTCTGCTCTTTGATCTCGAAGGTCCCCTTGTTGGAAAACTTGGCCCGTACGAAGATCGGCGCGGAGTAGTTGATATCCTTCTCCTTGCACTCCTCCACCGAGTACTTCGGAACCGGCGCCAGATCCGGATCGTTCGGATCGAACTCGAGCTCGAGCGAGAGCTGGCCGCCGTAGTCTTCGATCGGGGAAATATCCCGAAAGGCCTCGGCCAATCCCTCTTCGAGAAACCACCTGAACGAATCCCGCTGTACCGCAATAAGATCTGGAAGCGGCAAGACCTCCTTGAGATTTGCGAACGAAAAGCGCTCTGGCGATCGGTGTTTGGAAGTCAAGATCTATCTCCTTAACAAATGCGGATCCGAAAAGCGCAAAAAAACCCATGCATTCACATGGAATATGCATGAGTTTTTTATAAAGAGCTCAATTCGGGGCAAAGCACGGCAAGCAACAGTATAGATACCTTTACGCGGCGATGCCACGGCAACGCCCGCTCTGGCGGTACCGTGGCGCTAAATCACTGGAAATTATAACGACTGAGCTTACTTCAGCTCGACCGAGGCTCCGGCCCCTTCGAGCTGAGCCTTGGCCTTCTCGGCATCCTCCTTGGAAACCTTCTCGAGAACCGCCTTCGGTGCGCTGTCAACCAGATCCTTGGCCTCCTTGAGTCCAAGACTCGTCAAAGCCCGCACCTCCTTGATCACCTGGATCTTGGTACTCCCCGCCCCGGTGAGAATGACGTCAAACTCTGCCTGCTCCTCTTCGGCTGCCGCAGCCTCGCCAGCGCCGGCTGCGGGACCTGCCGCGGCAATCGCCACTGGGGCCGCCGCGCTTACCCCAAACTTCTCCTCGAACGCCTTGACCAACTCGCTGAGTTCGAGGACACTTAGCCCCGCTATCTCGTCAAGGATTCCCTGTATATCCGCCACTGTTTTCCTTTCCTTGCCCTCCGGGCACACGACGACTAACGAAGAAACTAAATTTTGGCCTAGGCAGCTTCGCGCTGATCACGCAGCGCGACGAGTCCATAGGCAAGGTTCCGCGGCAACGCCTGCAACACCCCGGCAAAACTCGCCATCTGTCCGGCCATAAGACCGGCCATCTGGGCAAGCAACACCTCCCGTGGGGGCAGGTCGGCAAGAGCCGCAACGTCCTTGGCGCTCAGGACCGATCCGTCGAGAAGGCCACCCTTCACCACAAAGAGCGGGTTCTGCCGAGAGAAGTCCCGAAGCCGCTTGGCGGCGGCCGCTACATCTCCCTCGACGAACGTGAGCGCTGTCGGACCGCTGAGCATTGGGTCGAGTACCAAAAGACCAGCGCGCTCGCAGGCAATGTGCACCAAGGTGTTCTTGAAGATCTTGTGCTCAGCCCCGACGTCGCGAAGCCCTCCGCGCAACGCCTCCAGTTCGGAGACCTTGAGCCCCCGGTACTCGGACACGAACACCGCGGCTGTGCGACCGAAACGCCCTACCAACTCCTCGACAATCGCCACCTTCTCCGGTCGCGGATTATCCATATCTAGTTTCCTCTCCTAATCAGCCCTGCCTGATCCGGAGAGACCGCCTCATCAGGCGCCTTTTCAGGCTTTAAGTCCCGCAGGACACCGAACCTCTTCAGCGAATCGAAGCAAATGGCAAAAGTATTTTAGCGCGCGTCCAGCACGAACGGGCCGGGCGTCAACCAATTGCTAGGGCGTGCAGATCCTCATCGGTAAGCCGAAGCCGGTTCGGATCGACTTTGATCGACGGAGACATGGTTGCCGCGAGGTGCACGCTCCTGAAGTACCGTCCTTTGGCAGCCGCCGGCTTGGCACGCTGGAGCTCATCGATCACTGCTCGAAAATTCTCCACCAGTTGCCCAGTCTCGAACGAAACCTTACCGATCGGAACGTGGACATTGCCAACCTTGTCGGTGCGGAACTCTACCCGGCCCGCCTTGAACTCGCCGACCGCCCGCCCGACTTCGGTTGTAACCGTCCCGGTTCGCGGGTTAGGCATGAGTCCCCGAGGCCCGAGCACCCGCCCCAGCCGCCCGACCTGTGGCATCAGGTCCGGCGTGGCTATGGCCACGTCAAAGTCAAGGAACCCCTTGGTGATCCGCTCTACCAAGTCGTCCGCGCCAACGACGTCAGCGCCCGCCGCTCTGGCTTCCGCCGCGGCTTCGCCGGCGGCAAATACTGCCACCCGCACCGTTCGTCCAGTTCCGTTCGGCAACGCCACCGTTCCCCGGATCACCTGGTCCGCCTTTCGCGGGTCGACGCCGAGCTTCACAGCAAGCTCTACGGTCTCATCGAACTTTGCCCGAGCAACAGCCTTTA
Source organism: Actinomycetes bacterium (assembly GCA_021819205.1). Taxonomy (GTDB): domain Bacteria; phylum Actinomycetota; class Acidimicrobiia; order Acidimicrobiales; family Acidimicrobiaceae; genus JAKARV01. The sequence continues at coordinate 83,790 of JAKARV010000001.1, read as the reverse complement.
CCAGCTTTATCGCCTCTATTGGATCCCGCAACGCCTCGCGATCGACGATTACGCCAAGTTGATCCTTGTAAGCCTTAGTTACCACGAACGATCTCCCAACTACTAGCCCTCGACGCTGATACCCATCGAGTCCGCCGTGCCGATCACCTGCTTGACCGCAGCGTCAAGCTCGTAGGCGTTCAGGTCCGGCATCTTGGTCCTTGCGATCTCCGCTACCTGCTCCATGGTAACGGTTCCAACCACGCTGCGCCTGTTGGTCGGGGACCCCTTGCTCAGCCCGGCCGCCTGCTTCAGCAGCTCCGAGGTTGGCGGGGTCTTGAGGATGAAGCTAAAGCTCCTGTCCTCAAAGATGGTTACCTCCACCGGGATGACCTGCCCCCTCTGGGCTTCGGTCGCCGCGTTGTACTGCTTCACGAACTCCATCGTCTGGATGCCGTGCGGACCCAAAGCGGTTCCAACTGGCGGTGCTGGCGTTGCAGCCCCAGCGGGGAGGTTTATCTTCACAATCGCGGTTACGCGCTTCTTCGCCATTGCGGCTCACTCCTTTCCTTGCGGCAGCGCCGCTGCCGCTCCGAAGCTTGGCTCAAGCCCCTTAGATCTTTCTCAAAGCGCAACGCTGCCAAAGCGCTGGCGCAAGCCACAACAGCCTAGTGCGCGGACAAAGCCTTTGCCTCCAACATCTTTTTGAAGAGTCTCTCAGACCTTGCTGACCTGAGAGAAGTCAAGCTCGACTGGAGTCTCCCTGCCAAAAATGTTGAAAAGCACCTTGAGCTTCATCTGATCGGCGTTGATCTCCGCGATCTGCCCCGAGAAGTCAGCAAGTGGGCCCTCCTTAACCTGCACGGTCTCCCCAATTTCAAAGCCGTGGACAGGTTTGCGGACTGACGCGGTGCGCATCTCCGCAGGTGTCTCGAAGGAGAGCATCGCTTCCACCTCGCGCCGAGAGAGCGGGGTCGGCTTCGATCCAGCACCAACGAAGGAGGTGATTCCCGGGGTATTGCGAATCGCCGCCCACACCTCGTCGTCCATCTCGGCGCGGACCATGACGTACCCTGGGAAAACCTTGCGCCGGGTCACCACCCTCCTGCCATTCTTGATCTCCGCCACGTCTTCCATCGGAATCTCAACCTCGTAGATCCGGTTCTCCAAGTTCAGCGACTTCACGCGAGCGAAAAGATTCGACTTGACCCGATTCTCGTAGCCCGAGTAACAGTGGACCACGTACCACCCGCCCTCACGATCGAAGGGAGAGTCGCTCGCTGCCTCCTCGACCGGCTCTTCGTGTTCCAGCTCATCAACCATATGCTCGCTCATACCCCTACTAGACCACTCTCAACTACCCGTACAGCAGGGACACGCCCTTGGAAAACACCACGTTTAACAGGAATATCAGCCCAACAACCAAAACCAGCGTAACGAAGACTACAGTCGCGAAGCTTTTCAGCTGGGCGCGTGTCGGCCAGTCGACCGCCTTCAGCTCGGAACGGACGTTCGCAAGGTAGCCGCGGATCCCTCGCTTCTCTCCGGGCTTCCGCGGAGACCGCATCTTGCGCGCCATCTCTTGCCGATCCTTGGCCGGCTGCGACTGCCGTTGCATGAGGCGCTTTGTCTCGCGATTCACACCAACCTCTGTCCTTCTGTTCCCAACAACCCTCGAACCACCACCCGACCGGAAGCACGCCAAAAGTCAAACCCAAGGTTCCGGGGGTTTGCAGCCCCAATTATAGCTGGCCGTAATGGATTGGCGGGCGAGAACCGGCGAGCGCCGCAGAGTTTGGCCGCGGCGCAGCCACCGGCGACAGTCTATCCTTCCAAAAATTGATAGAACGCTGGTCCGCCTATACCAGCGGCCACGGATAGGAGCGCTGCTCCATCTCGACCAGGGGAAGCCGGCCCGCGCGCGCCAGCCAGGCCGCCCGTGAAGCCAGCGCTGCAACCTCCGCCCCCTGCAGCAAAGCCGCGATGTCGGGGCTGACGCCCGAGGAGAGGGCTGTAAGCCTATCCTTCAACTCCTCGGGAAGTGGCGTGTCTCCGAACTCCCAGATCACGGTCCTCAACTTGGGGTGCGCACTGAAGGTCAGCGCGTTGTCGATGGCCCAGATGCGGCCATCGTCGCTCGCGATCAGATGGCCAGCCTTGCGATCGGCGTTGTTTGCCACCAGGTCAAAGGCGGCAATCATTGCCAGCTGGGCGTGCAACTCCCGATCCTCCAACATCTCGAAGTAGTGCCGCGGCCGCTCCGACTCGATGAAGAGTTGCACCGATCCATCCCCAAAAGGAAGGTCTGTCCGGATGACAACCGGTGGCACCATATCCATCCCAAGCTCCCTGGCGAGCAAGAAACTGGCCAACTCGCGCCGATGCAGCCCGCGAGAGAAGTCCCGAAGTGGACGCTCAAAGCGGACCGGCTTGTAGATCGCCAGGGAACCGCCATCCAGCGCGAGCAGCACAGCGCCGTTGCTGGAGCCGGGAATCAGTCCGAGCACCTCCGCAGGTGCCCGGGAAAGAATCTCGGTCAGCGGATCGGAGCGCGGTGTCCGTTGGTCCTCGGGCACTCGTGTCCAAGGGGGTCGAGCGGGAAGCCGCAGAGCGGGCAGGGCGGCCTGCCGCCCTCGATCAGGCGGGTAGCGGTGATGGCAAATTGCGCTGCAATCTCCCTGGAGATGACGAACCTTGCGGTCGCCGGATCCTCCTCGGAGAGTTCGGTTACCACGATCTCGACGCTCTCCGATCCCGGGTCAACTCCCACTTCCAATGCACCCGCTATCCAGTCGTATTCGGCCCTCCCGAGCGGCTCGGGTTCGCCGGAGAGTTCGTGCGGGCGGCCAAGTCTCGACAGCGCCGAGATGAGCGCCGCCTGCAGCGCTACCAGCTGCCCCTTCTCGATCTTCAAAGTGATAGTTTCGACGAGATCGCTCCCGGAGAGGAGGAACACCCGGCGTCCCGGGTCGCCAACTGCGTAGGGTGCGAAATACACCGCTGGGGAGAGATCAACCGACTTTGCCACGTTCCCCCCTGGGAAATTTAACGTTAAGCGACTCCAGCCGCATCCAGCCACTAGCTGCAACCACAGTAGTAAGCGATGCCGTATGAACGTTTATCCGGTGGATCGCGTCCAGATGCATGCCGAGGGCGTCACAAGCCATCGCCCTGATCGGGTCGGCATGGGTGTAGGCGACCACCGTTTTCCCGGCATAGGCTTGAACCCAACCGGCTATGGCATCTTGCATCCGCGCCTGGAGCTCAGAGAGGCTCTCCCCTCCGGGAAAGCGGAAGCGCGAGGCGGAGAGGACGACGGCCTGCCACTCCTTCTTCCGGCGGACCTTCGCGAGCTCCAGGCCGGTCCACTCCCCGAAATCGCACTCGATCAGTGCCGGCAGTGGCTCCGGTTCCATACCCGTTATCGAAGCAAGCTCCGCGGCGGTCTCCACGGCCCGCTCCATCGGCGAGGTGTAAATAGCCGCAATCTTCGGGTGCAGCCTTACCACCGACTCAGCCGCAGCTCCAGCCTCCTGCCGTCCCTCGGGCGAGAGATGGAGCCCGGGCGCTCTCCCGGGAAGCACCTTGCCGGTTGTCGGCGTCTTGCCATGGCGTACCAACACCACCGTAACCGGCTTAGCTGCGCTCAATAGAGCCTCTCGACGATCATCGCCATGCCCTGCCCGCCGCCAACGCACATCGTCTCCAAGCCAAAGCGCTGCTTCCGCTGCTCCAGTCCGTTTAGAAGGGTGGTCATGATCCGGGCACCAGTCATGCCAAACGGGTGGCCGAGGGCGATCGCACCACCGTAAGGATTTAGCTGCTCCTCCACCGAGATTCCCAACTCCCTCGCCACCGGAATCACCTGGGCAGCAAACGCCTCGTTCAGCTCCACGATCCCGATGTCGGAGATCTTCATGCCAGCCATGGCAAGAACCTTCCTGACCGCATCGATCGGGCCGACTCCCATGATCTCCGGGGCAATCCCGGTAACCGCCGATGCGACGATTCTCGCCATCGGTACGATCCCGAGCCGATTGGCCCGCTCCTCCGACATGACCACGACCGCAGCAGCTCCGTCGTTCAACGGGCACGAGTTCCCCGCGGTAACGGTGCCATCGGAGACGAACGCTGGCTTCAGCTCCCCCAGCCGTTCAAGCGTGGTGTTAGGCCTGGGGCCATCATCTCTAGCCACTGTCACGCCCTCCGGGGTGGTTACCGAGAGGATCTCCCGGTCAAAAAAACCGGAGATTTGCGCAGCTACCGCTCGATCCTGGGAGATTTTCGCATATTCGTCCATCTCCTTCCGCGTAACCGCGTACTTCTTGGCGACGTTCTCCGCCGTGAGCCCCATCGGGATGTACATCAGGTTGACGAAGTCGGGCCGGGACTCGTCCACAAAGCGGGGGTTCATGTCTTCAGGGTCAAACCCCTTCAACGATGACCGGGTAGTGCTCTCCACCCCTCCGGCCACGAACGCCTCTCCCTCCCCTGCCCGAATCGCATGGAAGGCCATTCGGATCGCCTGCAGCGAAGAGGCGCAGAAGCGGTTGACAGAGGTGCCGGGAACGGTGTCTGGCAACCCGGCGAGGGCGGCCGCATTCCTGCCGATGTTCATGCTCTGCTCGCCGTGTTGAAGCGCTGCCCCCCAAATCACGTCGTCAACCGCCGCAGGGTCCAGCGACGGCACCCTTCGCATAACCTCCTCGATGACCTTCCCGCTCATGTCGTCGGGCCTTACCGAAGTTAGCGAGCCCTTGAAGGCACGTCCAATCGGCGTCCGCACTGCCGCTACTATCACCGCTTCCGGCATCCAACCTCTCCTCTCTGACTTAGAACCACTTACTTTGAGCCAAGCTCCGACTTGACCAGCTCGAGAAGCCTTGCGGCGTGGCCCTTCGCCTTCACGCCGTACATGGCGGCGGCGATTCGAAGCTCCCCGTCCACGACGAAAGTCGATCTGATGGTACCGATCACCTCTCGTCCGTAGTTCAGCTTGGTGCCGTACGCTCCCCATGCCGTCATCACCTTGTAATCCGGATCGCAAAGCAGCTCGAATTTCAGGTCGAGCGCAGCAATAAAGCGCTGGTGAGACGCCGGCGAGTCGGGGGAGATCCCCACTATCGGCAGCCCCTCGGCCAAGAACTCCCCCCTCAACTGGTTAAAGTCCTCCGCCTCTACGCTGCAACCCGGGGTCATGTCCTTGGGGTAGAAGTAGACGATCGCACCCCTCCCGCGGAACTGCTCCAGGCAGACCACCTGCCCGGAATGGTTGGGGAGGCAGAACGGTGGCGCCTGATCTCCACGAGAGAGGCGTAAAGGCCGGGATTCGCTCATCAACCCAGGCTAGCTCCAATGGTCCCGGCCCGGAACGCAGGCGGCGGCCCTAAGCAACAGGGTTTGGTGATTAGGATTCATTGGAAAACAGGAGCTTCAATTGTCACTCATCCCCATGCAGCCGCCAAAATCGGCCCTGGTCATCGCCGCCCACCCTGATGATGTCGACTTCGGCCTCGCCGGCACTGTTGCACTATGGCGTTCTCTCGGCGTTCCCGTCGCCTACTGCGTAATCACAGACGGAGACGCCGGCGGCTTCGACCGATCGATCAACCGCTCGGCGATCCCAAAAATCCGGCGAACGGAGCAGTTGGCAGCGGCACGCGCCGTGGGGGTCGAGACCGTGGAGTTTCTCGGTTACCACGACGGTTCGCTCACCGTCTCCATGGATCTGCGCCGCGATCTTTCGGCAATGATCCGCAGGTACCAGCCCGAACGGGTCATGTGCCAGTCCCCGGTTCGCAACTTTACCCGGATCGGAACCTCCCACCCCGACCACCTTGCCGCCGGAGAGGCGTCGCTTCAGGCGGTCTATCCCGACGCCCGTAATCCATTCGCCCACCCTGAACTGCTTGAGAGCGGGCTTGAGCCGCACACGGTCCTCGAGGTCGCCATGAGCGCATACCCGGAACCGACCCACTATGTCGACGTGACCGAGCAGATCGACGCCAAGCTTGCCGCGATCCTCTCTCACGAAAGCCAACTCCCCGATCCCGCACAGACCAAAGAGGCTGTGAAGGGATGGCTGTCGCTGGCGGCGGGAGCCGCCGGGCTTGGGGACGGCCTCTTCGCCGAGCTCTTCTACCTGGTACAGACGGGCTAAGCAGCGCAGCGCTACCCTTCGCCGCCCATCACCTCGACAAACTGGTTATGGAAAAGCTCGGCATAAAGGCCACCCGCCTCCAAAAGTTCGCGATGCGAACCCACCTCTACCACCTGTCCCCGGTTCATTACCACGATCGTGTCGGCGCCAAGGATGGTCGATAGCCGGTGGGCGATGACCACCGAAGTCCGTGCGGACAACGTCTCCGAGATCGCCAGCTGGATCAGGGCTTCGTTAGTGGCGTCAAGGCTGGACGTAGCTTCGTCGAGAATGACGACCCTGGGGTCTTTGATCAATACACGAGCTATCGAAAGCCGCTGTTTCTCGCCACCTGACAGCCGGTAACCCCGCTCACCCACCACCGTATCGATCCCCTGGGGAAGCCGCTCCACCATCTCGGCAAGCTGGCTCGCCTCGATCGCCCTCTCCAGCTGCGCATCGGTTGCCGCCGGCCGTGCATAGAGGAGATTCGCCCGTACCGTGTCGTGGAAAAGGAACGGATCCTGGGTCACCACTCCGATCGACCTGCGCAGAGCGTCAATGTCCAGCCTGCGGAGGTCGATTCCATCAAAAAGGATCCGTCCCCGCTCCGGATCGTAAAGCCGGGTCATCAGGGTAGTGACCGTGGTCTTTCCCGCGCCGGACGGTCCCACCAGCGCAACCGTTTGGCCCGGCTCAATCTTCAAATCGATCCCCTCAAGAGCCCAGTCCCGCTCGGGGGCGCTCGGTGCCGAACCCTCCATCGCCAGGCTTGCCAGCGGCGCTCCGCTGGTATACCGGAAGTAGACGCCCTCGAACGTTATCGCGCCCACCGGGTTCAGTAGCGGGACCGGATCGCTGGGCGAGCGGACATCGGGCTCGACATCGAGCACCTCGAAAACCCGATCGAAGCTGACCAGCGCCTGGAGCAGGTTGACCCGCGCGGTTGAGAGGTCGGTTAGCGGGGCAAAAAGCTGGGTGATGTAGGCCGCCAGCGCTACCAACGCCCCGATCGAAAGCGCCCCATGGATTGCCTGATCGCCACCGATGGCGTAGACGGCAACGGTCCCCACCCCACCAAGAACCGAGAGCGAAGTGAAGTAGAGACGCCCGAATAGGGCAAATCGGATTCCGGCGTCCCGCACCGCGGCAGCCTTTGAAGAGAAGTCCGCCGACTCCGCCACGCGATCCCCGAAAAGCGAAACCAGGAGCGACCCGGAGACGTTGAACCGCTCCTGCTCGAACGCGGCCATCACCGCGTTGGTCTGCATCTGTGCACGCGCGTACCGCGCCAGCCGCTTTCCGAGCAGGCGGTCGATCAGCAAAATGGCCGGTACCACCAGCAGCGCAAGCCCGGTGACCGGAGCTGACAGCTGGAGCATGAAAAAGAGCGTGAAGACCAACGTAGCGAGGTCAGACACCACCGAACCGAGCGTCCCAACCACCTGCTGCGAGCTGACGACGTCGCTGTTGAGCCGCGAGAGGATAGCTCCTGTTTGGCTATTGGTGAAAAAGGTAAGGGAAAGCCGCTGAAGGTGCTCGAAAAGTTGGGTGCGCAGCCGGAAGATGATCCCCTCCCCGATCACCGAGTTCAAATAGCGGTTGAGAATCCCGAGGGCGCTTCCACCGAACGTAAGGAGCGCAATCTCCGCCGTGTAGACCAGCAGCAGAGAGATCGACCGACGAGGGATTGCCAGGTTGATCACGTTTTTGAGGACAAGAGGGGTAAGCGATCCGACCAGCGCCGCCAGCAGGAGCAGCGCCAGGTATACGACAATCCGAAGGCGGAACTCCTGCGCCACCCGCCAGGACCGCTTCAGCGTCCGCCGATCGATCTCGTCGAGGGTGACCGGCTCCTTCGCCATCGCCCTGAAGTTTCGCATTCCCATCAAGGTAAGAGCCTCTCCTCGATTGCCGCCTTGCGCCCAGCCTAGTAGCCTTACCGGAGGTTCAAAAGTGAGGGGGAAACATGGATCCCGAGCCCTTCTACCGGCTCATAGGCACTCGAAGGGACGTGCGCGGACAGTTCACCGGCGAGCCGCTCGACCCCGGCAAGCTGGGCCGGATCCTTGCCGCCGCCCACGCCGCTCCCAGCGTCGGAATGTCCCAGCCATGGAGCTTTGTAATCATCGACTCGCCAGGTATCAAAAAGGATTTTCACGACCACGTGATGGCGGAGCGCGCCGCCTACGATGCGACCCTCACCGAAGAGCGCCGGCAGACTTTCAGCAATATCAAGATCGAGGGCATTCTCGAGGCAACCTACGGCATCGTCGTCAGCTATGACCCCGATCGTGGCGCTCCATCGGTCCTCGGCCGCCACTCAATTCCGGATGCTGGACTCTACTCCGTCTGCCTTGCGATCGAGAACCTCTGGCTTGCCGCCACCGTCGAGAACATCGGCGTCGGTTGGGTCTCCTTCTACCGGGAGGAGCACCTTGCCGAGCTAATAGCGCTCCCTGAGCGGCTCCGGCCAGTCGCGTGGCTCTGCGTCGGCCCAGTCAGCCACTTTGAGGCGATTCCAGACCTGGAACGGCTCCATTGGAGATCGCGCTCCCCGCTGGCCGAGCACGTTTACCACGACCGCTACGGACAGGAGGCCGGCGTCTCAAAGCTGGCAGTGACCGGTTAACGCGACCCGGCGTTAGCCTCGCCTCTTGATCGCGTCGATCAACCTTGGGAGGATCTTCTGGGCGTCGCCAACCACTCCAAGGTCGGCGATCCGGAAGATGGGAGCCTCTTTGTCCTTGTTGATGGCGATGATCGACTTCGACCCCTTCATGCCCACCATGTGCTGGGTTGCTCCAGAGATGCCAACCGCGATATAAACGTTTGGCTTGACCGTCTTGCCGGTCTGGCCGACTTGATAGGCGTATGGAACCCAGCCCGCATCCACAATGGCACGGCTGGCACCGGGCGCCCCGTTAAGCAGTTGCGCCAACTCCTCGATCGATGCGTAGTTTTCCGGAGCGCCAAGGCCGCGCCCGCCAGCCACCACCACCGCCGCCTCGTCAAGCTTCGGACCGGTACGCTCCTCCGACTGGCTGGATACCACTCGGCTCCTCAGGGCGGGCGTCTCCGGCGGAGCAGCAACCGTCAGGATTCCGGGAGTGGCCGGAGCTGCCACCAAGTCCGGCGCAAAGCTCTTCGCCCGCACTCCGACGAGGGCGATCTTTCCGGGATCAACTGTGGTGGAGACGACCCGCTCGCCACCGAAAATCACGTTCTCGACGACTATCGAGTCCCCTTCGAGGGCAACGTTCACCACGTTTCCAAGAACCGGGGCAAAGAGCAGCGCAGAGAGATGGGCAAGGGCATCCCGTCCGGTATACGTATGTCCGGCCAAGATTGCCGAGGGCGCCCCCAACTCTTTGATCGCCTCCACTGCAGCGGCCGCAATCACGCCGCCCTGAAGATGGCCCTCGCACCCGGCGACCTCGACAAGGGTCGCCACTCCATGCGCGCCAAACTCCCCCGCAGCCCGGGTAAAAGCGGCGCCACACCCGACGGCGACTACCGGTTCCCCAATGAGGCGGGCCGCCGCTGCCAGCTCGAATGCCAGCGGTGCCACGGCATCCCCCTTGGTCTCGCAAATGATCCAGACCGAACCAGCCACTCGCCCTCCTTAAAGTACCTTGATCTCATCGAGGAAGGCGACTATCCGCTCCTCAGCGGTTCCATCGTCCTCGAACACCTCTCCTGCCGCCCTGGCCTCCGCGTCGCGGACCCCAAGAACCCGTTCGCCAACTTCAGCAGCAACCCCGAGGTCAGCTAAGGAGAGCAGCTCCACCGGCTTGCTTTTTGCCCCCATGATCCCTTTAAAGGAGGGGTAGCGCGGCACCACCGAGCCGGCAGTAACGCTCACTACCGCAGGCAGCTCAGCCTCGACCTCGTCAAAGCCATCCTCGGTCTGCCGCTTGATCCGGACCGTGCTGCCGTCCACCTCCAGCTCTTTGGCAAAGGTAAGCGCCGGCCACCCGAGGAGCGCGGCCACCTGCGCCGGAACCGTTCCGGTGTAGCCGTCGGTAGACTCCGTTGCCGCCACCACAAGGTCGGCACCAGTCCGGGATACCGCTTGTGCCAGCACCCTAGCAGTCAGCAACGCATCGGCGCCGGCCAGCTGATCGTCACTCACCACTATGGCGCTTGCGGCTCCCATCGCCAACGCCGTCCTCACGCCGGAGGTCTCCTGGCCCGGCGCCATCGACACCACGACGACCTCCGCCCCCAGCTTCTCGGCAAGTTGGAGCGACACCTCCACCCCGTAGGAGTCGGAGTCGTCGATGATCATTTTTCCCGACCGAACCAACCTGAAGCTGTCCGGATCCAACGCCTGCGGGGCGGCCTGATCGGGGATCTGCTTCACGAACGCCGCGATCTTCACTGGTGACTACCTCCTCAACACTTCCGCCTCTGAGCCTAGACGACCGCCGGATCCGACGGAGGTCAGAGCGCTTACCCAGCCGGGATGCGTATCCGCACCGAAGCGCCACCTCCCGGAGCCGCCCCGAAGGCGATCCGGCCGTCGAGCTGGCTGGTAACCAGGTCCCTGACGATCGCCAAGCCAAGGGATGCGGCGCTGGCGGCGGAGAGATCCTCCGGAAATCCAACTCCGTCGTCCATGATCTCCAGCGACAACTCGCCGGCATGACGCTCAAACGCCACGGTCACCGCGAGCCGCTTCGACTCCGATCCATACCCGTGTTCCAGCGAGTTCTGGAGCAACTCGGCGATAACGATGGCGAGTGGAGTCACATTCGCCGCGTCCATCCGCCCGGCCTTCCCCTCCACGGCAATTACCAGGTCCCGTCCGGGAAGATTCGACTCTTCGGCCAGCCTGACCAGGGTACCGACGATCTCGTCTATCTCCACCTGCTCGGAGATGTCCCGGGAGAGAAATTCGTGGACCAAAGCGATCGACCGGATCCGCCGCTCCGCCTCGTTCAGGGCGTCCTTGGCATCGGCGTTGGAGAGCCGCCTCCCCTGGAGCCGCAGAAGCGACGAGATCGTCTGGAGGTTATTCTTGACCCGGTGGTGCACTTCGCGGATGGTTGCGTCCTTTGACGCCAGCAACCGGTCCCGTTGCCGGATGTCAGTTACGTCTCGGAGAAGGAGTACGTACCCGGTGAGCGCATCCCCGACAAAGATGGGGAGACAGTAAAAGGTAACGGTCACGCCGCGGACCCGCTCCACCTCCTCCAGGACTGGAGCGCAGAGCGCCCGGGCGCGGGACGGGGCTTGGATACGCAGCCCGACCTTGGCGAGTTCCTCGCCCGGCCTCGCTTCATTACAGCCCAGGCGATGCAGCGCGCTGAGAGCGTTGGGAGAGAGAAAGCTGATCCGCTCATCGGCGTCGAGCACGCAGACGCCATCCCCAACCCTTGGGGCCTCCTCAACCTCGCCGGGAGGATAGGGGAACCTGCCTTCAACTATCATCTGGGTGAAGCGGCCGAAAAGCGACATGTACATGGTCTCCAGCTCGCCCGGATTCCGCTGCTGTTCCCGCAGCTGGTCCCTGATCAGCACCGCAAAGACCTCGCCATCTACCGCGAGGGGGATGAACCAAGAGCGCATCGGCCTTCCCGAACGCGGGTCGACCCGGTCGCCGGTGGTCACCACGCCATCGAGCAGGCACTGGCCCACCGGGGATCCGGCATCAAGGTCGAAGTTCATGCCGATAAGATCCCCAGGGTGAACCGTCTGGGCGGTCGCAGGGCGAACTTGGGCAACGATGACGTACCCCAGTCTCGACTGCCCTTTCACCAGCAGAGCGATGGTGAGGTCGGAGAAGCCCAAGTCGGCCAGGAACCCCCAGAACCGGAGGAGTTCCGCTAGATACGACCGCTGGTTCGCGGTCAGGCTCTCGTCAACCCGCTCGAGCATCTTCGCCTACAGCGCCATTCCCCTCGGCCGCCGCCCGGCAAAGCGGGTCAACTCGCCGTACCCCGCCACCTTCAGCGCCTGCAAAAGCTCGCTGGTCCGGTCGGCAACGTCTCCCAACCCGTGTGCGTCCGAGGCCGTGGTGACCCCGACACCCAACGCCCGGAAACGGGCAAGCAGATAGGAAGCTGGGTAGATCTCGCTTACCGGCTTGCGCAGGCCCGCCGAGGAGACCTCGGCGGTCATCGCGTGCGACGCCGCCGCCTCCGCCATCCGATCGTAGTACTCCTCCGGTACGGCAGGCCGGTGGCCGGCCACCTTGACCAGATCGGGGTGGGCAAGAACGTCGACGGCCTCGGTAGCCGCCAGTTCCTCCAGTGCCCGGGTGTACGCCCGCCACGCCGGCTCAACCCCGATTCGCTCCCACTCGGCCATCACCACCGGGTCGTCCACGTGGTCGAAGGGCCAAGCCTCGACCCAGTGGATCGACCCCAAGAGGACGTCGAAGGGGTAGTCGGAGAGGAGATCGCTGACGCGAGACATCTCGCCTTCGTAGTAGTCGACTTCCAGTCCGAGGACGATCGGGAGCCCGGCCCGCTTGGCCGCGAGACCGACCTCAACATACTGGTCGAGATCGGCCGTGGAGTTGCGCTCCCAGTACTCCTCCATCAGGCTCCGGACCGGGGACTCCTCGTAGCGGCGGAAGAACCCCTTGAGCAGCTTGGAAGCCTGCCGGAACCGGTAGAAGTGCTCGGTTATCGCGATCTCGGCGACCCCGCTTGCGGAAGCCTTCTCGCAGTACGCTGCCAGTTGCTCGATGGTGGCCTCAGTGCTCGGCTTCGAGTGCGACCAGAGGTGGAGGTGGTAGTCGATCACGACCAGATTCTAGTGGAAACGGGAGCCGCTCCAAAATTGCCAAAGGGCTACGAGGCCGCTGCGGTCCCGACGCAGCGCGCGGCGTCGATGGCCGCGGCGCCGGAGCCGCCCACCACGGTGCCCGAGGGAAGCTCGATAACTTGGCTGCCAGGGCGCAGATTGCCAAAGTCGACAGCGACCACGCCACCAGCGTTTGCGAGCACCCGCGCGCCCCGAGCGGCCAGCAGTCCCCGAGCCTCCGCCTGAACTTGCGCAAGCGTCATAGCCGCATAACCGCCGCCGACCTCGACGACGACGACCGCCTGCTGCCGGCATACCGGGATCGTGATTGGATCTCCGATCACGGGAAAAATATCACGCCGCGCCGAAAACCTCGAAATTACGTTGATGGTGGCCGCCACTTCGGCCGATGGAGGGGTGGCGGCCTTCGTCCTGGCAAGCGGGGCCCACGCCACACCCGGCGTGGGAATCCAGGCAAACGGTACCGTAGCGTCAAAAAGGAGCATTCCGGCACCGGTCGCTGCCGCCAGCGCGGCGCCGGCGACGGCGACCACGGTCCGCCAACCACCGGCTAATCGCAAAAGAAGCTCGGGCGCAACTACCGCGGAGCCAGCGAGGAGCAGCGCGACCTCCGGCCAGTTCTGAAATCCCTGCGTAAGACTGATGAACTCTCCGCCTTGAGCCAGAGCATTCATCGGCAAAGTCAGCACGGTCGCGAACAGGGTCGGCGGAAAAAGCAGTCCGAGCAACCCCCCATAGCCAAGGATCCGGGTGATCGGCAGCCACTGCTTGACGATGGCCGCAATCGGAAGCGATGGGCGCAGGACCGCTCCCTCCAGTATCGCGAGTATCGACGGGTTTGCCGAAGTGCCTTCGGCGAGGTACCCGTAACTAGTGGCGATCGAAAAACCCTGGTGAGCGCGAAGGATCTCATCGGCAAGGAGCATCACCAAGGAAGCACCCGCGATCCAGATCCCCTCCCTCCTCAGTCTGGGCATGAAAAGGAGCCCGAGGCCGAGCCCGAGAGCGGTGACGATGAGGGCCGAACCGGAGAGGAGGGCCACCGCTACCCCGGCCACCGCCCAGCGGCGCCGGCCAGCCAGTAGGGCCCAGACCGCCACCACCAGGCCAAGCGCCGCAAAGGGTTCGAGGTGGACGTCGAAGGAGTCGGCTTCAAGTGCCCAAGGGTTGGCGAAGGCAAAAAGAGCGGTAGTGCCGACCACGCCCACACGAAAAACCGGGCTGAGGCGCCGGCTCTGCTCGATGGCGATCCAGACCAGGAAGAAGACCGTCGCTGCGATCGCGAGCGCCTGCTCGACGAGGAGCGTCGCCCCCGAGGGAAAGAGCAGCCTCGGCAGCGCCAGGAGCCAGGAGAGGAGGCCAAAGGAGTCCTTGAGGAAGTAGTCGTTGTAGACGGTGTTGAAGGGGTAGAGCAAGCCCCGGGATATCAAGTAGGTTCCCTGATTGAAAATGGCGTAGTCGATACCGAGATCGAAGTGGCCAAAGCGTAGCAACTCATACCAGATCAGGGTTGCCGCCTCGATCGCCGATCCAGCTGCAGCCGCATAGAGCAGCACCTTCTCCAGCGAAATCCGCCGCCACTCCGGCACTTTGGCCACGCCCAACCCCTCCCCGATCACCGTCTCCAGCAGACGATCAAGACAACCTGGTGAGAATACCACCCCGCATCCGAGAGCAAGTACGCGGGCGCGGGAGTCTTAGCCCACCGGCGTCGAAAAAACGGGCGCAGCCAATCGCATCAGCCCGGATAGAAGCGCCGGGCCGTTGCGACCAGCCGGGCGAGCGCCTCCGCATCTACCAGCTCCTCGCCGGCGATGGGGATCTCGAAAATGGGAACGCTGGGTTCGATTCGACTCAGCGTCTCCCGCGAGTGGGCCATCTCGATCTGGTCTCGAATGCCGAGCACCTCCGCTACGGTCCGGCGTGCAATCGACCGGTCGAGCTCGCCATCTGCCCCCTGGAGCACCAACTCCAGCCCTTCGCTCCCCAGCCACCTGGATGCGCTCTCCGCCTCCTCGCTGAAGAGCCGAGCCGGCCAGGACCGGTTGACAAACCAGGCGGCCTCTTGGATCCCTCTACGTGCCAGTGCGGCGAGGAGGCGCTCAGCCTCCACCACAGATGGGCCGTAAGGGCCGGATACGACGATGAACCCGGTCTCCTCCTGGGTCAGCAGATCGCTGAAGCGGATGCTCTGGGCCACCAAGCCATCGCGGAGACGGGAGAAGTCGGTAAAGAAGTCGGTCAAATCACTGAGGAACGCACCACCCATGATCGCCTCGGCCACCATATAGAAGGGGCGGGTCGCCAGTGAAAAGACCCGGGTTCTCCGCGGGAGGGTGAGAAGAGCGAGCAGGTTGGAGGAGAAGAACTCGCGCAGACGCCGGGGAGCGTCCAGGAAGTCAAGCGCGTTTCTGGATGGGGGAGTGTCGACGATGACCAGATCGTAGCTCTGCTCGGCGGTAAGCGAAGCGAGAACCTCCACTGCCGCGTAGTCGTAGGAACCGATGAACTTGGAGGAGAGGTTGTGGTAGATCGGGCTGGCAAGGATCCGAGCGGCCGTGCCAGCGTCCGGAGAGTGCTTCTCGATCAGCGAGTCCCAAGCCCGCTTCATATCCACAGAGGCGGCAAAGAGGTTGCCCTTCGGCTCCAGCGCGGCGGGAAGCTTGATCTCGACCGGGGTGTTGGCCAGCGGGCCGACACCAAGGCTGGAGGCGAGCCGCTTGGCCGGGTCGACGGTCACCACGAGCACCCGCAGTCGAAATGAGATGGTGGCATCCACGGCCAGGGAGGCCGCCATGGTAGTCTTGCCAACCCCGCCGCTCCCCACCACCAGGAGGCGGGAGTAGCGGGAAAGCGGCTCCCAAACGTCTCTCACCACAGCTCGACCTCAAGGGCTTCGGCCACCTCCCTGATGAGATCCAAATTCGCCTCCGATCCCAGCAACTCGGCCACGGTTGCCACTGGAAGCTCGTCCATGGCAGACTGCAGGGTTGACACATTCCCCGCGTGGCGCTCGGCGATCCCGACGTACAGGTCAACCGCCTCCACCACGGGGGTGATGCCCCGCCTACCGCTGGCAGCCTCGCAGATCCGCTTCCACTCAGCCTGCTCCAGCTCCCCCAAAGGATTATGTATCACCCGGTTCACCACCGCCCCGCCCAAATTGACCGGCGTCTCCGACCTGATCCGCGAGGCAAGCTCCACCGACTCTTCCACCGCGGTCTCGTCCGGCGTGGCGACCAGCACCGCGGTGGAACGGTCCTGGTCGGCAAGGATCTCAAGCATCCAAGAGGTCTGGTTGCGGATCATCCCAAGCTGGATGAGATCGCCGACATCGCTGGTCACCCCGAGCTGCGAGATGACGTGCCCGCTGGCCGGAGGATCTACCACTATGAGATCGAAGTGGTTCTCCTTCGCCTCGTAACAGAGCTTTCCAACCACCAGTATCTCCTTGACCCCGGGAGCCGCGGTAGAGACAAAGTCAAAGATCCGGGCCAAACCGGGCATCTTGGAGAGCATCGGGACTTTGACGAAGATCCGCAGGTACTCTTCGAGGGAGGCTTCGGTGTCCATCTCCATAACCGACAACCCAGGCGACACTTCCACCGGCTCAAATCCAATTCCGGTCCTGCCGAAAAACGCCCCCACGTCTCCCTTCCCGTCTGCCTCGACGATCAGGGTCCGCCTCCCCGACGCAGCGCCGAGCCACCCGATGGCGGCCGCCACGGTCGACTTTCCCACCCCTCCCTTTCCGGTCACAAACACCAGCTGGTGCTCGAGGAGGGCGGTCATGGACCTAGGCGCTGAACCCGACTTTGCGCTGGTTCCGGTCTGGCCCCAGCTCGATATAGGCGATCTTGGAGACCGGAATGCCTACCCGGCGTCCCTTGCGGTCCGAGATCCAGTAGACTCCCGTACCCCCGGCGATCGCCTGCTCGATCGCGTCCACCACGCCCTGCTGTTCGCTCGCCTCGTCCAACTCGAGATCGAGCTCCCGCGGCGAGTCGGCAATACCAATCCGCAACTCCATTGATCCTCCTATTTTGCTTGAACTTTGAGATCTGCCCGGTAACGCCTCGCCGGTCCCATCGCGATCACCGCGTCGACAACACCAAAGATCGCCTTTGCCGCGGGGTCATCGGGGGCTGCGGCCACGACGGGATTTCCCTGATCGCCACCACGCCTCAGACCCATCGTGAGCGGAACCGAGCCAAGCACCGGCACCTCTAGGAGGCTGGAAAGCACTTCACCACCGCCCTCCCCGAAGATCGGGTAGTTGGTACCGTCGTCGGCGGTGAAGCCGGCCATGTTCTCGATCACGCCTCGCACCGGCAGCTTTAGCTTCCGGGCCGCCAACGCTGACCGCTGCGCCACCCGAGTCGCAGCCTCTTGCGGCGTGCTCACCACGAAGACCTCCGAGCGCGGCAAAAACTCCTGCAGGGAAAGGGTGATGTCACCAGTTCCGGGGGGCATATCCACCACCAGGTAGTCAAGCGAGCCCCAATAGACGTCGACCAAAAACTGTTCTATGGTCTTGTGGAGCATCGGCCCGCGCCAGATAACCGGAGTGTCCTCTTCGACGAAAAAACCCAGAGACATAACCTTGATCCCGTGGGCCATCGGCGGAACGATCAGGTCATCGACCACCCGCGGAAAACGCTCGACGCCAAGCATCTTCGGAATCGAGAACCCATAGACATCGGCGTCGAGAACCGCCACTTTGAAGCCGCGGATAGCGAGCCCGACGGCAAGGTTTGCCGATACCGACGACTTGCCGACACCACCTTTTCCCGAGGAGATTCCGAGCACCCGGGTCTTCGAAGAAGGCCGGGAGAAGATCGGCTTCCGCTCCTCCCGGGCGGCGGCTGACTCCGGATCGATGAGCCTCTCCCTCAACGCCACCTGCCCCTCGGGATCGAGTGGTTCCAGCTTGAGTTCGAAGTTGCCCACCGTCGATAGCGCCGCCTGCGCGCGTGCGCGGAGCTGATCCTGAATCTCCGGCGCCCCACCGACGTAGTAGATGGTGACCTTAGGCTTCAGCAATCCCCGCTCTATCGGCCCTACCAGGCCAAGAGACACTATGTCGGCGCCCAGCTCCTCGTCGACAACATTCCCAAGGGCACGGTATACCTCGGCCTCGTCCCCTCTTGCCACCCGGCCTCCTTATCGCTACACGCATCCACAGTCGACAACTGTTATATGGATTAAACTAGTCACCTGGGGCCTTGTAGTTGTTACCTCAAAGATGGGAGCTGCGGTGAGCACCGTTCCTGAAGAGGTACCGGTAGCCAATGAGTTCACTGGTGCCGTGCAGGCGCTGGCACGTGCCCTTGGTGATCCGACGCGCCGAGAGATCTACCTCTTCGTCCGCCAGCAGGGCTCGGCGACGGCGCAGGCGGTTGCGCGCCAGTTCGAACTGCACCCGAACGTTGCCCGACACCACCTCGACCGCCTTGCCGCGAGCGGTTACGTTGAGATCTTCACCAATCGTGGCCAGTCGCACGTTGGGCGCCCTTCCAAGCAGTATCGCCCGCTCAAAGAGCCTTCCCTGATCGACGGCATCACCGACCAGGCGGCACTGCTCGGGAAGCTGCTCGGCCGGCTGATTTCTGAGATCGACCCAAAGCTGGTCGAGGTACTCGCCTACGACGTTGGCTTCGATTACGGCCGCGACCTCGCACTCGCCATGAACGGGAAGGACCCGACCAAGAGCGTCTCCGCCAGTCTCAAGCTGGTCGCCGACGCCCTCACCCGGACCGGCTTCTCGGCCACAGCCATCGTTCGCGATGGACAGTTTCGGCTCGACAGCCACACTTGCCCCTTTGGCCAGCTGGTGACCGAGCACCCGGTCCTCTGCGCCACCGAACGCGGGATCGTCGAGGGGCTGATGCAAAGTCTGGTCCGCGGGACCTCGCAACTCCGTGCGCTCTCGGAGCGGGGCACGCCCGATCCCTGCCGAATCGAGATCCGGCGCGGCTGATAAATTAGGAGTAGCGCTCCTCCTTCCACGGGTTGCCGTGGTTGTGATAACCGTTCCGCTCCCAAAAACCAGGCTGGTCGCTCCGGGTGAACTCAAGGCGGCGTACCCACTTGGCAGACTTCCAAAAGTAAAGGCTGGGCATCAGGAACCTGACCGGATAGCCGTGATCAGGCTCAAGAACCTTGCCCCCGTACTCGAGGGCCAGCATTGCGTCGGAATCGCTGGCAACCTCGGCCAGCGCCACGTTGGTAGAAAAGCCGTACTCCGACCAGACAATCAGGTGGGTGGCGGAAGGAAGCGGCTTTGCCACCTCGAAGATGCGACTCATGGGTACGCCACCCCAGATGGTGTCGAACTTCGACCACTTGGTAACGCAGTGGATATCGGTGGTGCGCTCGACTACCCCAACTCCGCGGAGTTCGCTGTAGCTCAACTTCACCGGAAGTTCGACCTCGCCCAGAATCTCCAGATCCCAGGAGTTGAGGTCGCGATAGCGTGGAACCTCTCCTGCGTGGAGAACCGGAAACCGGTCGGTCATGTACTGCCCCGGGGGGAGGCGGGACAAGCCGATACCGCGCCGCTCCATCTCCACCCGATTCCGGTCAAAAAAACCCACAACTACCCCTTAGGCACCCGAACTGCAACGCCACTTCCAACACGAAAGGCGGCCGGTATCTTCCAGTGCGCCGCGGCGTAAACCGGACGCGCCAGCGGGGCGGCCTCGGCCAGTAGGGAGTGACGCGGCAAATCGGCGAGAAAACGATCCAAATAGAAAGCTCCCTGCCGCGCCTCCTGCCGCCCATAGAAGAGAGCGAGCCCCAGAAACAGCTGGGCCTGCGGATCCCCGGGCCCCAAATCGGCCGCCTTGGACATCACCGCAAGAGCGGCAGACTTGTCCCGCTGCGACGTGGCCTCGTTGAACTGCAGCCACCCCTTGTAGGCAAGTGCGGAGGGGTTCTGCGGCTGCTTCGCCAGCACCTGGTTGAACCCCTGGAGCGCCGGCTTTACAGCGCCCAAGCTTGCTAGCGTCTCCGCAGCCGAAAGCTCGCTGCCCACCGCCGGGCCGCCTCCGGGCAAAAACGCCAGCGCCGCCAATCCTCCCAAACCCGCCAGCGCCACTACCCCGCCCCATAGCGCAAAGGTCTTCGAGATTTTCGGTAGCCGGCGCCGCCTCGCGAGAGAACCGTCGCGCGCCTCGTCCCTGGAAGGCTTCTCCATAACCCGGTTTTGCCCGAGACTACGGTACACCTCGTATCCGATGCCCATCGCCACCACCGCAGGCAGAACCCACAGGTAAAGGCCGACACCGCTTGCCGGCGGGGACATGAGGATGGTGTCTCCGTAGCTGGCTACCAGCGAGTCAATAATCTCCTGATCCGACTGCCCGGCGGCAACCTCGCGCCGGATGAACCCCGCTATAGAGTAGGCAGAGGCGGTCTTTGCGTTGTAAACCGAAAGGTTGCCGCAGGACGGACATCTCACCTCCTGTTCCAGTCCGGCCACTCTTGCCTGAACTCCGGAGGATGTCTCACCGCCGAAAACTGCGACCGCAACGGCAGTTATGACCACCACGAAAAGCGCCGCCCAGGCCGCCGCCAGCCTCCTTCGCTTCGTCCGGGTCATCAGTATCCCTTGCTCTTTGCCAGTTGGACTAGATCGCTCACGACGGAGAGCGAGGTAGCGCCCACGATCTTTGCGATCACCACCCCATCGGGTGCGACCAGGAAACTTTCCGGCGGCGCCGAAACCCCCCACCGGACCGAGTTCTGCCCGGTTGGGTCCTCGATAACCGGGTAGGCGGCACCGTAGCGGGCCAGGAAGGAACGAGCCGACGAGGCCTGGTCGTCATAGTCGACCCCAAGAACCGCTACCGTCCCCGAGCGGGCAAGCTTGGCCAGCTGTGGCATCTCCGCAGCGCAGCTGGTGCACCAAGAGGCAAAGTAGTTCACCAGCACGAACCGGCCCCGGAACGACGCAAGCGATATTTGTCCCGAGCCGGCCAAGCTTTGCCCTTGGAGGGCGGGGGCTTGGCGGTAGAGCAGCGGTGACGGCAGGATCTGTTCGGATGCCGGCCGGCTGTTCGCCCCGATGGCCGAGAATGCGGCGACTCCCGCAATCAACAGCACTCCGGCTATCCACCACCGCCTGATCATCGCCCGCCCCCCGCCGCCATCTCCGGGGTCCTCGCCGTCCTTGCCGCCGGTCGCCGCCGAACGCCGGTACCAGGTAAAGCCAGCAAACCGCCACCGGCCATGACCGCCGCTCCGACCCACAGCCAGACTATGAGCGGCTGGACCACGATGCCCAAAGTTATCGCCCCGGTGGCGGTGCTCGGGGGGTTGTCGATGGTCAAGTAGACATCCCGGAGCGGGTTAACGTCTACCGCCGGCGTGCCGACGGGGGTGGCGTACTGGCCAAACTGGCTAATCGCGGGGTAGAAGGTGCCGCCCCCGTTGACTACGACAGCAGCCTCGAAGGAGGTCCGGGCCGGCGTGACCACCGTTCTTACGCCGAGGTAGGTAAGGCGCTGGCCGTAGACGGAGATGGTTCCCAGCGGCCTTAGCTTCACCGACCCCTGGTGCCCAAAGGTAGTAGCTGAAGCCATTCCTACCGCGACAATGGCCACACCGATATGGACGACCAGCCCCGCGCTGGAGCGGGAGAGCAGCGCGGCCACCCTCCTTGTGCGGGAGCTAGCGAGAACGAGGCGGGCAAGCGCCATGGTGCTCGAGACGATCACGAACGTGGCGAGGGCGTAGGCGCCAATCGTAGCGAGAGAGCGCACTCCCGCGAGTACGGCAACCGCCAGCACCACCGCCGCCGCAATCGCCGGGAGCAGCAGCCGCTCCGCCAACAGCGCGAGCGGGGTTTCTCTCCATCGGAGCCATGGGCCGATCGCCATTAACGCCAGGATCGCAAGCCCGATCGGGATCACGAACCGGTTAAAGAATGGTGCGCCCACAGTGACCGACTGGTGCTCCAAATACTGGATGAACAACGGAAAGACCGTCCCTGCCAAGATCACCGCCGCCATGAGGACGATGAGGCCATTGTTAAGCAGCAACCCCGCAGGCCGCGACGAGACCGCCACTCGGCGCCCCGACAGCAGAAGGTCTGCCCGGAAGAGTGCTACCGCAACCGAGGCGGTGACCGTCAACGCAAAGAGGACAATCAAAGCCGTGCCCAAACTCGAGTCCGAGAATGCGTGAACCGATTGGAGCACGCCGGACCTGGTGAAGTAGGTTCCGAGGATGGTAAGGGAGAAGGAAGCAGCGACGAGGGCAAAGCTCGCCGGGCCCATGCGCCGCCGGTGTCGATCTATGAGCACCGAGTGAAGGAAGGCGGTGGTGGTAAGCCAGGGGAGCAGCGCCGCGTTCTCCACGGGATCCCAAGCCCAGTACCCTCCCCAACCGAGCACCTGATAGGACCACCATGCCCCCAGGACAATACCGGCCGTGAGGGCCACCCAGGAAAAAAGGGCCCAGCGCTGAACTCGGCCAATCCAACCTGGAGTCAAGTTTTTGCGCGCCAACGCCGCTACCATCAGCGCAAACGGAACGCTCATACCGACAAAGCCGGCGTAAAGCAGCGGCGGATGCACTGCCACCAGCGGATACTCCTGGAGGAGCGGATTGGGACCAAGCCCGTCGGCAGGAATCGGGCCGCGCGTCGCCATAAACGGATTGGCCGCAAGCACCATCATGGCGATGAAGTAGGTGAAGACCACTCCAAGGATCCCCGTGGAGAGTGCGGCCGTCCTCCGGTCCTCCTCGCGTCGTGTCGCCACGATTACCAACGCGATGAATGCGCCCTGGAGCGCCGCCCACAGGAGGAGCGACCCCTGGAGCGCCGACCACATGCCGGTGATGTCGTAAAGAAGTGGCGTCTCTCTGGAGTTGTTCGCCACCACATAAGCTATCGAAAAGTCGTGGGTAACCAGCGCGACCTCCAGCGCGGCCACCGATACCACCGTCGCCGCGACCCCCGCGATGAGAAAGGTGCGAGAGAGCCGGAAGAGCTTCGCGGAACCCCAGAATGCAAAGATCAAGCTCGCAAGCGTGCCGGCTCCCCCGAAGGCGAGAGCGACTACGAGCCCCGCGGTTCCTGCAGCCGAGTAAAGCATCAGGAGGCGGTTCCGCCCGCGTCCTTTATCCGGTTGGGATGCTCGGCAACGTAGTTGGAGCTGTGCTTCACCATGATAAGGTCGGAAAGGAAGGCGTTGCCTTGGAAATGGCCCTGGATGACTACGGGAATGCTGGGCTGGAAGAGCTGGGGAGGCGTCCCGTAGTCGATCACCCGGTCGAGCGAACTCGAGTACCTGATGGTAAAGTCCACACCGACGGGGGTGGCAACGATCGATCCTGGAACCACGACCCCCTCCATGCGGAAAGTGGTGTCTCCCAACTTGGCCCGGCTGGCGTTTGCTTGCTGCACGGTGAGAAAGTACTGCAGCGAATTGGTCGCCCCTTTGAAGAGCACGTAGGCAAGCGCAAGCAGAATAAGGCCGAGCACAAGAAGCGAACGAGTCATCTTTGACCGGCTATTTAAGGCTGGCGCAGCCGCCTTCCGCTCCCCCTCGCGAAAGTTCACCGGTGCTCCCGTGCAGCTCCAAGATCCCGAAGGCGAGCCTCCACAGAGCGCTGGCGCCTCAGCAAGCCCACGGCATAGATAGAAAGCGTTGCAGTAACTACTGCGTACCCTGCCTCCACGTAGCCACTCACCTGACCACCTCCGCAGCTGGCATGCGATCGTCAATGGACGCGGCAAGCCCCGCCTCCTCGAGCAGGAGCCGCCGCTTGGATATCTCGTAGCGAGTCCACGTCATCCAGGCGTAACCCAGCGTGAAAGCCACAAAACCGAGGAGCAGAGTCCATGCCATGATCCCGTGAACTTCGACATTCAAGGACGGGTTCAGAACCGATGGCTTCTGGTGGAGAGTGTTCCACCAGTAGACCGACTCGTGGACGATGGGAACGTCAACAAAGGCTATCAAGGCGGCCACCGCCGACCTTACCCCGCGGCGCTCCTCTGGCATTGGCACCATCCGAAGCGCCAGATAGCCGAGGTAGAGCAGGAATAGGACCGCAGTAGCAGTGAGCAAGGCATCCCAAGTCCACCAGACCCCCCAAGTCGGCCTCCCCCAGATCGACCCGGTCGCCAGGGTCAGGCCGGTAAAAATTACCCCTACCTCTGCCGAGGCGGCGGCGATCAGATCGAACGCCCTCCGGCGCGTCCGCTTCCAGAGATAGAGGAGGCTGGCGGCGGTGGTGACGCCGTAAGCCAGGTAGGCGACCCACGCCACCGGCGGATGCACGTAAAGCAACCTGACCAGGTTGCCCATAACCTCGGCGGGCGGGGTCACAAAAAGGCCCAGCCAAAAGGTCAGGCCGACTAACAGCAGAGCAGACACCCCCAGCGCTGAGCGCAGGCGGCGGCTGGACAACCTAGGCACACTCATCTCAACCCTCCATTACGACACCATTAAATAGGATGCCAGCAATCGAGGAGCTAAGTGAAACCAGCCCAACCATTCCATCGCGGGAACTGGGTACCAATTCCCGGAATCGCGCCGTTGTCAAGGCTTCTTTTCACGACAGCTGCAGCGCATCTGTCCTTAAAGCAAAAACTCCAAAGCGATTCCAGAGCTGTCGTATTGATAGCCGCGCCTGCTTTTAGCCGGCGAGCTTCAGCTTCTGCGCCCGGGCCAACGCGTCCTCGGGAAGCTGGCCGTGCCTGGCGGCTAAATTAGGGGTGGCACCAGCGGCTTTGCTTGGAAGATCGAGAGGGTGGCAACCGGCAACGTAGCTACCTGGCCGACTTCGATATCAGCTCGATATCCGCCGCCACCATCATCTCGATCAACGCCGCGAAGCCAACCTCGGGCACCCAGCCCAGCTGCTTTTCCGCCTTGCCCGGATCTCCCACCAACAGATCAACCTCGGCTGGCCGGATGAACCGTTCGTCGATCCGAACGTAACGCTCCCACTCAAGATCGGCTGCGGCAAAGGCGAGTTCGCAGAGTTCGCGTACCGAATGGGTGGTTCCGGTGGCGATCACGTAGTCGCCTGGCAGATCTTGCTGGAGCATCAGCCACATCGCCTCTACGTAGTCACCGGCGTATCCCCAGTCGCGCTTTGCATCGAGATTCCCGAGGGCAAGCTCGCTTGCGAGCCCAAACTTGATCTTGGCCACCGTGCTTGTCACCTTGCGGGTTAC
Source organism: Actinomycetes bacterium (assembly GCA_021819205.1). Taxonomy (GTDB): domain Bacteria; phylum Actinomycetota; class Acidimicrobiia; order Acidimicrobiales; family Acidimicrobiaceae; genus JAKARV01. Next base: position 58,699 of record JAKARV010000001.1, on the reverse strand, counting down.
AAACTCAAGGCCGCGTCGCGGAGACTCGTGGTTGAAAAGTATGCCCGAGCTGGCGTGCATTCCGTAACTCTCGCGGTAGTTGACCGTGATCCAGTGGCCGTAAACTTTGGCCACTCCATATGGGCTCCTCGGGTAGAACGGCGTCTGCTCGCGCTGGGGAACCTCGACGACCTTGCCAAACATCTCCGATGTAGAGGCCTGGTAAAAGCGGATCTGCGGGTCTACCATCCTGATCGCATCCAAGAGCCTGGTAACCCCGAGTGCCGTAGTCTCGCCCGTAAGCACCGGCTGCCCAAAGGAAGTCTGGACGAAGGACTGGGCCGCCAAATTGTAGACCTCGCGGGGGCGGTAGCTTCTGAGGATCGACATCATCGAAGCTTCGTCGAGTAAATCACCGGGCTCCAAGGTGATCAGGTCCTGGATGTGGGCTATCCGTTCAAAGTTCAAAGTGCTCGAACGCCTAAGCATCCCGACAACGTCGTATCCCTTTTCAAGAAGCAACTCGGCAAGGTAAGAGCCGTCCTGCCCGGTGATACCGGTAATTAGAGCCACTGGTTTGGTCATGGTGGTAGAGCCTAGCGGCACGCCACCGGACAGGCTCTTTGCGACATCGGGCGGTTAGCACCCCAAGCTGACCAGGAAGCCCAGCCAGGTTGGTGTAGCTTTGAAGGAGAGCAGGCATTGCACTGGCGCAACCGGAGCTATCGGGGGAGGCGGCGCGGCGTTGGTGTAGCTTTGAAGGAGAGCAGGCATTGCACTGGCCGGAGGGAGTTGTCGGAACTTGGGTACAGGAGGTTCGCTCCGCAACAGGGTTCCCGGTTCGCACCGGAAAGCCCTGATCCTTGCCGCAGCCCTCGAACGCTTCTCGGCGCAGGGTTTCCAGGCCACTTCGATGGCGGAGATCGCCGAGAAAGCGAACGTCACCAAACCGGTAATCTACCAGCACTTCACCTCCAAGCGCGAGCTCTACCGCCGGCTACTGGAAAAGGTCGGCTCCGATCTCACAGATGCGATCAGGTTGGCAACCGCCGAACACGACCTGCCACGGGAGCGGCTGGCAGCCGGGATGACCGCCTACTTCAAGTTCATCTTTGACAACCGTCATGGCTACCTGCTCCTCTTTGGTTCGGGCTCGAGGCGGGATCCCGAGTTCGCCGAGGTGATCACCCGCTTGGAACTGTCCATTGCCGAACTTGTATCAGAGCGGGTCACCGGCGTCCACGAGGACCAGTACCGGCGCTTCATCGCCTTTAGTCTCATCGGAATGGCGCAAGGAGCGGCGCGGTCTTACATAGCAGGAATACCCGAAGAGGGTAATACCGGGTTCGAGAACTCGGTAGCCCGAGTGCGCGCCCGGCAAGCCGCGGAGATTCTCTGGTTTGGGCTTAAACATTCGATCGAGACCTAGTCCTTTGCGGCATCCACGCGGTACTCGATAGTCCGGGTCTGGTCTATGCCCATCCGCGCCAAAATTAGCGCACTCCTGTCGGCAAGCGCCGCCGCCGGGACCAAGCCGACAAGCTCGACCTCCTCAATCTCGACCAGCACCGAAGCCGCCTCGTAGATCTCCACCGGACCGACGGTCACCGGCTCGATCAAGTTCATCGAGACCTGATACCGGCCACCCAGATCGAATGTCAGGGTGCGTACGGCACTGGAACGGAGGCGCCGGGAGACACTTTTCGCCGTCTCCAGATCCCCGGCCACTATGAAGTTCAGTGCGACCATGAGCGGTCGTGCTCCCACGCAGACCGCCCCTAGACGTGGATGGGGACGTTCCGGTCCGAAGGTTGGCGAAAGTCCGGCAAAGGCGGTGCGCCGAACCTCCGGCAAGCTTATCTCCGGCCCGTAGAGAAAGGCGGGAGCATTGAGTTCACGCCCAAACCAGGCAGCGTACCGGTCCCGGGCCGCAACCGCCTCCTCCATCGCTGCTCCGAACAACGGCACGAAGGGGACCACGTCCACTACGCCCAAACGCGGATGCAACCCATGGTGGAACCGTATATCGAGCAGTTGCGCCGCCGCCAGCGATAGCCGCCGCGCATCCTCCTCGACACCAACGCCACACAGAGTGAAGACAGAGCGGTTATGGAAGCCGTCAAAGTGTACATCGAGCAGGGATCCGGAACATGCTTCGGAAAGGTGCCCGAGCACGACCTCGTCCCTTCCCTCGGAGACGTTCACGACACATTCGAGCATGCAGCTGATGCTAGCGAACGCGCTGAAGACGCTTGCGCTCCCTCTCGGACGCACCGCCCCAGACGCCGTGATCGATCCGGTGCTTGAGCGCGTAGCCCAAGCACTCGTCCTTTACTCCGCACTCCAGGCAGATACGCCTGGCTACAACTACCCCAGATCCATCGGTAGGGAAAAAAATCGACGGGTCAAGCCCTCGACAGGATCCGCTCGCCATCCACGCCTCCGAAACCCAGCCGGTCGCGTCTTCCTTCCAGGTATGCATACGACGCTTGCCTCTCTCGCTTTGCACGAGGTTAAAGTTACCACAAGGTAACTTGTGCGACAAGTTTTGGACCGTACCTTGTGCAACGGTCCGGTTGGCTGTTCGCTGACGGCCGAAGGGCACGCGAAGCCCCGCTCCCACCAACCCTTGGTGGCAGCCCTGGCGATGCCGGGTAAACTCGCGTTGCGAGGAGGTTTTATGGAGGAAAGTTCACCGGCTGAGATCCGGGCACGGATCCAGATTCACTATATGGGACCGGTGGCTCCCCACTGGGAAGTCCGCTGGATAGCTGGTGACAAAGCTCTCGTCGACGATTTTTCCCAGCGCGTCTACGCAAGAATGCTCATGTTGCCGCCACACGATCCCCAATACCGGCGGAACCGCGAGCGGATCATGCGCGATGCCGAGCGCGAGGGCGTGGCGATCACCTGGGATGTCGATCAGTAGTCGACACGGCGTTTTTCCCTAAACGGTGTCGCAACCGCCAATGGCGCATCAGCCCGGATCTGCAAAGCCGCCGGTTGCGCCAACCCGAGATCCCGTGGGGGCGGCGCCAAGAAGCGTCTGCGCCATCTAAGACTTTCGCACCCAATCACCTTCGGCGGCAAAGTCCGCATGGTTCACGCCGCCGTCCGTTGGCACCTGGAAACCCGGCGAAAGCTTTTCGGAGATGCGCCTAGCTGCCGCGGAAATCGACCGGCCAAGCTGCTTGACCCGGTCATCGCCCATGCGGACGCAGGGGCCGGCGATGCTAATTGCGCCGACGACCTTGCCACGTTTGAACACCGGTGCGGCTACGCAAGCGACGCCGAGCGCACTCTCTCCGATCTCGACGGAGTAACCAACCTCGCGAACCGAAGCGAGCAACGGCAACAGGTCCGCGATCAGGGTAGGAGAGTCTGGAGAGTCGGTTGGGAACGGCTCCGGCCCGAGAGCCGAAAGCAGCGCATCCCGGTCGAGGTAAGCGGCGACCGCGCGGCCCAGCGCCGATGAGTGGGCTGGTACAATTCCGCCAGGAACCTCGGCCATGCGGAACGGATAGGGGCTCTCGAGAATCTCCGCCAAGACGATGCGGCTGCCACTAAACATCGCCAAGCCGACCGTCTCCTTCACTTCGAGCCAAACCGATCGCAACTCCCCCACTGCAACCTCCGGCACGTCAAGGCGCCCGAGGAGGAGGAGTCCCCACCGGAGTGCTTCCGATCCGGGTTGGTAACCGCCAGCTGGAGCTTTCTCGGCAAGCTCCAGATCTTGGAGGGTCGAGAGCATTCTGAAGGCGGTACTCTTCGAGACTCCGGTCAGCCCCGCAGCCTCGTCCAGGCTCAAGTGCCCTCGCTCTACGAGCTCCCGGAGCAACTCGACCGCGCGCCGTATCGAATCAATGCCGTAGCGGGTTTCTGACGTCACTGCTCCCTTCGACCGTGCCAACGTCCCTGTTGACCATGGCTGCCATACCACAAGTGTAGATGTCGAAAGAATCCCGTTTTCAACCCCCTCACATCAGCGCCGCGGTCCCGCAGGCAAAAGGTGACCGACCATCCCCGCGCTGGTGATCGCGCATTACGACTCCCTCCCCATGTCCAACCAACGATGCTCTCCGCACCGCGACCAACCCGGGCGCGCCTCATTGCCGCAACTCCTTGACTTTTCCAACTCTAAGCCGTAACCTAGTTCCAATCAGCACAACTGTAGTTCCATCTACTGAAACTCCGGTTGGCATGAATCCGATAAAGGGGGAGAAATCAATGATCAGGCCAAGGAGCAAGCACCGCTCGATCACGTCGAGCTTGGTTCTCGGGATTGCCGGAACGATGGTGCTCGCCGGGTGCTCGAGCACCCAAAGTTCGAGCAGCTCGTCTACGACAAGCACCAAGACGACCAGTCAAGTTGCTGCTATCGAGCAAGAGGTTGCCAAGATGGAGGCGCCGCAGACAACCTGGACCGGTCCGACAAGCGGTCCGATCGCACGCGCCGGCAAATCCATCGTCTACCTGTCCGGACAGGAGTCGAACTCTCTCGACGCGGCGTACGGTAATTACTTGCAAGCAGCCGCTAAGAAAATCGGTTGGTCGGTCACCATCATCGACGGCAAGGGAACCCCGACCGGATGGCTCGCCGGAATGGACCAGGCGGTGGCGCTCCATCCTTCCGGGATCGTGATCTTCGCCAACGCTTCAAGCCTCAAAGCGCCAATAGCCGCCGCGACAGCAGCCCACATTCCGGTGGTCGGCCTGCATGCATGCTCGGTAACCGGGCCTTGTCATGGCCTCTTCACCAACATCCAAGAGGACGCTACCGCGATCGGAAAGGCGGAGGCCGACTACGCCATAGCCGCTTCTCACGGTACCGCCCGCGTCATCATCGTTACCCACAACGAGTACGGGATCGCCCGGATCAAGTCGGACGCGATGAAATCCGAGCTGGCGAAGTGCAGCACTTGCAAGCTGCTGGCTTATGTGAACTACCCGGCCGCGGAGTCGTCCACCAGGACACCGCAGCTCGCCACCTCCTGGGTATCCCAGTACGGACTTCCCTTCTACGCGCTTACCGTTGGCGACAACGACTGGGACTTCGCGGTACCCGCCCTGCGGGCCGATGGCGTTCCGCCATCCAAGGCCGTGCTCATCGGTTCGGATGGAATCGCCTCGGCCTACCAGCGGATTCGTGCCGGCAACCAGTACCAGGTAGCTACGGTTCCCGAACCCGCCCAAGAAGAGGCGTACTACGCCCTGTACCAGATGAACCGCGCCTTCCACGGCATGACACCGTCCACGTGGTACCCACCGATCTATCTGGTCACCCACTCCAACGTAAACGCGCAGGGGGGCGCCAACGACGCATTCGATCCGTCAAACAACTACCAGCAGCACTTCGTCTCGCTGCTCACCACCGGCAGGACCTCGTGACGGAGGCAGAGAAGGAAAGCGGCGCAACGACCGGCACCCTGGCCATCGACGGGTTGACGAAGACCTTCTTCGGGAATCGCGTGCTCGACAATGTCAGCATGGTGCTCCGATCCGGAGAGGTTCACGCCCTGCTGGGCCAGAACGGAGCCGGAAAGTCAACGTTGATCAAGATTCTCGGCGGCGTATACCGTGCCGATGCCGGAACGATCACAGTCGACGGACGGTCGGCAATGCCGGGACACCATGATCTGCCGGTGGCGTTGATCCACCAAGACCTCGGGTTGGTAGCCAATATGACCGTTGCCGAGAATATGGCGCTCGTGGCCGGATACCGACGCCGGCACCGCGTGATCTCCTGGGAAGATGTTCGCCGCAGCGCCATCGAGTCGCTTGGCGCGCTCGGATTGGAGATAGATCCCGACCTATTGGTAGAAAAACTTTCCTCGGCGGAGCGAGCCATGGTGGCTATCGCCCGGGCGTTGTCGATGCGAAAGCGGTTTGTAGTTCTCGACGAACCGACCGCAGCCCTTCCTGCGGCAGACGTTGACATCCTCTTCGGCGCGATCCGCAAACTCCGTGCTCAGGGAGCAGGTTTTCTCTATGTCACCCACCGAATCGACGAGGTATTCACCATCGCAGACCGGCTTACCGTCCTCCGTAATGGGCGAGTGGTCGCCGAAGGCCCCGCCAGAGAAGCGAGCCACGACGGCCTTGTCGCAAGCATCGTCGGGAAAGCAATCCGAACACCGCCGGAACGCGAGGATGGCACTTCTAGGCAGCCCCGCCAAGAAGTCTTCTCCACGCGCACGGTCCTCTCGGTAAAACGCCTCGTTGTAGGGGCTGCCGGCCCGGTGGACATAGAGGTGCGTGCCGGCGAAGTACTTGGTTTGGTTGGACTGGCAGGGGCTGGACAAGTCGAGATCGGGCGGGCGCTAGTCGGCGCCCTCCATCCCGACCATGGCGAGATGGAGTTCAAAAACCACCGTTATAAGCCGCGAAGTCCCGCGGAGGCACTAGGCCGCGGTACTATGGGGTTCGTTGCTGGCGACCGGCTCCAGGAGAGCATCGCGGCCAGTCTCAGCGTGCAGGAGAACGTGTACCTGAACCCTGCCGTTCAAAAACGCCCCTTACTCCGGCCGATCTCGCGCCGCGACGAACGTCGGCGCACCGCGGCAGTGCTCGCGCAATTCGACATAAGGCCAGCCGATCCGACCATCTCCATGGGCCTGCTCTCCGGAGGCAACCAGCAAAAAGTGGTGGTTGCCAGGTGGGTGGAGGCAGATCCGAAAGTCATGGTGCTCGAGGATCCCACCGCGGGGGTGGACGTCGGGACCAAGCCAGAGATCCATAAGATACTGCGCGATATGCAAGCGCGTGGTGCCGCCGTGATCGTCGTCTCATCCGACTTCGACGAGCTGGCCGACATCTGTGACCGGGCTATCGTCTTCCGGGCGGGGCGCATTGCCGCGACCCTGGAGCGCCCAGAGATCGATACCACGCGCCTGACCTTGCTGGCCTCCGGCGCCAACCTCACATCCTCGACGGGGGCACGGTGACCAAACAATACGCCAACGGCAAACTTGACCGCGCTACGCAGGGCGGCCCAGAGAACAACCCGAGTAGCCGGCAGTCCGCGCGCTTCTCGCTCGGACGCGCATCTGCCCGGGCAATGTCGGTGTACGGAATCCTGATCCTCACGATCGTTCTCTGCGTGGTCTTCTCGCTGATGATGCCCAATACCTTCCCAACTGCGTTCAATGCCCAATCGATTCTTTCCGACAAATCAATCACCGTCCTGGTGGCACTGGCGGAGATGATCGTAGTCTCCGCCAATCAGTTCGACCTGTCGGTAGGTTACGGGATTGGCCTCGCCCAGATTCTCGCTATCGGCTTCCAAACCCGGGAACACCTTCCATGGCCGGTAGCGTCACTCCTGGTCCTGGCGATCGGAATGGGGATCGGCTTGGTGAACGGCCTGCTGGTCACTAGAGCGCACATCGACTCCTTCATCGCCACCCTAGGCGTCGGGACCTTCCTGTATGGAGTATCGGAGTGGTATACCAAAGGGGCCCAGGTGGTAGGGAACGTTTCGAGCGCCTTTCAGGCGCTTTCCGGCAATGTTCTCGGCATCCCACTGGCCACGATCTACGTCATCGTGATCGGCGCCGGGCTGTGGATCGCCTTCGAATATTTACCCATCGGCCGCTACCTCTACGTACTCGGATCCAACCCGAAGGCCGCGGAACTCAACGGCATCTCCTCCCGAAAGTACATCCTCATCGCGTTCATGGCCGGCGGCACCCTCACCGCCTTTGCCGGAGTCATACTGCAAAGCCGGTTGACCGTCGGACAAAGCTCCGTCGGCCCGGAGTACCTGCTGCCAGCTTTCGTGGGCGCGCTGCTGGGTGCAACCACGGTCAAGCCGGGAAGGGCCAACGTGTGGGGAACGGTTCTCGCAGTCCTCTTCCTCGGGGTGGCGGTTGCCGGCCTTGAGCAGATGGGAGCCCAATTCTACGTCTCGTCCCTCTTCGACGGCACCATGCTGGTTCTCGCGGTTGGACTCGCTGGCTACGCAGCGCGACGGCGTACCCGCGTCACTCTTGGCAGCGACGTTGGCAAGCCTCCAGCCCCCACAACAACCAACCCGCGGCAACCCCCAAAAGCGAAAGATGCCGAGAGTGCGTTGAGTTTTCCGGAATCGACAATGCGAGAAGAGCGGGCATCATCCCCGCGGCCTCGCAATCCCAGTGGATTGGAGACCGATGGTCCAGCGTAAGTTCCGGTTCCAAGTGGACCTCCTCAAACACCTGAAGCAGGGGTTGGCGTACGACCTAGCCTCAGGATGGTGGCCGGGGATGCCGGTCGCTTCCGCTCATCCGCCCTTCCAGCTCCAGAGCTTCCGGACGCCTCGGGGAATGCGCAACGAGGAGCTATTCCCCTTCTCTGACGGGATGAACAAGCAGAACTACGCCTTCATCTCCGAGGTCATCTCGACAACCACGCATGCAGGAACCCACATTGACGCCATCTGCCACGTGACCGCCGGTGAAGACGACTCGTGGTTCGGCGGTTATAGCGCGAACGAGTACCTGGGTGACTTCGGCCCGCTGCGCGACGACGCTCGAGACATCCAGCCATTCATCGCAAGAGGCGTTTTGCTCGACATCGCAGGCGCGATCGGTGTGGAGAAGATGGCGCCCGGCCAACCAATCGGGCCAACCGAACTGGAGATGGCGGTCAAGGCGTACCGGGTCAACCTAAACCCGGGAGATGTCATCCTCCTCCGAACCGGCTTCATGGCTAGTTGGCCAGATCAAAAAGAGATGCTTCAGGATTCCCAACCCGGCCTTAGCCTCGAAGGCGCAATCTGGCTGCGTGAGCACGGCCCGGCCCTCGTTGGGGCGGACAACACTTCGCTGGAAGTTGCTCCTTCGGGGGTTGAAGGCGAACCCCAGCCGGTCCACCGTTACCTGGTCCGCAGCCAGGGTCTGCCTATTCTTGAGTGGGTGTACTTGGAAGACCTAGCCGCCGATGGCGTGCGCGACTTCCTCTTCTTAGCCATACCCCTCAACATCAAGGGGGCGACCGGATCACTGGTCCGCCCACTTGCGCTGGTGTGAACCGGTTCCGCGACTCACGGTTCGGAAGTCCCTCGAGGATCCTGCTCGCTGGTCCCATGGGCGCGGGAAAATCGACGGTCGGCAAGAGACTGGCGGAGATCACCGGATGGCCATATCTGGACAACGACGAGATGCTGCTAGCCAGCACGGGACAAACCGCCCGGCAACTAGCCGCCGAAAGTGGCATAGCGCGCCTTCACCGAGAGGAGCGGTGCGTACTGTTCCAGACCCTCAAACACCCGTGCCCGCTAGTCGCGAGCATCGCCGCAAGCGCCGTCGACCGCGAGCCGGAGCGGACGCTGCTCGCCGCGACGACCAGCGTCGTCTATCTCCGTTGCCGGCTTTCGACGCTGTTGAAACGGATGGAGGACGATCGCGCCCAAAACGTTGGGTACCGCCCGCTGTTCTCCGCCGATTTGCCTTCAACCATCTCCAAGCTGCAAGCGCGCAGGGCAAAACTTTACCAGGAGATCGCCTGGAAAACCGTCGACGCCGACGACCTGCCTCCCGAGGAGATCGCCAAGCGGATACTGGCTTTCATGAACACCGTCTGACCAACGGTCGAATTCGCACAGCGGCATTTAGGTCCGGCCGGTGCGTCTCCTCTATGCACGCGACGGCGTCGGCAAAGCAACGCCAGTGAACCCCGCTGAAGTATCCAAAACATCGGAGACGCAACGCGCCTGCGCTACTTGCGCTTCCTCCCCCTCCGCCGTTTCACCACCACATCATCGTCTCCGCGGCTCCAGTCGAGCTTGGACGCAACCCGGTCCAGATCGACGTCGATCTCCCCGGTCTTGTCGAAGGTGCGGTTCTTTCGCTCCAAGGAGGCCAAGAACTCCGACCCAGCCTCCGGGTCGAACTCCGTCTCCGCAGGATTATCAGGAGAACGAGCCTCGGCGGAAGTGGGGACTTCAGCCGGAGCTGTCGCGTTCCCCAGCTCATCAACATCGGCAAGCAAGGTGCGAATCTGGCCATACACCCTCATCGGCAACTCCACCCGTGCCTCGGGCACGGGCTCGGGATGCGCCTCTTCCGGGGGTGCTGCGGCAGGATCCTCGCCAGGCGCAAGATCTTTCGAACTCTCAACCGACCTGTCGACCCTGAACCGGTCGCCAGGATCTGCCTGCCCGGAGAACTCAACCAACTTCGGTCGGGAGGCCACCGAGTTGTCGGCAACGAGCGAAGCGACACGCTCCAGGGTATCCCAAAACGAGTAGCGCTGGCTGTCAACAAAATCGGTGGTTGCCGCCTGGTCGTGGTGCATGCTCACCGTATCGGCATCATCTGCCACATATATAACCTTAAACCACCAGGAATTCACGGCGGGGGATTTTTCGATGTGCTTGCGCGCCGCACTCGCTGGCTGCCGTCAGACTCCAGGCCCGAAAAAGCAAGAAGGGGACGCCGAGGCGTCCCCTTCCCCACTAGATCGCCGCTAGTCCTGCGGCGTAAGCTTCTCGGCCGCCTTGCGAACGATGTCTTCGGCGTGCGAAGCGATGTCGCGCTCCCCCGAAACCTCGTCAAGAGACTTGCCCGCCGGCTCCGGAAGAACCAACGTCAACAGGATGCCGATCACCGCCATGAAGAAGGAGAACTCCAGCGCTCCCGCCACTCCGAAGTCCTTCTTGATTACTGGGAAGAGAAACACCCCAAGGAAGGCGCCGAACTTGGCGATGCCCGCCGAGAGGCCATGGCCGGTGCTTCGCGCGCTGGTCGGGTATACCTCACCAGAGAGGACAAAGGTGGTCTCATTCGGCCCGAACTCGGCAAAGAAGTAGCTGACTCCAAAGAGCATCAGGAACGGAAGCACCTCGGTGGTTACGTTTGGAATCACCCCGATGAGCAGGAACGCCAAGCCCATGAAGAAGAAGCCGATGAGCTGGAGCCGCTTGTGCCCGATCCGGTCCATGAAGTTGGCGGCGAGGTAGTACCCAGGAACCGCGGCAACCGTGAACACGATCAGCTGGAGCGCGATCGCCTCAGTGAGAACGTGCGCACCGGATGAACCGAGGACGCTCTTCACAATCAACGGCGCCGACACCGAGTTGCCGTAGTAGGCGTAGTCGAAGACGAACCACGAACCAGCGGTACCAAGCAGGTAGAGCAGGTACTTGGGGTTCGACAGGAACTGGCCCAAGGAAAGCCTTATCTTTGATCCCGCCGGCTGCTGAACCTTGATCACGCCACCGGAGTAGACGGCAAGCTCCTTCGCTGCCAGGTCGGCGTTCCCTTCAACCTGTGCCCGATAGCGCGGGGACTCGGGCATCTTGCGCCGAAGGTAGATGACTGCGCCAGCCGGAACTGCCCCCAGGCCGAGCATCAGCCGCCATGCTATATCCGGGTTGACGTTGGCCGAAAGCAAAGCAAGCGCCACCACGTATCCGGCCACCGTCCCGAGGGCTTGCATCGCAAAGACGAGCCCGACGAGCTTTCCCCGCGACTTGATGTTGGAGTACTCGCCCATCAGTACCGCCGACATCGGGTAGTCTCCGCCAACCCCGATTCCAAGGATGAAGCGGAAGACGAGAAGCCAGATCAGCGAGGGGGCAAAAGCCGAAAGCACGGCACCAACGACCATCAGCGCGGCTTCGAGGCCGTATGTCTTCTTCCGGCCGATGCGGTCAGCCAACCTGCCAAAGACGATCGCACCCAAAAAGGCCGAGAGCAGGGTGATGGAGTTTACAAGCCCAGTCTCAGCGCTGGTAAGACCCCACTGCTTAGCGATCAGCACGGTGGCTGTACCGATTATGAAAAGGTCGTAAGCATCAGTAAAAAATCCCATTCCCGCAGTGAAGATAGAACGGGTGTGGAACCGGCTTAACGGCGCGTTGTCCAACGCCTCCGTAACCGAATCGCGATTGTCGCCCACCAGTTTCCTTTCGTTGAGTCGCTTTATGCAACACCAATATCCTTGACGGAGACACTGGCGGGGCAGTGAAACGCGGCCAACATTCCGGTAGCCACTCGGTTAACAATAGGTGTACGACCTACCCGGCAAAGCGGGCGATGAAGGCTCGCGCGGCATCCGGCGAGTTCATGGAGAAGAGGTGGACGCCACTGGCACCGGCGGCAAGCGACTCCTCGGCGAGCGAGAAGGCAAAGCGCTCCCCCACGACCCGGAGACTCGCTCGATCGGAGCCGGCGGCGACGTACTCGGCAAAAAGCTTTTTGGGAAGGGTGACCCCCGCCATCTCGCTCATCCTGGCCAGCTGCCGTCCCGACGCGGGCACGATGATCCCGGCGGACACCGGCTTCACCACGCCCAATCCGGCGAGACCGGCAATCATCGAACGGTACTCTTCCCCCTCAACAAAGAACTGGGTGATGCCAAAGTCGGCGAGGGCAAGCTTCTTGGCGCTATAGGAAAGGTCCAGCTCCCTGCTGGGTGCGTCCGGATGGCCCGCCGGGTGGAGAGCGACCGCCACCGGCATCTCCGGCTCGACCTCCTTGACGAGGCGCACCAGGTCTACGGCGTGGGGAAGATCTCCGGCGGAGATCTCGGATCCCTCTAGCGGGGTATCGCCGCGAAGCGCAAGGATCCCGGCCACTCCCAAGTCGATGTACCTCTGGATCAAGCTACGGAGTTCCGCCACGGTGTGTGCAAGGCATGCCAGATGCGCGACCACTCGGAAGCCCTCGCTCGCCAACCTCTCAGCTAGCGCCAACGTACGGGGACGGTCGGAGCCCAAGGCTCCGTAGGTGACCGAAACGAAGTCAATCGGCGCGTCCTTGAGCACCTTTAGCAGCAGCTCCAACCGCTCCGACTGCTCGTTGGTGCGGGATGGCCAGATCTCCACCGAAAGCACCGGTGCATTCTCACCCGGCACCGGCCACCGCCTCGGCGGCCATGACCGCGTTCAACAACAACATCGCCCTGGTCATCGGGCCCACGCCACCGATGCGAGGCGTCACCCAGCTCGCGACCTCGGCCACGTCGTCGGCTAGGTCGGAGAGGAGTTTGCGGCCAGCAAAGGAAGTTCCGGCACCGACCACCACCGCTCCCCGCTTGACCATCGAGGCGGTTACGATCCCCGGCGCCCCGGTAGCCGAGATCACGATATCGGCGGACTTTACTATCGCAGCCAAGTCGCGAGTACGCGAGTGAACTACGGTAACGGCGGCGTTCAACCCCGGCCGATTCAGGGCGAGAAGAAGCGCGAGCGGCCTCCCAATGGTTAGTCCGCGCCCCAGGATCACGACGTGCTTCCCATCAAAGCCGATGCCGTAGGCCCTGAGCAGTTCGACGATCCCCGCCGGAGTGCACGGCAGCACTCGCGGACGGGACATGGCGAGGTACCCAAGGTTCATCGGGTGGAGTCCATCGACGTCCTTCTCGGGCTTTACCAGGGTAAGTATGCCATCCTCATCGTGGCCAGGCGGAAGTGGCAACTGCACCAGATAGGAGTGGATCCGCGAGTCAGCGTTATAAGACTGGACCAGATCCGCAAGCTCCTGCTCGCTTGCAGAGGCGGGAAGATGGGTATGGAAGGACTCGATTCCCACCTCTGCACAGTCCGCCCGCTTCATCTCCACGTAGCGCGCGCTGGGCCCATCGTCGCCGACCAAAATGGTCCCCAGCCCTACAGTGGCGCCGCGGCTCCGCAAGTGCAAGGCGCGTTCCCGGACCTGTTCCTTGATTCGCGAAGCGATCAAATTTCCGTCAAGAAGTTCGGCTTCCATCGGACCCTCAATGCCTGAAGTGGCGCCGCGGCGAGAAAAGAAGACTGATCCCCGCCTCCTCCGCAACCTTTACGATCTCTGCGTCGCGGATGGAACCGGATGGCGCAACCACCGTGGTTACGCCCGCGTCCGCCAGCGCGAGCAGACCGTCCGGGAAGGGGAAAAAGGCATCGGACGCTGCGGCTGCGCCAACCACCCTCGGGCCACCCTTCTCCACCGCGATCCGGGCAGCGTCGACCCGCGAAGGTTGTCCCTGCCCAACTCCTACCGCCTCTCGGCCTTTCACGATTACCACCGCGTTCGACGCACTCGCCCTTACGACCGCGACCGCTAGCCAGGCGTCCTGAAGCTCCGCCTCCGTTGGCCGCCGCGACGTCATCAGTTGGAAGGTTGCGGCGTCCTCGATCTGGTCGGGACCCTGTATTAGCAGGCCACCGGCCACCGACCGTACCGAAAGCTTCCGCTGAACCGGAGTAAAGACTGCAATCCGGGAACGCTTCCGCTTCGCCAAGACTCGCTGCAACGCCTCTTCGGAAAAACCGGGTACCACGATGACATCCGCCTTGGGGCGCGCAAGAATCGCCTCGGCCAGCTCGGTATCGAGCGGCCGATTCAGCGCCACCACGCCGCCAAAAGCGGAGAGCGGGTCGCCATCGAAAGCGCGCTCGTAGGCGGTAACGATATCGTCGGCAACGGCAACCCCACAGGGGCCACCGTGCTTGACGATCACCGCTGCCGGCTCGGAGCCCACCGTCTCCAGCAGGGACATTGCTCCATCGGCGTCAAAGATGTTCAGATACGACGGCGGCTCCGCGCCCTGCCACGAGGCCGCGGCCCACCCGGAAGGCGGCTCACCAGCTGGCCGGTAAAGGTACCCCTCCTGGTGTGGATTCTCGCCGTAGCGAAGCTGCGCCACCAGTTCCTGGGGCGGAATGGGGTTGCCGCCACCATTAAGAAAACCCGCGACCTCTCGGTCGTAAGCGCTGACGTAGGCAAAAGCCCGGGCGGCCAGGTACCGGCGGAAGTCAACGTCGATTCCAGCTGGTATCCGCTCCAGCAGCGCTGGATAGTCAGCCGGATCCACGACCACCGCCACCGACTGGAAGTTTTTGGCCGCCGCTCGGACCATGGCCGGTCCCCCAATGTCGATCAGCTCGACGCCCGGGTCGCTCGAGAACGGGTAGAGGTTCACTACCACGACGTCGATCGGCTCCCAGCCCCTCTCGGAGAGCTGCTCCATATCCTCCGCAACATTGCGCCTCGCGAGGATTGGGCCGTGAACCGCCGGATGGAGGGTCTTGACCCTGCCTCCGAAGAGCTGCGGATACCCGGTCAGATCCTCAACCGCCAAGTGCGGTATACCGAATGCCGTCAGCTCCCTGGAAGTTCCACCACTGGCCACCAGTTCGTACCCGCCGGCGCGCAACCCGTCTGCCAGCTCCCGAAGCCCCGTCTTGTCATAGAGCGAGATCAGCGCCCTCAACCCTGCACCTCCTGCATCAAACTCCAAAACTTCTCGCTTCGCCACCACTCTCCGCCCAAGCCGACGCAAGCGATGGCCGAGGCAAGCACCTGCGGGAAAAGTTGGCGCTCCGCGATCTTGATCCGCTCATGCAAACTCTCCACAGTGTCCCCGAAACGGACCCTTACCGGCACCTGGGCGAGGATCGGCCCGGCATCCACCTCGGGCACCACCACGTGCGCGGTGGTGCCGGTGACGTGGACGCCCGCCTCCAGCGCCTGTGAAACTGAGTGCCATCCCGGAAAGCTCGGGAGAAGCGAAGGGTGCGTATTCACCATCCTGCCGCCGAACTCTCCATGGATGCGGCCAACAAGAACGGTGCCGAAACCGGCGAGGGCGACTACCCCGACGCCGGACTCAAGGAGGCGGTCCGAGACCGCGTCGCTGAACGCATCCCGGTCGAACTTTTCGCCATCCTCACCAGCAAACTCCCGGCGATCCACGAGTGCGACTTGAACCCCCCGGGCCTTTGCGATCTCCAACCCGCGGCAGGGGCGATCGGCCAAAACCAATCCAACCTGTAGGCCGCTTCCCCAAATCGCCTCGAGGATCGACCCGACGCCGGAGACAAGTACTGCAACTCTCACCCAAACAGGATACTTTGCCGACGGTTATAGATGGGCCACAAGGTCGACCATCAACTCCCCAGCCTCAGTGGGATTCTTTGCCACTACGGCACCGGCGGCCCGGAGGGCATCCATCTTCCCCTTGGCGGTTCCATGAGACCCGGATACGATCGCCCCGGCGTGCCCCATCTTTCTGCCCGGAGGAGCGGTGACCCCGGCGACGTACGCCACCACCGGCTTGGAGACGTAGCTGCGGATAAAATCCGCCGCCTTCTCCTCCTCCTCCCCGCCGATCTCGCCGATCATCAAAACTGCCTTGGTCTCCGGATCCGCCTCGAAGGCTGCAAGGCAGTCGATGAAATTGGTTCCCGGGACTGGATCCCCACCGATCCCCACGCAGGTGGTCTGGCCCACGCCTTGCTGGGAGAGTTCGTAGAGCGCCTGGTAGGTCAGCGTCCCCGACCGCGAGACGATACCTACGGGGCCGCCCGCAAGGGCAATATCCCCGGAGGTGATGCCGATGTTGCATCTCCCTGGTGAAATGATTCCCGGACAGTTGGGCCCCACCAGCCTGGTCCCCGGAAAGTCCCGCCGCAGCAGCGCCGAAACCATCGCCTCGTCCTTTGCCGGAATGAACTCGGTGATGCAGACGACGAAGGGAACCTGCGCCGCCGCCGCCTCGAGGACCGCAGCCGATGCCGCCTTCGGAGGTACCGAGATGAAACTGGCGTTCGCGCCGGTTGCCGCCGCCGCCTCCTTGACCGTATCGAAGATCGGAATCCCCTCTATGTCGGTGCCACCCTTTCCAGGCGTAACGCCGGCTACAACTTGGGTGCCGTAGTCGCGGTTGCGGAGGCCATGAAAGCGCCCCTGGCGTCCGGTCAACCCCTGGACGATGACCTTGGTGTTCTCGTCCACGAATATACTCACTTGGCTTCCTTTCCGGCCATCTCCACCGCCACCTTCGCCGCGCCGACCATCGTCCCTTCGACGACAAGCCGTTCCGATTCATGCTCTCGCAGAATCGCGCGGCCCTCCGCCGCGTTGGTTCCGTCAAGCCTCACCACCATCGGGAACTTCAACTCGACCTTCCCCAGCGCTTCCACCATCCCCTTGGCGACCTCATCACAGCGGGTGATGCCGCCAAAAACGTTTACCAGTACCGACCGGACCTTCTCGTCGGTATTGATCACCTCGAGCGCGTTTGCCATCGTGCTGGCGCCGGCGCCGCCGCCAAGGTCGAGAAAGTTAGCTGCGGAACCCCCAACCTGGCTCACGACGTCGAGGGTAGCCATCGCCAGGCCGGCCCCGTTGGCGATTATGCCGACGGTACCGTCGAGACCGATATAGTTGAGCCCGCGCTCCCGAGCGAGCGCCTCTCGGCCGTCAAGCTCCATATCGGCACGGTACGCCTCCCACTCTGGATGCCGGTAACCGGCGTTGTCGTCCAGCGTTACCTTGGCATCAAGGGCGTGAATCGATCCATCGGGCCTCAAGATTAGCGGATTTACCTCTACCAGATCGGCATCCCCTTGGATGAAGGCATCAAACAGCTTTACTAAGACCTGTGCGGCCGGCTCCCTTGCAACCTCGTCGAGTTGCGCCTCCTCGACAACCTGGCGAGCCACTTCCACGCTCAGCCCATCGATGGGGTCGAGATGCCGGCGGACGATGGCGCCGGGGTCGCTGGCGGCCACCTCCTCGATCTCCATCCCACCTTTGGCAGACACCATCAGAAGGTACTTCTTCTCCCCGCGATCGAGCGTGAAGCTCGCGTAGTACTCGCGCTCGATATCCGAAGCCCTTTCGATCCAGATCTTCCGAACCACGTGCCCCTTGATGTTCATCCCCAGAATCTCGCCCGCGGCACGCACGGCCTCCTCCCGGCTCCCCACCAGCTTGATGCCGCCAGCCTTGCCACGGCCGCCAACCTGGACTTGAGCCTTCACCACGGCCGGATAGCCCGTGCTGTCAGCCACATCTCCGGCATCAGCGGCGTTACGCACGATGCTGCCGCTCGAAGTCGGAACGCCGTAACGCGCAAAAAAATCCTTGCCCTGATACTCGAACAGATCCATTTACTCTCCCACTACTTCAAAGCTCAGGCTCTGCTCCCCGAACGCTCTTTGGTATCGAGTTCGTTCTCGAGCCAAGCGCAGATCTCCGGCAACGACGATCCGGGCGTAAAAACCTTCGCCACTCCCATCTCGGCGAGCGGCGCGAGGTCGCCATCGGGAATGATTCCGCCAACTACCAGCAACGCATCCCCGCAACCCCGGCGCTTCAACTCTTCGATCAGTTTGGGAACCAGCGTAAGGTGAGCCCCCGAGAGCAGCGATACTCCTACAGCGTCGGCATCTTCCTGAACGACCGTCTCGACGATCTGCTCCACAGTCTGGTGAAGGCCGGTGTAGATCACCTCAAATCCGGCATCGCGCAGCGCGCGCGCAACCACCTTGGCTCCACGATCGTGCCCGTCCAACCCTGGCTTCGCTACAACTATGCGGTAAGGTCTATCCACCCGGCGAAGCTTAGCCCAATCCGCACCGACATGCTAACCGCAGACCACCGCAAAGCTCCCGGAAGCCCTTAGTCGGTGACGTCAACCGCCAAGCCGCGCCTCCGAAGGCGTCGGCGTTCACGCTCGCTCAGGCCGCCCCAGATGCCGAACCGCTCGTCGTGGACGAGCGCGTACTCAAGGCACTCGACTCGCACCGAACACTCGATGCAAATCAGCCGAGCTGAATGTCCAGTAGTACCTCTTTCAGGAAAGAAGACTCGCGGATCTCGGCCCTTGCAGTTTGCAAGCCCCTGCCACTTCGCTTCCTGCGACATTCCCCCTCCTTACTCGTCCCCCAACGAGAGCAGTGCAGTAAATTCTATCCGCTTCGACCCGGCATTACCGGCCACGGATGGACACCGTTAACGCAACCTAAAGCAGAAAGGCGGATACGAACCTACGCGCCAGCTACCGTGGCCAGTACTCCACACTCCCCTAGGTAAGCCAGTCGCGCCTCTACAGCCTTGATCCAGGCCTCATGGTGGTGTTTGAACTTCTGGCCGTTGCCCTCTTCGAAGTCGTGCTCCATCTCGCTAAAAGCCAGATCCTCTTCGTCGAGAAGCTGACGATAGCGAATGAACAGATGGTCGTCGATGCAGTTCTCCTTCACGGCACCCTCCTTCGAAGCTGCAGCTACAAAATTACCACAAAGACCTCGGCTACTTGAGCAAAACCGTGCATTCCTTCACGCCCGCTGCCCGCGACGCTATGTTTGCAGCTGCAAGCGAGCGCTCCGCGGAACCAAGCTTGGATGCGTTGGGGTGGTCGGCATAGGCCCCCCAAGCGGTTGCGGCGTCAGACCAGGCGACAGCGATCTGGTAGGCGAAACGCGACCCATTGGAGTGGGAGGCAACGTTGCCAAGGTCGCTTGAAAGCCGGTTCAGCCGGTCTCCGCCACTACGCCGAGTCGTGGCGCTGCCGCGCAAGCCAGCTACCGTGAAGCCGGAGAGTTCGGTGCGGCAGGCACCGTTGAACTCTGCTACCAGCCTTGAACGCGAGACCGGAGTTGGCACCAGCGAGGCCGAGATGCTCATAACCACCAACTGAAGGAGGATTCCCGAGAGCAGGACCAGTGTCAGCAGTACCTTTGCAACCCGGAAACGCCGCTCGCGTCGTCCCTCCTCGGGGGTCGAACGGTCGGGCTGGGGCAGCTCGGCGGTGAAGGGCATCAGCGACAGCCTTGGACGTACCTGCTCGGTCCAGCTCCGCCCGTCAAAGTAGCGGAACCGTCCCGAACTCTCCGGATACCAACCTGGAGAGCTCGGCTGCCGCTCGGCCCGGCGCGCCCGGATCATCCTTCATCCTCCGCGAGCCTGCGGAGCAGCTTGGCTCTAGAAATAAGCAGATCCGCCCCGTTAAGCACCTTCACCCTCCCATCCCTGATCAGCTCGTCCAAGGGAGCATCGTTGTCTCCGAGGAGTTGCAACTCCACCTGCCGCTCCTCAGTCGCCTCGGCCACCGGATCAGCTCCGTCCTCGTTAACCAGGAGTGCCAAAACGACCCGCCGCTCGCCGTCGACAAGGACAAGATTGAAGGGAGCGTGCTCAGGATCGGTCATAGAGGATCGCCCTCTTGACTTCCTCGATGGCCTCCGTTACCTTGATTCCCCGGGGGCACGCATCCGTGCAGTTGAACGCGGTCCTGCACCTCCACACCCCTGACTTCTGATTCATGATTTCCAGGCGCTCAGCACGGGCTTGGTCGCGCGAGTCAAAGATGAACCGGTGGGCATTGACGATCGCCGCCGGCCCAACGTACTGATCGTTGGCCCAGTAAACCGGGCATGACGTGGAACAGGCTCCACAGAGAATGCACTTGGTAGTGTCGTCAAAGCGTGCCCGGTCCTCCGGTGACTGCCGACGTTCGGTATATCCGGGGTCGTCGGCGTTGATCAGGTAGGGCATCACGCTCCGATACTGGGCAAAGAACGGCTCCATATCGACTACCAGGTCCTTGATCACCGGCAGGCCGCGCACCGGCTCGATTACGAGGCTCGTTCCCACATCGGAGATCAAGTTAACACACCCCAACCGGTTCACGCCGTTGATCATCATGGCATCCGAGCCGCAGACACCATGCGCGCAACTCCTTCTGAAGCTAAGGGTCCCGTCGATCGTCCACTTCACCGTGTGCAACGCGGTAAGAACCGTATCGCTCGGCTTGAGCTTGACGAAGTACTCCTCCCAGTGCGGCCGCTTATCCACATCAGGGTCGAATCGCTTGATCCTGAGGTGGACCTCCACCTCCTGCATCATTGCATCTTGCGCCTGAGCGCCGGCCTCTGCCGTCTCCATCAGTACTTTCTCTCCATAGGTTGGTATCTCCCGCCCACTACCGGCTTGTACTCCAAGCGTACCGTCCCGTCCGGCTCGCGGTAGGCAAGGGTGTGCTTCATCCAGTTGGCATCGTCTCGAACCGGATAGTCATCGCGCCAGTGAGCGCCCCGGCTCTCGTTACGGGCCATAGCCCCTGCAAGCAACGTCCCCGCAAGGTCAAGGAGGCTTCCCAACTCGATCGCTTCGGTGAGATCGAAGTTGAACACCGATCCCTTGTCGTCGATCGAGATGTCGCGGTATCGCTCTCTCAACTCGGCCAGAACCCGGGAGGCGTTCTCGAGCGACTCCGCGGTTCGGACCACCGAAGCATCCCGCATCATCGCCTGCTGAAGCTCAGCTCTAAGCGCTGCCACCTTCTCTTTGCCGTTAGAGGCCTTGATCTGCTCGATCCGGTCCCTGACGTCGCCCGCCGCCTCCTTGCCCACCGATGGGTGGTCGACACCGGCGACGTACTCCGCCATCCTCCGGCCGCCTCGGCGCCCGAAGACGTTTATGTCGAGGAGCGAGTTGGTGCCGAGCCGGTTGGCCCCGTGCACCGACACGCAGGCACACTCTCCGGCGGCGTACAACCCCGGCAGCACCGTTCCAGCGGAGTCGATCACCACTTCGCCATTGACATTGGTTGGAATCCCACCCATGGCGTAGTGGGCGGTTGGTTGTATCGGAATCGGGTCGGTCTTCGGTTCAAGGCCCAGGTAGGTCCGGACAAAGCCGGAGATGTCCGGGAGCTTAGCGTCGATCTGCTCCGGTGGAAGGTGGGTCAGATCGAGATAGACGTAGTCTTTGTTCGGGCCGGCACCCCGGCCTTCGCGAATCTCGGCATGAATCGCCCGCGACACCATATCGCGTGGGGCAAGATCCTTGACCGTCGGTGCGACGCGCTCCATAAATCGCTCGCCAAGTCCGTTTCGCAGGATTCCACCCTCTCCCCGGGCCCCCTCGGTAAGCAGAATACCGATACCGTAGATCCCCGTCGGATGAAACTGATAGAACTCCATGTCCTCCAGTGGAATACCCCGTGCAAAAAGCAGCGCCGGCCCGTCGCCAGTCAGCGTATGGGCGTTCGAAGAGATCTGGAAGATTCGCCCGAATCCCCCGGTTGCGAAGAGAACACCCTTGGAGGCGAAGACGTGAAGATCGCCCGTTGCCATCTCGTAGGCAACCACCCCGGCCGCACGCCGATCCTCCCCCTCGCCTTCGAAAAGCACGTCGAAAACTTGAAACTCGTTGAAGAAGTTGACCCCGCTGGCCACGCAGCGCTGGTAAAGCGTCTGGAGAATCATGTGTCCCGTGCGGTCGGCGGCGTAGCAGGCCCTCCTAACCGGTGCCTCCCCGTGGTTGCGCGTGTGCCCGCCAAAACGACGCTGGTCGATCTTGCCATCCGGGGTGCGCGAGAACGGTAGGCCGAAGTGCTCCAAGTCGACAACCGCGTCGATGGCCTCCCGGCACATCACGTCGATGGCATCCTGATCGCCAAGGTAGTCGGAGCCCTTTACCGTGTCAAAGGCGTGCCACTCCCAATAGTCCTCCTCGACGTTTGACAGGGCCGCGCACATCCCTCCTTGGGCTGCACCGGTGTGCGATCTGGTCGGGTAGAGCTTGGTGATGACTGCCGTCCGCATCTTGCCAGCGGTCTCTATCGCCGCCCGCATGCCAGCTCCGCCCGCCCCGACAATAACCGCGTCATAGCTGTGGTAATGAATATTCACTGCTCCAGTTTTGCATGGATTTTCCCGGACCATGAAATTTCTTCGAAATTGACGGAAGGTTTTGCCAAATTCGGCATCTAGCCACCGCGTATCCGGGGTGGCGGTAACCAACCTGCCAACCACCAAGAACCGTGGATGAGAGGATCACCACGCCCGAAAAGAGCAGGGCAGGAGGGACTCGAACCCCCAACCACCGGTTTTGGAGACCGGTGCTCTACCAATTGAGCTACTGCCCTATGACTGGTTACAGCCTATACCGGGGCTGCCGATTTGTTTCAACCCCAATTCGACGACGCCCTAATGGGGAAAGGAGCTGGTCGCCAGCTCCAGTCCGGCGAGATCGGCTAGCCGCCTGCGTGCGCGGTGCAGCCGCACCTTGATGTTCGCCTCGCTCGTCCCGCACTCCTCGGAGATCTGCCGCACGCTGTAACCCAGGGCATACCTCATCACCAGCAACGCCCGGTCGCCTTCGCTGAGCAAGCCAAGCAGCTTGACCAGGTCCACGGCGATGGCAAGATCCTCAACAGCTGCAGAAGCGGCGATATCCTCTGGCTCTTGCTTCATGATATCCACGTGCACCTCACGGCTGCGCTGCCGGTTCAACCGCTTTAGGTGACCCATTGCGGCGTTGACGACGATGCGGTAGACCCACGTCTCGTACTTCGACTCTCCCCGAAACCGCTCAAACGAACGAAACACGTTCAAATAGGCGTCCTGAAGCACGTCGGCGACCCCTTCGGCGTCCCCGACTATGCGCGTCGCGAGCCGCGTGCTCGCGGCGTAGGTACGCCGAAGGATCTCGTCGAAACTCGGCTTCAACTCTTCGGCAATTGCGCGAGCCTTCGAAGAGGTCAAGCTACCGGGTCTCCTTGTGGACGGTGTGCTTTCGATCCCACTGGCAATACTTGCGCATCTCGATCCGCTCACGGTCGTTCTGCTTGTTCTTGGTGGTGATATAGTTACGCCGCTTGCAGTCCTCGCAAGCTAGCGTGACCTTGACTCGCTTCTCGTTCTTAGCCATCTCGTCACGCCCTCCTGAAACTTCGGTCAGCAACCTTCGGAACTGCAGCCAACCAAACCAGTTTAGGGCGGTTCGCATGCTCTTGCGCCAACCCTTTCCCAAGATGCTCGGGTCTCTTCAACACTCGTGCCCCGGGAGGGGCTTGGCCGGTAGCGGCGGTCGGACTCGAACCGACGACCCCACGATTATGAGCCGTGTGCTCTAACCAGCTGAGCTACGCCGCCACGCGGAGCCCCCTGTCGGAATCGAACCGACGACACCAGCCTTACCATGGCTGTGCTCTACCTACTGAGCTAAGGGGGCGCCTTGCAACCACCTATACTAACCGGACGCAGCCGGTTTGCTACTGCCGCCGCTTTGTGAAACTCTCCACGCGGGATGAACCCGTCCGCGGTAGCGGCTACTCAAACCGGCCTCTAGCGTGGAAAGTGGTGGAGAAAGAGAAACCCAAGATCACGATCGCATTTAGGCCACTTGTGCTCGATGACCTCGAAATGACCCGCAAGATCTACAACTACGCTGTAACTTCGACACTCGCCACACTCGATCTCGAGCCGCGAACCGTCGGCCAGCAAGAGCGATGGATCAATGAACATCAAGGCATCTACACGGCGATCGCCGCTCTAGCTGATGGAGCCTTTGCCGGCTTCGCCTCCATATCCCCGTACCGGCCCAGGCCAGGCTACTCCTCCACGGTGGAGGACTCGATTTACTTGGACCACCACTACTGGGGGATGGGTATTGGCAAGGCACTTCTGGCCGAGTTGCTCGCGATCGCCAAGGACCTGGGCTTCCACAGCTGCATCGCCAACATCGTTGCCGACCACCACGCTTCGATAGCCCTCCACCAGAGGCTTGGCTTTCGGCTCGTAGGGATCCAGGAGGAGATCGGCAGAAAGTTTGGCCGCTGGGTCGACCTTGCAATTCTCCAGAAGATGCTCTAGCCAGAGGTGAACGCGTCGTCGGCCCAGAAGAGCCAGGCGGCGACGGTCCGGTAGGGTTCAAAGCGCGAACCGGACGCCTCAACCTCATCTCTTTCGGCCCCAGTCCCCAGATTCAACAGGCGGCAGGCACTGCGTTTGAAAGCCAAGTCCTCTACCGGCCAGATGTCGAGCCGGTGAAGATGAAAGATGAGCACCATACTCGCGCTCCAGGGCCCGAAACCGGGCAAGGCCGAGACCACAGACCGAACCTCGGCGTCAGGCATGGAGTTGAGAGCCGAAAGATCAATGCTGCCTTCCATCACCGCGCGGGCCAGGCGCTTCAACGTTGTGGCCTTTGACCGCGATAGCCCAGCCGCCAGAAGATCCGCTGAATCCGCCGCATCGAATACCTTGGGAATCAGCTCGAACGCCGTGCTCAACCTGGAGAATATCGCTCTCGCCGAGTTCCCGGAAAGTTGCTGGTAGACAACCGTCTCCACCAGGAAGGCAAATGTATCGGCATCCGGGGCGCCGGCTTCGGGCGCAGCGCCCGAGCGCCCCGGATCAAAAGACTCCCTGCTGAGCCTCGGGTATCCGTGGCGTGCGAGAAGCGCGGCAATAAGGGGGTCCCTCTCGGCCAGCCAGTCGGCCGCTGCGTTAACGCTCAATCCGAAAAGCAGCCGGCAACCGGCCCGCTACGCGGCTAGGGAGGAGTTCGTCAAGCGCCAAACGCACCCGCAACCACGCCTCTTTGAACTCCCTTGCCAGGTGGTCGCGGAAGCGCCAAACAATAACCAGCAAGACCAGATAGCCGAACCAGGCGAGCACGGTGGGCAATCCCAGCAGATCGATTGGAAGTGCAGATAGGGTGAGCGCAATCAAGAAGTCAGAGACCAGTTCGCCTGCGCCAAGCGATAAAAGCACGATTCCCCACCCCAAGTACCAGGGCCAGATGACCGGACCGAGTACTACGGTCACAATGAGCATCACGCCGGCAAGCCGGAGCATCGTCTTCGCGTTGCTGCCCAGGATGGCAAATGCACCGACCACGAGGACCGCCAAATCCCCGATTATCCGCAGACCGCCCACCACCAGGCTTGGCCCGGCCCCAAGGCCGACCAACTTGACCAGCGATCCCAGAGAAAAGCCAATGGCGTCGATCGGATCCTCGAACGAGAGCACCGAACCCGGGGTCGACAGCGCCGGGATCCAGCCGAGGCCGAAGTGGCTGGCGTAACCGAGCAGGACGAAGGTGGCCGCGGTGATCATCATGGCGATTAGCAGCCCACGCATCTTGTCTATGGCAGCGGAGGAGCGGGTCCAGTTGTAGCCCATGAATCCGATAGCAATAATGGCGGGAACCTTCACCGAGGCGGCGAGGGCAACAACAACGATTCCGAAGAATCTGCGGTCCTTCAGGAACAGGTATATACCCGCCACCATCAACGCGGTCATTAGGGCATCGTTATGCCCAGCAGAGGCGAAGGTGTAGAGAAGTACCGGGTTGGCGGCGGAAAGAACGAAGGCCAGATCTCGATCCACGCCCATAATGGTCGCGATTCGGCGAATGAAAAACCCGATGGCCACCACCGAACCGAGCGCCACCAACCGCAAAAAAAGAACCGATAGGAGCGGAGAGTGCCCGGAAAGGGTTACCAAGGCTCCATCCAGGATCAGGAAGAGTGGTCCGTAGGGTGCCTTCGCGCTACCCCAGAGCGGATCCACTGTCGGCAAGAAGGAAGAGGTGCCAAGGAGTGACGGACCTCCCTTGTAGGGAGATATCCCCTGGCTTACCATCTGGCCCTGGGCGGCATAGGAGTAGACGTCCCGCGAAAAAAGTGGCCCCGCCACCATCAGCGGGAGGACCCACAGCCAGAAGAGCAGCCACGGCCGCTCGATCGCCTCGCCACGGCGCACGCCGGAAACGAGCCTGACCCACGCCAAGCCGGTGAGGAAGAGACCCAAGTAAACCAGCGCATTTGCGCCAAGCTCGATAAAAAGGTTCCCAGGGTGTGGGGAGGTAGGTACCCCTATGTACCAAGAGCCCGGAATCTTCGACGTGAACGGCGAGTTGGCCTGGAACGACCCCAGCATCACCAGCAACGATCCCAAGAACCCCACCGGCAGCGGATTCAGCTCCATGAAGGCATCGTGAGGCACCCAAGACGAGACCCTGACCACCACGCGATCGAGCCTCTCCAAGACATCAACCGCAGAACTCCAGGTCAGCCTAGCAGCCAAAGACCACCACCATCCGAAATACTCTAGCAGAAACTACTGCAACGGTTCCCCGGTGCCAGTAAGCGAAGTTTAAACTTCCAACCCCACGACTTGCGATGATCGCCATGTCGAAACGGCGCTGGTGGGCCGGGAGGGATTCGAACCCCCGTAGGCGTACGCCGGCAGATTTACAGTCTGCTCCCATTGGCCACTCGGGCACCGACCCAGCCCTAGAGATAATAGTCTGGAGTCATGCCATCCTTCGACGTAGTCTCCGAAATTGACATGCAAGAAGTGAAAAATGCGGTAGACCAAGCCTCGCGGGAGCTGACCACGCGTTTCGACTTCAAGGGAACCGGGTCGGCGATCCATTTCTCCGAAAAGGAGAGCTTGCTGACCCTGACATCCTCGACCGAAGACCGGCTCCGGGCGACAATGACCGTCCTCGAGGAGAGGCTGGTCAAAAGATCGATCTCGCTCAAGGTCCTCGACCGTGGCAAAGTCGAGGAGGCGGCAAAAGGCACGGTCCGGCAGGTGGTGAAGCTGATCTCGGGCCTCGAGGGAGACCGGGCGAAGCAGGTTACCGCGGCGATCAAGGGGTCGACCCTCAAGGGAGTGCAGGCGCAGATCCAGGGGGACCGGGTCCGGCTGACTTCCAAAAAGCGCGACGAACTCCAGAGCGCGATCGCCTATCTAAAAGAGAGCGTTACCGACATCCCGCTCCAGTACGTGAACTTCCGGGACTGACCGATCTGACCTATGTCGCTGCTCGGGATCGACCTTGACATCGCGCCAGGATCTCGAGCGGTCGTGCTGGGAAACCTCCTGCTCAGAAAGGACCGGCCATCAGAAGACGCGGCATCCTTCCTGAAAAGCGCCACTTCAGATTTGACTTCCGAGGATTTTGTGATCGTGCTGGGAAACCTTTTCGATCCAGATCAGGGTGTTGTCGAGGCTCGGGAGCTGGCAACCTCCTCTCCGGTAATGGCCCAGTTGGCAGCCGTACCGGCGAGCGCGGTGATCGTACCGGGGGACTCCGAACGGGAGTTGTTCGCCAATAACGATCTCTCCACCAGTTTCGCTATCCCATTGACGGTGGCCGACGGCGTGAACCTTCGCTACCACGCCGGGGGCCGGCCAGCCAGCCTGAGGCTTGAGGCGGGCACGCCGC
This sequence comes from Actinomycetes bacterium, assembly GCA_021819205.1. Taxonomy (GTDB): domain Bacteria; phylum Actinomycetota; class Acidimicrobiia; order Acidimicrobiales; family Acidimicrobiaceae; genus JAKARV01. The sequence continues at coordinate 31,001 of JAKARV010000001.1, read as the reverse complement.
GAGAGAACCTTCCCGACGCGATCGTCCGCCGCAGTGTGCTGGGACGGCTTGCCGCGCAGACCCGGTATCTGGAGGACGCGCTGGATCTTGATCCGGGCGAGCCGATCTCCCGCTACCTGGTTTCGAGGACCCTTTACCATAGGATGCGTGCGCTCGCGCCCTGGATCCTGCTTCCGCTAGCCGCTGTCACCGCTATCAGAATTCCAATTCTGCTCAACCTTCCGGTGCTCTCACACCTCCGCAACTCCCCGGTGCTGGGACGGGGAAGCCTGATCGCGGTAACCTTCATCCTCGATTTGCTCTTGGTCATTGCGGTATCGATCGCCACCAGCAGAGCGTTGCTCGGCATCCTCGACCAGCCGCTCGCCTCGGCCTTTGGGGCCGCCGATGCCAACGCCGCCGACCGGCTCCGGCTCGACGACTACCTGAGTCAAGGCTACTCGGGCTTGATCAGCGGCGCTGGAATGAGCGCCGAACTTGCTCAAGTCGGAGCCGGAGTATACGCCTGCCCAGGCATCTTCCGCGAGACGGTCAAGCCAGTCCAACTGCGGGTACCGTTCATGCCAATCTACCGCCGCGTTCACTCGGTCACCTGGCTGGAGATCGAGGGCGGAGCCGAGTTGCGCATGCGCCTGCAGGAGAGCGGTTCCGAACCCTTTCCCCGGCTCCTTGGCCGCCTCGCCTTCAGGCCGACGACCGCAAGCCGGACCCTCGCATCCGTACCCGAGGGGCCCAGATGGCCGAGGCTTCAGGACGCCCTCGGGAAAAGCGCATCTTCAAGGCGCTTGGTCGCCGCGATACTTGCTATCGCCGGCCTTGCCGAGCTGGTCTCGGCGCTGCTCCCCCCGCTCTCTCGCCATCTCCATCTCATCCATACCGTGATCCCGGAGCTTCCGGCTTTCCCTCGCTACGCCGATGCCATCTCCGCCGCCGCCGGGGTCGCCCTGATCGCGCTGGCCGACGGGCTGCGGCAGGGGCAGCGCCGTTCTTTCCAGATCTCGCTGGCGCTGCTCGCCATCGCCATCTTTTCCAACGTGGCCAGGGGCTTGAACCTGGTCGCCACCGTCCTGCTCCTGTCGGCCGCGCTAGCCCTTTATATGCGCCGCGGTGCATTCGATCAGCCCGGAAGCGAGCGGCGCCGAATCGCCTCCGTCATCCGAGTCGCCGTTACGGCCGCCATCCTTCTAGCAGTCGCTACCTTGGCATCGCTGATCGACCACGTTGCCCTTCACCGCGGAGCCCCGTACTCGCTCACCCACGCAATAGTTGCGATCGCCAGCTCAGCCGCTGGATTGGCATCGGGCGTACCACCTCCCTTCAATCGGGGAAAGTTCCAGGATGCCCTTACGCTCTCCGGCGTCGTGCTCCTCTTCGCGCTGGTCTGGTCCGTTCTCGCTCCGTACCGCAAACGCATCCCTGCCGATCTTCTCGAGCTTCCGCGGGAGTCCGAGGCCAAGCGCATTTTGCAGCGGTATGCGCAAGGAACCCTCGACTACTTCGCGATACGGGAGGACAAGGTTCACCGCATCCGCCACTCAACCTTGATCGCATACGGAGACTTCGGCTCGACGGTCATCGTCTCCCCCGACCCGATCGGCCCTTCTGCGCGGGCGCGCCATGAGTTTGCCGAGTTCTACCACGAGACGGTTCGATCCGGAAGGGCGGTGGCAATTCTCGGCGCTAGCCGCGAGTGGGAGCAGGCTTACCGCGAATTGAAGATGCGCACCTTTTACATCGGCGACGAAGCGCTCGTAACCTTATCGCCGTTGAACCTCTCCGGCAAAGCCCACAAAAGCCTTCGCCAAGCTGTCAGCCGGATGACCAAATACGGTTATACGGTCAAAATCCTCAATCCGCTTGATCTCGACGAGTCGCAAAGGAGAGAGGTACTGGCGGTCATGCGAGAGTCCCGGAGAGGAGACCGGGAACGGGGCTTCTCGATGACGTTGGGAAGGATTTTTGATCCCCGCGACAACGAACTCCTCATGAGCGTCTGCACCGGGCCGGACGGCCGGATCTCCGGTTTCTGCCAGTGGGTGCCGGCGCCGGCGGTCGAAGGATACTCTCTCGACCTGATGCGAAGAAACCTCCAGAACCACCCCAATGGCATGTTTGACCTTCTCATCGTCGAGACCATTCGCGAACTCCACTTGCGCGGCTTCAAACACCTAAGCCTCAACTTCGCCGCCATGCGGGCGGTGCTGGCAAGCACAGAGGAGGCCTCGCTCGGGGTGCGGATGGAGCGTTGGATGCTCGGGCGGCTCTCGGATTCGATGCAGATTGAATCGCTCTTCCGATTCAACTCAAAGTTTGATCCGGAGTGGGAGCCCCGGTTTTTGGCGATAGATGCCATCGAGCATCTTCCCCAGATCGCCATCGCGGTGGCGCGAGCCGAGTCGCTCTGGGATCTTCCGATTATCGGGCGCCTGATCTCCGACGGAGAACAACCCCGGCTCGGCTAGCCAACGATATGCGCGCGGGCGGCCAAGTCGAGCAGAGGCTGTGGGAAGATGCCAAAGCCCACGGTGAAGACCAGCGAAAGCGACACCCCGATCCAAGCCAGGGCCTGCCGCCTGGCCGGTGCCTCGGTCGCCGCCCCTTGGATGGCGAGTACCCGCTCCCCCTCCACCTCCTCCGGCTCGCCACGGAACATCGCGAGCACGATCCGCAAGTAGAAGGCGACCGCGATCGCGGCCGACAGCATCGCCACCACGGCTACCCAATACTCGCGAATCTCCACCACTGAGACGATGATCGAGAACTTGGCGAGAAAGCCGGTAGTAAACGGGGCGCCCGCCTGTGCCAGCACCATGATCGCCGTCACAGTCGCCAAAGCGGGGCGCGACCGCGCGAGCCCCCGAAGCTGGTCAAGCGAGCACGATCCCTCGGAAACGCCGATCGAATCCTGAACGATCGAAACCAGTCCGAACGTCCCCACCACGATAACGGCGTATGCAATCAGGTAAAACAGCGTATTTGAGATTGCCGCTGCGGTACCGGCGTAAACTCCGAGCAGGATGAAGCCGGCGTGGTTGATCGAGGAGTAGGCGAGGATCTTCTTCAACTCCCGTTGCCGAAGCGCAAAGAGCGCGCCAAAGACCATGGAAAGAATCGCAAGACCTACGACTATCGGGCGCCACTGCACGATCTGCCCGGCAAAAGCTATATCAAATACCCTGATCAAGGCGGCAAATGCCCCAACCTTGGCCATCGCGGCCATATATCCGGTAACCGAAGTCGGAGCCCCCTGGTAGACGTCTGGCGACCACAAATGAAACGGAACCGCTGATACCTTGAAACCAAAACCAAGGAGAAGAAGCGCAAGCCCAAAGAGCAGGACGCCATCGTGGGTTAGCACGTTCAAGGCCAAGAAGGCCCCAATTTTTGCAAGGTTGGTGGTCCCGGTCGCCCCATAGACGAGCGCAATGCCGTAGAGGAAGATGGCCGAAGAGAACCCCCCGAGAATAAAGTACTTGAAAGCCGCCTCGCGCGCCAAGCCGTCGCCGATGCGGTATCCGACCATAACGTAGAGAGCGATCGATAGGATCTCCAAGCCGATAAAAATCACGATAAGATCCTCGCCTTGCGCCATCACCGTGGCACCCATCGCCGAGATCAGCATCAACACCAAGAACTCGGGTCCATCTCCGGCGATCCGTTTTATAAAGCCCGGGCCGATAAGAATCGCTAGAAGCAGAATCGCGGCAACGACGATGCCTGCAAACGCCGAGAACCCATCGTAAGCAATGGCACCGGCAACGGCGAGCGAGGCCTTTGCGCCTTGAGCAAGATAGAGCTGGTATCCAGAGAATCCGCCCTCAGCCAAAGCGGCGACCAGCGCAATTGCCCGATAGAGCCCGGGCAGTTCCCTCTTGCCAACCGTGGCTGAAACCAGCAGGATCAGCAGCGCACCACCAAAGAGGACCAGCTCCGGCGCGACAGCCTTGTAAGAGATTGCGGGCAACGCGATGGGCAGCTGCGAAAGAACGTTTGCGAAGATCACTTCACTCCTTTAACTACCGCTGGAAGGGACGCTCCATCCGAAACCGGCCCCTTGGCCGCAAGGACGTGCTGCACCACCGCGGACGCCGTTGGGTCGATCCTGGCGAGCAGCGGGGCAGGGTACAGCCCCAGCAGCACGATAAGCGCAAGTAGCGGCGCCACCAGCAGCGCCTCCTTGAGCTTGATCTCGCCAAATGGAGAAGCATCGGCTTGACTGCGATGGAACACCCGCTGGTAGGCCCAGAGCATGTATACCGCCGATGCTACTACACCAGCGACCGCCACAACCGCCCACCACCTGTGGGTGATGAAGGTACCCACAAGGATCAGAAATTCCCCGATAAAGCCGTTTAGCCCTGGAAGTCCGACCGAAGCCATGACCACCAGCATGAATACCGCCGCAAAGATAGGGGCACGTTTCTGCAACCCTCCCAGCTTGGCCATGTCGAGGGTTCCGCGCCGCTCGTAGATCATTCCCAGAAGCAGGAAGAGAGCGGCGGTGTAGATTCCGTGGTTCACCATCTGCAGGATCGACCCGGACATCCCCTCGGTCGAGAAGGCAAAGATTCCAAGAACGATAAAACCCATGTGCGAGAGCGAAGAGTAGGCTACCAACCGCCCCAAATCGCGCTCCCCAGCCGCCACAACCGCCCCGTACAGGATCCCGATCACGGCAAGGGTAAGCATAAGCCAGGCGAGCGAGCGGGCGGTTGAAGGAAAGAGTTCGAGGTCAAAGCGGATGATACCGTAGCTTCCCAGCTTGGCCATGACCCCAGCGAGCATTACCACAGCTGGTATCGGAGCCGCCCGATAAGCATCTGGAGACCAGGTATGAAATGGAAAGATTGGAGTTTTGACCGCAAAGGCGGCAGTAAAGGCCAAGAAGAGCAAGAGCTGGGTTGTTCCGGATAGGTGGGTATCCATCAGCGCCGGAAGCGAAAATGTAAGCCTGTGGGTCTCTGAGTCATGGATGAAGACCAGTGACACGATGCCCACCAGCAGGAGGGCAGACCCCGCAAAGGTGTAGACGAAAAACTTTACCGCCGCTTTTCCCGACGCCCCCATTCCAAAGTCGGCAATGAGGAAGTAGCTCGGTATCAGGGTGAGTTCGAAGAAGACAAAGAAGGCAAACAGGTCGAGCGAGGTAAAGCTGCCCATGCACGCCGCTTCAAGCAGAAGCATCCACCCCACGTATGCGCGGAAGTCTTTGACCCCCTTCATTGCGAACATCGCAATAACAAAAAGCAGCGCGGTAAGCAGGATCAACACCAGGGTAATCCCGTCAGCCCCCAAGAACCAGCTGACCCCGAAGCTCTGAATCCAGTGAACGTCGGTGACGAACTGATACCCGGACGCGTGCGAGTTGAACTGAACCCCCACCACCGCCGCCAGCACCAGCTCCACAAGAGAGATCGCCAGCCCAAAACCGCGAATCAGGCTTCGCCGCTCTTCGGAGACCGGAATAAACGGAACCACCAGCGCCCCCACCGCCGGTACAGCTATCAACCAATCGAGATAACCCATAAACTACCCCTCTATCGTGCGGCCACGGTGAGTACGTAACCAAGCATTACGATCAACCCGCCAACCATGATCAGCAGATAGCTTCGGACCAGGCCGGATTGGACCTTGCGCCCAGCCCCGCCCACCAGCCGGGCGACTCCTGCCACTCCAGTAACCGCACCGTCGACGATCTGCCTATCGACCACCGTGTCGGCTACCTCGGCCACGGCGGTTCCAGTCCGCGCAAAGGCCCGGTCGTAAAAGGCATCTATATACCAGCCGTTGAAGAATATCTTGCGCTCCAGGGCTGGATTCTCCGAAACGCCCCCCCAGGCACGCCAGGAGAGGAAAACTCCGAGCAGAGCGACAACCGCATCTGTCGCCATCAAACCGTCCTTCAGACCGGCGGACATCGGATAGGCCGCCTGTGCGGTTCCGAAGACCGGCGCAAGCCAGCTACCGAGAAAGCCGAAGCCACTCACCGGAAGGTTGAGCAGCCCGCCGATGACCGCGGCTGCCGCCAGCACTATCAAAGGAATGGTCATCACCGAGGGCGACTCGTGAGGATCGTGCCCGTGGGTAACCTCCTCGAAACGCGGCGTCCCATAGAAGACCACGTACACCAGCCTTCCCATGTAGTACGCGGTAAGCAAGGCGGTGATGACTCCAGCCGCCCAAAGAAGCGGGCTATCGCCGAAGGCGTTCTCGAGCACCGCCCCCTTCGAGAAAAACCCGGAGAAGGGAGGGACTCCGGCGATTGAGAGCCAGGCGAGAATCATCGTCACCGTGGTTATCGGCATGTACTTCTTCAGCGCACCCATCCTCCTGATGTTCTGCTCTCCATTGAGCGAGTGGATCACCGACCCGGAGCCAAGAAAGATAAGCGCCTTGTAGAAGGCGTGAGTGATCATCAAAAAGATCGCCGCCGTGTAGGCACCGGTTCCGATGCCAAGCATCATGTACCCGAGCTGGCTTACCGTGGAGTAAGCGACGATCTTCTTGATGTCGGTCTGGGCGGTTGCGGCCATCGCAGCCACGAAGGCGGTGGCTACTCCGACGATGGCGATGACCAGATCCGCGGTGTGGGCAAGAGCAAGTATTGGCGACAGCCGAGCCATCAGGTACACACCGGCGGTAACCATGGTTGCAGCGTGGATGAGGGCCGAGACCGGAGTTGGACCCTCCATCGCGTCGAGAAGCCAGGTAAAAAGCGGAAGCTGAGCCGACTTGCCCGCTGCAGCCAGAAAAAAAAGAAGCACGATTGCCGTGGCGGTATCGGGAGAGAGGTTGAGCGATCCGGCGGTCAAGCGGCTGAATGAGACCGATCCAAGGTGTTCGAAGACCAGGAACGTCCCGAGCAGGAAGCCGGTATCTCCGATCCGGTTGACGATGAAGGCTTTTTTCCCGGCGCTAGCCGCCGTCGGCCGCTCGAACCAGAAGGAGATCAGCCAGTACGAGCAGGCACCGACACCCTCCCATCCCAGAAAGGCCAGCGGCAAGGTGTTCGCGGTCACCAAAACCACCATCGAGAAGACGAAGAGGTTCAGGTAGACGAAGAACTGATGATAGAGGGGATCACCCTTCATATAGCCGATGGAGTAGAGGTGAATCAGCGTAGCCACCCCGGTGACGAAGAGAATCATAGCCACCGAAAGTCCGTCGACCCGGAAACTAACGTTGACGTGCAGCCCTCCGGCGGAGAACCAATCGAACAGCCGGAGAACGTAGGGGTGACCCTCATTCCCCAGCCTGGCGAGCCAGACCACTATCGCCGAGACGAAGCTGCCGAACACCGCCAGGGTGCCAAGCCATCCGGCAACCGGATCGCCAAGTCGCCTGCCAAAAGTGAGCAGGACCAAGAAGCCCAAAAGTGGGAAGAGAACGACAAAACCGACTGCACCCATAGTTAGCCCTTCAAACTCGAAATGTCGTCGGCGGTCACCGTCGCCCGTTGCCGGAAGATAGCCACAATGATTCCGAGACCGACCACCACCTCAGCTGCCGCCACCACCAGCACGAAGAAGACGTCAACCTGGCCTCCCACGTCGTTGAGCATTCGCGCGTACGACACGAACGTCAAGTTGACCGCGTTCAGCATCAGCTCGAGGGACATGAACATGACGATCACGTTTCGCCTGGTCAGCACTCCGAACGCGCCCAGCCCAAAGAGCAAGGCCGCCACCACCAGGTACCAACTGCCGGGAATCGTCAACGATCCACCTCCCGCCTTCCGATCAGCCGCTTGGAGAGCACGACCGCGCCCACCACCGCGATCACCAACAACGCGCCGGTGAGTTCGAAGGGATAGACATAGGTAGTAAATACCGACCTCGCCAGAACGCCGACGTTCTGGCCTGCGCTCAAGCTGCCAGACTGAGAAACAGCACCGCTGCTCCAGGCTCCGCTCGCCACGTAGAAAAGCTCAACCAGGACCGCGAGCACGCCAACGCCGGCAAGAACGATCCGATTTCGATCCGCCACAAACGCCGGAACCTCCACCCGATCCACCCCGAGCAGCATGATCACGAAGAGGAAGAGTACAACTATGGCACCGGCGTAGACGATTACCTGCACGGCGGCCAAGAACTCCGCGCCCTCCTCGATGAAGAGCACCGCCACTCCGAAAAGCGTCATAACCAAGAAGAGCGCCGAGTGCACCGTGTGCTTGGCGGCGAGCAGCCCCACGCCGCCTACGCCCACGATGGCAACCGCAACCACAAAAACGATAAGCTGCGGAATCGAAATCGCGGCCAACATCATCTGACCTTCCCTCCAAGCTTTCGCGAAATCCGATCGGCAAGAATTTTCCGCAGCGGGAACTGCTCGGTAGCCTCTTCGAGAGCCAAATCAGACTGGCCCCGCTCCGGCTCGCGCACCCCGAATCCAAGCTCGCCGGACCAGCCCGGAACGCCCTGGAAAGCCGGGTCACCCGATGGAGCGGTCGCGCGCACCCATCCCGACGTGTACTCTTCGTCCTCGTCGCGCCAGTCCTCCCAGTGGAGCCGGCGAGCCGATCCCTCCTGATCTACCAGAAGCTCAGCTTTGGTGTAGATGGCATCCTCCCTGTTGGTGAAGGAGAACTCGAACATTTTCGACTCGGTGATCGCCTCAGTCGGGCAAGCCTCAACGCACATGTCGCAATGGATGCACCGGAGGAAGTTGATCTCGTAAACGAAGCCAAAGCGCTCTCCGGGAGAGGTCGGATTCGCCGGATCGTTATCGGCACCCCGCACATAGATGCATTTGGCAGGGCACACCCCAGCGCAGAGCTCGCACCCGATGCACTTCTCCATGCCATCCGGGTACCGGTTGAGGACGTGGCGCCCATGAAACCGTGGCGGCTTCGGCCGCTTCTCCTCTGGGTATTGCTTGGTAACCCTGGGCTCGAAAATCTGCTTGAAGGTTACTTTGAACCCACCCAGGCCGCTAAGAATCCCCATTGATCTCCTCTCCCGGCAGCGCCTGGATCCTCGCCTGCCCGGCACGCTCGTGCCCAATCGAAATCGCTCTCGTCAACACCAAAGCTGCCAAGAATCCCAAGAGGACCAGTGCGAACCCGAGCGGACGCGACACCCTCATCGCAGCTATGACCAAAATCCAAGCCAGCGAGACCGGAATCAGTACCTTCCAACCGAGGTCCATCAACTGGTCGTAGCGGAGGCGAGGAAGGGCGGCCCTGAACCATACGTAGATCACGAAAAAGATAGCGGTCTTCACCAGGAACCACAGGATTGGCCAGAGCCAGTGCAGAAAGGTCGGGTCGGGACCGTCCGGGCCACCAAAAAACATCGTGACCATAATCGCGCTCATTGTGATGGTGTTCATGTACTCGGCCAAGTAGAAAAGGGCAAACCTGATCGAGGAGTACTCGGTGTGGAAACCGCCCACCAACTCCTGCTCCGCCTCGACCAGGTCAAACGGGGGCCGGTTCACCTCTGCCGTTATCGCAATGATGAAGACCACGAACGGGATGATCCCGAGCCGGATCAGGTTCCAGTGCGGGATGAAACCGAAAAACGTACCCAGCTGCTGCGTAACCATGTCTCGCGTGGAGAGCGACCCGGTAATCAGCACCACCGAGGCTATCGAAAGGCCCATTGCGGCTTCGTACGAAATCATCTGGGCGGACGCTCGCACCGATCCGAGCAACGGGTACTTTGACCCCGATGACCAGCCAGCGAGCATGACGCCGTAGACCGAGATCGACGACATTGCGATCAGAAGCAAAATTCCGATCGGGGGATCTGCCACTTGGAGCTCGGTATGGTGCCCAAAGATGTCCACCGAGCCCCCGATCGGGACCAGCGTAAAGGTGATGAAGGCGGGAATGACCGAAAGGTATGGTGCGAGCTTGAACACGAACCGATCCGACCGCTCCGGGACTAGGTCCTCTTTGAAGAAGAGCTTCATGCCATCGGCAAGACTCTGCAACAAACCCCAGGGGCCCGCACGGTTCGGGCCGATACGATTTTGCATGTCGGAGATGACCTTGCGCTCGATCCAGATCGCCAGCAGCACCGAAACCAGAAGCGCGACGAAGGCCACCAGCACCTTGACCACGACGATAAGGACCACCGCCAGCGAAAGATGCCCCGCTAGCAAGAGATCGCTACCCATTAAGCCTCTCCAATCGTACTCGTGACCATCCCGCACCATCCACCAAATGCATTACCGCGATCGTCCGGCCCTCAACCGCTATTGCCCAATCGGGGATAGATGCGTCGGAGTGGACCACCGCCTCGATCTCCACCGAGCCGATAACCCGCACCCGGTCCCCGTCATCCGCGCCGAGCCGAGCGAGCCGGGCAGGGGAGACCATGACCCGGTCGTCGCGAACAAAGCTTGCCAGCGCGGGGTTGGCGGCAAGGCGGGCATCGGCTTCGTACACCCTGCGCGCCAGCACCAACCAGGCTTCGTCCTCTCCAGCCACGCCTATCTCAACCGAAACGCCTGCTCTAGCATCAGCTGCTGCCAACCGCCCAGCCGTGAGGACTTTGGCAGTCGGAGCGGAACCAGTGCCGGTAGCGTGTGGGTCGAGAACCGCGCCTGCTCTGAAGTCCGGCCCCTGCCTGCGCACCGAGGCTATACCGGGAGTGGCGACCGGATCCAGTGCGCGCGGAGGTCCTCCAGCATTCCACCTCGCTACCGGGAGGAGTGGACCGTCGAGCGTGGAGTTGAAGATCTCTGGTTCAACACCGGCAAAAGCCCCTCCCCAAGTCTTAAGTTCGGCCCAGATATCACCGGCAGTAAAGATCGACATGTCGTTGCCAAGGTCGCTGGCGACCAGCGACGCCGCCACCCAGCCCGGCTTGGAGAGCCCGGCTGGCTCGAGCTGCTCCCCGAGCCGCAGCATCCGCCCCTCTCCATTGACCATAGACCCCCTAGCCTCGGACCAGGTGGCCAGGGGAAGAGTCACAGCGGACGCCCTCGAGGTAGCCGACTCGTAGGAGGCCAAGCTGATTAGGGCGCATCGTTCCCCAAGAGCCTCGATTGCCGCCGGCGCGACACCGGCCTCTTCAAGGTCGCAGTCGAGTAATATAAGCACGCCAACCTCGCCCGCCGAAGCGGCGCGAAGGATGTTCGCGTAGTTGGCCCGGCTCGAGTCCGCTGGCGCTCTCCACGAACTTGGCAGAGCCCCCTCGCCAGCACCCGGCAGAACGCCGGGTGAGAGACCGGCCAAAAAGGCGCCGTGAACGTTGGCCGCACCGAGAGCACTCAAGATCTTCGCCTCAGGCATCGCCGCCACAAGACTCTGGAGGATCCCACTCGTGACCGCCGGATCCATAGCCCGGTTCAAGCCACCCACCAAAATCACAACGTCCCCCTCGCCACCGGGGACGCTGCGCATGACCACCTCCGCAAGTTCACCGACTTTATCCGGCGAGAGTTGAATGGAGGTGGCTGCCATCGCAGATAGCGAGGTGGCAGTCGAGTTCACTTCAATCAGGTGAAGCCCCTTGCGAACGGCTTCGCGGAGGCGGAGGTGAAGGACCGGAACCTCCTCTTTCGGATCAACGTTGAGGGCGATCAGAGCACGCGAAGAGAGTGCCTGCTCGATCGAGGCAGCCCGCTCGAACCATGTAGCGGCGATGCCTCCCTGCCCGAGAAGCCCGTCGACTAGCGGCGTCCCGATCACGTCGAGCGCAAGTTTGGCCCAGGCATAGCTGTCCTCCAGGTTCAGCCGTCCAGAACCAATCACGGCGACCGAAGCGTTCCCGTTGCGCGCCTTGGCTTGCTTGACAACTTCGGCAATCGCCCCAACTGCGCGGGTCCAGGAGACCTCGCGCCGCGCGCCCCCCTCCCTTAGCCAGGGAGAGAGGACTCGGGAATCCCGGTTATTGACCTCGCTAATACCAAAGCGGCCGCGATCGCAAAGCCAGCTGTGGTTGATCGCGTCGGAGTCGATTCCCAGTACTCGGGTGAGCTCGTTCTGGCTCGCTTGAACTGAAACCTGGCATCCGAAGGAGCACCAGCCACAGGTGGAGGCGGACTGCGTCAAATCCCACGGTCTCGCCTTGAAGCGGTAGGGAGTTGCGGTAAGCGCTCCCACCGGGCAGATCTGGGTGACGTTCCCCGAGAAGTAGGAGTCGAACTCTACGCTGGAGAAGGTGGATATCCGGATCGCGTTTCCCCGACCGCGAAAGTCTAGAAGCGCCTCACCGGCCACCTCATCGGCAAACCGGGTGCACCGGTCGCACTGGATGCAGCGCTCGCGGTCGAGCTTGATGAGGCGCGAGATCGGGATCGGCTTGGCGTAATGCCGCTTCTCCTCCACATAGCGCGTCTCCCCCGCCCCGTGCGCGAACGCCTGATCCTGGAGCGGACACTCGCCCCCTTTGTCGCAGACCGGGCAGTCAAGGGGATGGTTAGCCAGCAGAAACTCGATCACACCACCCTGGGCCTTCCTCACCGCCTCGGATGTCGTAACCACCTCCATCCCTTCCGCCACCGATAGGTAGCAGGAGGGCTGGAGCGAAAAGCCACGCGGTCCGGACACCTCGACCAGGCACATCCGGCACACGCCTACCGCGCTCATCCGCGGGTGATAGCAGAAGCGCGGGACATGGACGCCGATCTGGTCAAGGGCCTCGATGATCGGTGTTCCCTTGGCTACTTGTACTACCTGGCCGTCGAGGGTGACTGACACCAGCTCGTCAGGCATGCGGGCACCGCCCTTCCTTGATATGGAGCAAGAAATCGTCGCGGAACCGGGATATGGCCGCGCTTATTGCCGGAGGTATAGAAGGCCCGAGAACGCAGATCGTGGTCTGGGCCGGAGGCCAAACCACTCCGGGAGAGATGTTGTCGCAGAGGTCGAGGAGCAAGTCGAGATCCTCCTCCCGGCCGTTTCCAATCTCAATCCGCTCCATGATCCGATCGATCCAAGTCCCCCCTTCCCGACAGGGGGTGCACTGGCCACAAGACTCGCGCGCGAAAAAGCGGGCAATCCTCCAAGCCGACCTCACCGGGCAGGATGAGTCGTCCATGACGATAACCGAACCCGAGCCAAGCATAGAACCGGCCTTCGCCACCTCATCCTGCCCCAACGGCAGGTCAAGGTGCTCCGGGAAAAACCACGGTGACGAGGCCCCGCCCGGGATGAAGGCAGTGAGATTGCGGGAAGGGGCAAGGCCCTGGCCGTACTCCTCGCCGAAAATCAGGTCCCGAAAAGTGATCTTGGTCATCTCGACCTCGTAGACGCCGGGCCGGTTCACCTGGCCGGAGAGGGCAAAGAGCCGGGTGCCGGTAGACCGGCCAGAACCGAGGCTCTTAAAGGCCTCGCCACCGTGCTCGACTATCCAAGGAAGGTTCGAAACCGTCTCCACATTGTTGACGATGGTCGGAGCGCCATAGAGACCGATGACCGCAGGAAAATATGGTGGCTTGATCCGAGGGAAGCCGCGCTTTCCCTCCAGAGACTCGAGTAGAGCGGTCTCTTCGCCGCAGATGTAGGCTCCTGCGCCGGGCTGAAGAAGAATATCGAGCGAGAATCCAGAGCCGAAGATGTCACGCCCCAACGCTCCTATCCGGTATGCGTCGTTGATCGCCTCCTGGACCCGCTCAAGGCCGAGCGCAAACTCGCCTCGGAGGTAGATCACCGCCAACGATGCCCCGATGGCGTATGCCGCGATGCTCGCCCCTTCCACCAGCTGATGGGGGTCCCGCTCAACTAGGAGGTGATCCTTGAAGGTCGCCGGCTCGCTCTCGTCGCCGTTCACAACCAGATATCGCCGCTTTGCCTTCCGAAGCATCCCCCACTTGCGTCCGGCCTCGAATCCGGCGCCGCCGCGGCCTAGCAGGTTTGCGGTGAGCACCTCCGCCGCCACCGCCTCCGGCGTCATCTCCAACAGCGCCTTTCTGAAGGAGTTGTTGCCGCCGGTTGCGAGAAATCGCTCCAGCGTATGCGAATCAGGGTGCTCAAGTCTTCCGCCTACGATCCTCACGCTACACCTCCCGGGAGGCGGCTCGCGCCTCCCGCTCCGCGTCCTGCCGAGCCCGCTCGGCATCGATCTCCTCCAGCGGTATTGGGGGTGGAGCGTCGCGAAGCACCCTGATGAGGGTTCCGTGCTCGGGCACCTGTTCGTCAAGTTCTCCCGATTTGAGCTGGCCTACCAGCTCGGCGAAGGCATCACTGTCGACCGGCCCGAAGTAGCGGTAGTTGATCTGGACAGCGGGTGCTTTATCGCAGTGGGCTACGCACTCCACCTCTTCCAGGGTGAAGATGCCGTCAGCGGTCGTCTCCCCCGGCGGGACGCCAAGCGTGTTCGACGCGGCATCGAGAAGCTCGTAACCGCCGCGGAGCATGCAGGAGATGTTGGTGCAGACGCCGATTACATACTTCCCTACCGGCTCGAACTTGAGCATGTCGTAGAAGGAAGCGGTGCCCTGGACCTCAGCGCCTGTCGCCCCTACCAACTCTCCAATGTGGGCTATCGCCTCCTCGGTCACGTACCCATCCTGCTCCTGGGCGAGATGGCACAGAGGAATAATCGCCGACCGCGGATCTGGATAGAGGCTGGCAAGCCGTTCAGCCCGACCCAGCATTTCACCTTCAAACCGTGCCATCTACCGATCCACCTCTCCCATAACCGGATCAACCGACGAGATAATCGCTACCCCATCCGCGAGCAGGCCGCCGCGGAGCATGACCGGCAGCGACTGGAGGTTCACGAACGATGGTCCCCTGATATGCATCCGATACGGCTTTGCACCGCCATCTGAGACCATGTAGCAACCAAGTTCGCCCCGAGGTGACTCGATGGCCTGATAGGTCTCGCCCGGAGGGACCCGGATTCCCTCGGTGAACAGCTTGAAGTGATGAATCAGCGCCTCCATCGACTCATCCACCCGCGCCCGCGGCGGTGGCGTGACCTTTGGGTCAAGAGCCCGGTATGGACCGGAGGGCATCTGTTCCAGCACCTGTCGGACGATCCGGATCGACTGAAGAATCTCGTGGATCCGGACCGAGTATCGGTCGTAGGTGTCGCCGACAGTGCCGACGACGACGTCGAAATCCACCTTGTCGTAGAAAAGGTAGGGCATCTCCCGCCGGAGATCCCAAGCAACTCCGGTGGAGCGCAATATCGGCCCGGTCGCCGACAGCGCTATCGCCTCTTCGGGCCGGAGAATCCCGACCCCGAAGACCCGTTCGTGGAAGATCGGCTGGCCGGTAAGGAGCTCGTTGTAGTCGTTGATCCGCGCTTCGATAGTATCGACGATCGCGGTTACATCGTCCTCCCAACCGTCCGGCAGATCTGCTGCCACACCTCCGGGGCGGACATAGTTGTGGTTCATCCGCAAGCCGGACGCCTTCTCGAAGAAGGAGAGCACCATCTCGCGCTCGCGAAAGCCGAAGATCATCATCGAGCTGGAGCCGAGGTCCATCCCGTTGGTGGCGAGCCACATCACGTGCGACGAGATCCGGTTGAGTTCCGAAAGCAACATCCGGATCCAGGTAGCCCTCTCCGGAATTTCAAGAGCCAACAAGTCCTCGACCGCCAGCGCAAAAACCAACTCATTATTGAGCGGAGACAGGTAGTCCATTCGGGTTACGTTGGTAGCCCCCTGCAGGTAGGTCAGGTTCTCCGCGGTCTTCTCCATTCCGGTGTGGAGGTAGCCGATCACCGGCTTCGACCGCAGGACAGTCTCCCCTTCGATCTCCAGCATGATCCGGAGAACCCCATGGGTGGAGGGGTGTTGCGGTCCCATGTTGATAATCATCCGGCCGTCATCGCTGAAGGTCTCTACCTCCGCTGCTGCCTCCGGTATCCTCAGGGTGGCGCCAGTCTCGAGGTCAAGCTCGCCCGCTGGGGTCGCCGACCTCGCCACCAGCTCCTGAAGCCCCTCCGAAGTCTCTTCTGAGAGCGTCGCGCCAAGTTCTCGATTTTCCGGCCGGGCAACTGTAAAGACTGATGCAGTCATCGGTGCCGCCTCACCTCCTTAAACTGCACCGGCACGCGGCCGAGACCATAGTCCTTCCGGAGCGGGTGTCCCTCCCAATCTTCGGGAAGGAGGATTCGGGTAAGATCCGGGTGGCCAGAGAAGCCCACCCCAAGCAGATCGTAGATCTCGCGCTCCATCGCCTCGACTCCCGGGTAAAGACCGAACAAGCTCGGCACCCACGGCGAACCCTCCGGAACCTGCGTGCGCACCCGCAAGATCGCAGGTGGATCAAAGCGGCGGATGTTCGCCACTACCTCGAACCGCTCCGGCTGCACCTCGGGAGGAAGGCCAGGATGCGCTGCCTCCAAATAATCAACGGCCGTCAAATCGGCGAGGAATGAGTACCCCTCCGCCCTGCGCTCCGTGAAGTAGCTGACGTACTCCCCCAATGGGACGAAGGCGACCCCGCTCACTCCGCACCGCCGACTATCCGCGAGGCGGCAGACTGACCTATCTGGTGATAGCTCTTCTCGACCTCCCTGCGGCGGCGGAGGATCTCGCCAGTACGGATCTGCTCGTGCAATGTGAGAATCGCGTGCATGAGTGTCTCCGGACCGGGAGGGCAGCCAGGCGCGTAGATGTCGACCGGGACGATCTGGTCGACACCCTGAACGACCGCGTAGTTGTTGAACATTCCGCCGGTTGAGGCGCATACTCCCATGGCGATCACCCACTTGGGCTCCATCATCTGGTCATATACCTGCCGGAGAACCGGCGCCATCTTCTGCGATACCCTGCCGGCCACGATCATCAGGTCCGCTTGGCGCGGGGAAGCCCGGAAGACCTCCATGCCGAAACGCGCAAGGTCGAAGTCGGCAGCACCGCTCGACATCATCTCGATAGCGCAGCACGCCAGGCCAAATGTCGCCGGCCAGAGGCTTGCCTGCCGAGCCCATTGCACCAATTTTTCGATGTTGCCGGTAAGGAAGTTGTAGCTCAAGTCCTCTAGCGGCACTATTCCCCCCTCACGCCGGTTGGAACCTTGGAAGCCAGTCTCTCCTCTACGACACGGTACGACTGCTTCCGCGAAGGTCCCCAGCTCAGCGCACCGTTGGCAACCAGGTAGGCGAAGGCGATGAAGACAACGAGAGCGAAGCCGGCAACCTCAATCACGCCGAAGGTTCCCAACTCTCCAGCGGCAGCCGCAAAGGGGTAGAGAAAAATAATCTCGATATCGAAGATGATGAAGATCATCGCGACCAGAAAAAAACGGACCGGAAAGCGCTCCGGCGGCTCCGAGCGGGGGACAATCCCGCATTCGTAAGGCGCAAGCTTCGCCCGGTGCGGCCGCTTAGGGGCAAGCAACCCAGATCCGATAAAGGAGCCGGCTGCGAACACTCCCCCAAGGACCAGCATGATCACAATTGGCAGATACTGGGCCATTCCACCTCTCAATTCAACGCCTAACCCTAACTAGGGCAAACCGGTTACCGTTGCGCAAGCCGCGCCTTGGCAAAACCTTTACCTAATCTTTATACGTTATCTGCGTTGGTGCAAATCCAACTAAGAGCTCCCCCCCTGCACGTTGACCATGTTCCAACCTAATTAGAGCCGGTCGAGGCCAGCCTACCCGAATGGGGGATTACTTGGTGATTGGTCGCCACTTTAACTCTCCTGGGTACGCTAATCAGCGTGAACGGAGATCCCGAAACCGAGATCAAATCTGACGTAACCGTAATCGGTGGTGGTCCATCAGGTGCCGCAGCCGCCTACTGGCTGGCAATGCGGGGCTTTGACGTAACCGTGGTGGAGAAAAAGGTTTTTCCACGCGACAAGACTTGTGGCGACGGCTTGACTCCACGTGCGGTGGTGCAATTGGAGGCCATGGGTTTGGCGGATTTCCTCAAAACCCAGCATCGCTACCTCGGACTCCGAACCATCGCTTTCAACCGCAGCTACGAGATTCCCTGGCCCAGGCACCCAGAGTTTCCTGAGTACGGCTACATTTCGCGGCGGAGCATCCTCGACCAGGCCGTGTTGAGCCGGGCGCAAGAGGCAGGAGCTCGGGTTTTTATGCACCACGAAGCGCTTTCCGCGGAGACCGGCACCGGCGGCATAACCGCAGTAGCGACAAGAAACCTGGACTCTGGAGAGTCGGTCAACTTGGTGTCCAAGTTCTACGTGCTGGCTGAGGGTTCCAACGCCCGCGTCTCGAGAAGTTTGGGCGCAACCAGAGACCAGGCAAAGCCGCTCGGACTCGCCATCCGGACGTACCACCCCACAGCAAGGGCCGACGAAGAGTGGGTCGAGTCTCACCTAGACCTACGCGACAGCTCCGGTGCGGTAATTCCCGGCTATGGCTGGATTTTTCCGGCAGGAGACGGTAGTGCCAACGTCGGCTTCGGACTGCTCTCGAACCGCTCGCGGTGGCGGAAGCTAAACACAACCCGAGAACTCCAGCGGTTCGTCGAGCTCGCCGATCGAACTTGGACCTTTGGGGAGCCGGAGTTCCCGGCTACCGGCGGAAAGCTTCCTATGGGCTTGGCCATCTCTCCCATCGCGGGCCGAAATTACATGATGGTTGGGGACGCCGCCGCGAGCATCAATCCCTTCAACGGGGAGGGGATATCTTACGCCTACGAAACCGGACGGCTCGCGGCCGGAATTTTGACCCAAGCGCTCGCGACTGGGGACGCTTCGATGCTTGGCGCCTACCCTGAGCAGCTCCGGGCGCGTTTAGCCCTCTATTATGCGGTCGCGAACGCCTTCGTCCGGTTCATCTCCGAACCGAAGCTGATGTCGGCAGGAGTGTGGTCTGCAATGCGCTCACCGGCGCTGATGGCTCCAGTGGTCTCGGTTATGGCCAACCTGCTGCCCGGCTCTTCCGCGGCCCAAGTGGAGCGGATCTACCGCTTCGCCAACACCGCCAGAGAGAAGCTCTCCCAATCTCGCTGGGGTTAGGTACCCAACCGTGACCTCCGAGGTCGGCGAACAAAGCTGATGCTCCCCCGCCAAGTGGAGCTGGGACCGAGGTGGTAGTCCGCCGGATCCGCCCCGTCCAGCTGCTCGCCACTCCAGAAGGTCTGTGGCCCACTGCCAGCAACTAGATCCCAGGAGAGCCGATCATCAGAAAAGTCGATAAGCCATCCGCAACTCGGACCCGGTCCAAGAGCACCGGCGGAGAACTGGAGTACGCGGTCTGATAACGGCAAGACGCTGGCGGCATGCACGTGTCCACAGAGGTAGGCAGCAACTCGCTCGCTCCCAAGGACCAGCGACCGTAGCCGTTCGAGAGCAGACCCGATGAATCCCTCAGAGCCGAAGTTTGCAAGGACCCCGCACTCCCGCACCGGGGAGATCGGGTAATGCCCGGCTACAAGAGCCGGTCCCTCAGAGCCGGAGAGAACCGCCTCCAGCTGGTCCAGAGCACCATCTGGATCCCTATCCCGTAGCGCTACCGCAATCACTTCGACACCGCCAACAAGCTTGGATACCACCGGCTGCTGCTCGAAAACCCGTGCAAAATTGGTCCGGCTCCATTCGACGCTCTCGTAATACTCGATTACGGGAAATTTGAAGCCGCGATCGACGCTGGCGCCAAGGTCGTGGTTGCCTGGAAGAGCCACGTAGCTAGCGTCCATAGAATCAAGCCACCGCTTCACTCCGCGGAGCTGCCCTTGATCCCAGGCGCCATAGCTGGTAAGATCACCCGAAACCAGCACCAGGTCCGGGTCGAGCACGCGAAGTTCCCGCCACGACCTGTTCAAGGTCGAAGACACCCCAACGTAGAGCCGCTCAGGAAGAGTCTCGAAATGCAGATCCGACAGGTGTAAAAGGCGCATTTTATTCACTTTCAGCTTGTAGCCGTCTCTAACCTTGACACCCCAACGTTAACGCCAGCACACAAGGCAATATCGGTTTTCTAAAACAACCGAGAGCCGCGGTTAAGCGTGGATAAACGGCATCCATGGCTTGCTCTCCCACAAAAGCCGTATGTACGATCGGATACCAGCGAAAGCCCACTGCGACAACCCCGTCCAGCGGGACGAGACGGGAGGCCGCATGTGTGTACTGCCAGCAACGGTTCAGAACGGGTTTCAGGAACTGCGCTTAAACCGCTCAAGCTAGAACCGGTTGACCGGCTGCGCCTAACCGTCCTTGTAGACAACTACGGAGACGTATTCATGCCCTCCCAAAAGCCGGCAGTGCGCAGCCACCTCCTCTCCCCGGCCCCAGACCCAGTCATGGTTGGCGGCACGACGCTGGTGCCACTCGTGGCCGAGCACGGCTTTTCCGCCCTCATAGAGGTGGAGAGCGGCAAGAAACGCCGGCGACTGCTCTTTGATACTGGAGTCTCGCCTAGAGGATTGGTGCACAACCTGAACCTGCTCGACATCGACCCACGGGAAATTGACGCCATCGTCCTAAGCCACGGCCATTTCGACCACACCGGCGGCATTGTTGGACTTGTCGAGCGTTACGGAAGCTGCAACCTTCCCCTCCTGGTGCACCCGCACGCCTTTCGAAATCGGCGCCTGCAAACTGGCCACGGCGTGATCGACCTGCCCACCCCATCCCGCCGCTACTTTGAACAGTCGGGATTCGAAGTCTCCGAGAACTCCAGCCCCAGCTTCATCCTCGATAGTTCGGTGCTCGTTACTGGCGAGATAGAGCGCACCACCAACTTCGAAACCGGCTTTGCCGGCCAGGAGGCAGAGATTGGGGGCAGCTGGCTGCCCGACCCACTGGTCCTCGACGACCAAGCCCTGGTCATAGCGGTCAAAAACGTAGGGCTTGCCGTGGTAACCGGTTGCGGCCACGCCGGCATCATCAACACCTGCCAGTACGCTCGCTACCTCACCGGAGAACGCGAAATCGCAGTAGCCGCGGGGGGCTTTCACCTGTCCAGCGTTAAGGACCCCGTCGCGCTAACCGAAGTGATGGACGCCTTCGAAGATCTTGACCCAAAATACCTGATGCCCGGCCACTGTACCGGCTTAAACGCCACCTTCGCGATGATGAAGCGCTTTGGCAACCGGGTAGTTCCCAGCGCGGTTGGCACAACACTCAGCCTCGGCTGAGCATCGCCTCGCGCGCCTCGTTGGCAGCAGCAGATGCGATATCGATGGTCCTCTCTATGTCATCAATGCTATGACCGAGGCCGGGGAACATGATCTCGTAAGGTCCGGGGGCTAATGCGATCCCCCTCCGAAGCATCGCGTGGAAAAACTTTGGATACACCCCCCGCGATACGGAGGCTACCGCCTCCCGATAACCTCTCACCGGAGTATCGGTAAAGAAAATTCCCAGCAGTGGGCCGACCCGGGGAATCTGGACCGGGAGGCCCGATTCGGAAATGACCTTCTGTAACCCTTCTGCAAGCTGCTGTGCCCGTCCGGAGAGCATCGCATAGCTCGGCTCCGCAAGCGCGTCGAGGACGGCAATGCCTGCCGCAGTCGCGACCGGGTTCCCTGAAAGGGTTCCAGCTTGGTAGACAGGTCCGATCGGAGCCAGCGTGCTCATGATGGTTTCGGGGCCGGCGACAGCACCGATAGGTAGCCCACCTCCGATCACCTTGCCGAAAGTCCAGAGATCTGGGGTGATCCCAAAGAAAGTCGAAGCGCCGCCGCGGGCAAGGCGAAAACCGGTAATCACCTCGTCAAAAATCAGCAGCGCTCCGACCTCGGATGTCCTGCGGCGCAGCTCCTCCAGAAATCCGGGATCAGGAGGAACGAGTCCCATGTTTGCTGCAACCGGCTCAACAATGACCGCCGCGATCGACTCATCGAGTTCTGGCGGCTCGTTGTACGGCAACACCCGAGTGTCCGCCACCACCGATGGCTCTACGCCTGCAGTCGCCGGGATCCCAAGCGAGGCTGCCCCGGATCCCGCCGATGTCAGCAAGGCGTCCACGTGGCCGTGGTAGCACCCCTCGAACTTCACGATCTTGTGCCTGCCGGTATGGCCACGAGCAAGCCTGACGGCAGTCATGGTCGCCTCGGTCCCAGAGCTGGTAAGCCGGACCATCTCTACCCCGGCTACCCGAGAGGCGATCTCCTCGGCGAGCCGCACCTCTCCCAACGTTGGCGCTCCGTAGGTGGTGCCGAGAGACGCGGCATCAGAGACCGCCTTGGTGACTCGAGGATCGGCGTGTCCGAGGATTACCGCGCCGTACGACTGGACGTAGTCGAGATATGCCCTCCCCTCCACGTCGGTCACGTAAGCCCCGTGGGCCTCCCTGACGAAGTAGGGCACGCCCCCGACCGAGTTGAACGAACGAACAGGAGAGTTGACCCCGCCGACCAGAACCTTTTGTGCCCGATCGAAGGCAGCGGCATTCCCGTCATTCTCTACTCCAACCAACCCTTTACCTCCTTGGCAAAATAGGTAAGGACGAGGTCCGCGCCTGCTCGGAAGATCGCGGTCAGCGACTCCAGCGCCACTGCGCTGCGATCGAGATATCCAGCTGCTGCAGCGCAGGCGATCATCGAGTACTCCCCGGATACCTGGTAGGCGGCGACCGGACGGTCCGATATCTCGCTGGCGGCCGCAATGATATCGAGGTAGAGGGATGCTGGCTTAACCATGATCATGTCGGCACCCTCCGCAAGGTCGAGTTCGATCTCGCGGAGAGCCTCTCTCCGATTCCTGTAATCCTGCTGGTAAGCCTTGCGATCGCCGCCCCCAGCTATCTCAACTTCCACCGCATCCCTGAACGGGCCGTAGAGTGCAGAGGCGTACTTGGCCGAATAAGCCAGGATTCCGGTATCCACCCACCCCTCGCCGTCAAGCGCCTCCCTGATGGCGGCAACCTGGTGGTCCATCATTCCTGAAGGGGCGACAAAGTCGACGCTGGCTTCGGCCAATGAAAGAGCAAGCTTTTGGTAGCGAAGGAGGGTTTTGTCGTTATCAACCCTTCCCAGGTTGTCCAGAACGCCGCAGTGACCGTGCGTCGTGTACTCATCAAGGCATAGATCGGACATGATGGTGAGTTCGTCTCCGAAACTGCGCTTCAGGGCGGTGATGGCCCGCTGAAGGATGAACCCCTGCTTGCAAGCCAGGCTTCCGTCAATGTCCTTCTCGTCGGTCACCCCAAAGAGCAAGATGGTGTTGACACCCGATCGAAGAAGTCCCTCTGCCTCCTCAAGTAGGGATTCGAGGGTATGTTGGCTCACTCCCGGCATCGACTTGATCGGCACCGGCTCGGTTATCCCCTCACGTACGAAGGCGGGCAGGATCAGCTGCGCAGGAGAAAAGCCAGTCTCAGCGACCAGGTTGCGAATTGCTCCTGTACCCCGAAGGCGTCTCGGACGCGGAAAAGAGCTCATAGCGCAAGAGCCTAGACGTCAGTTCGGTTGGCGAATAACGTGCAAATCGCGTCCAGTAGCCCAGTTGTCGAGTACTCTTCGGCGACCACATCTGCCGGATAGCCGGCCGCCTCGAGGCGAGCCGCGGTTACCGGCCCGATCGCCGCCCTAAACCTGGGCATCGTCCCGCCGAACTGCTGCAGGAAACCGTCCACTGTCGAGCTTGCCGTAAAGACCACCAGGTCGGCGGCCTCCACCTGCTGCGGTGTGGCCACCGGAGCCGGAACCTCCGATTGGTACGCCTCAACAAGGTCGACCTCCCACCCCTTGGCCCGGAGGCCGCCAACCACCACATCGCGAGCGATCCTAGCTCTAGGAAAAAGCACTTTCCCCGATCCTGCTGGAAACTCGGCCACCAGCTCTTCGCCAACGAACTCGGAGGGAACTAGATCAGCCCGGATCAGAAACCGCTCCAGCTCCCCGGCGGTACCGACGCCAATCGCCGCAACCTTGACCGAAGCCAGCCTGCGGAGATCTCCAATTTGGGGCAGGACGCGCAGAACCGAGTTGCGCGAAGTGAAGACGATCCAGGCGTACTTGTCAAGCTGGGCAAGCGCGCGGGAAAGGCCAGCTCCGTCATCGGACGGATCGGATATGGCGACCGCGGGGTTCTCGATTACGGTTGCACCCAAGTCGACCAGGCCGGAGACCAACGGATCGAAGGCCAAGCGCGGCCTCGTGACCACAACAGTTCGGCCCCCAAGGGGGGCTGAACGCCTCCAGTCGAGCCGATTGTCGACGACATCCCCGATGACGATCACCGATGGCGACTCAAACTCCATTGAGGGAAGTTGATCAAGCCTCGTCAAAGCCACCCTCTCTCCCGGCCAGGAGGCGGAAGTAATGACCGCTACTGGAGTTGCCGGACTCATACCTCCCTCGATTAAGCCGGTGGCAATCTCGGACCGGTGGGCAACTCCCATAAGGACCAACAGCGTCAACCGTGATTGTGCCAGCGCCTGCCAGTCGTACTGTAGGGGCTCGTCGGTGTGCCGATGGCCAGTTATGACCAAGTAGCCATCGGAGATGCCTCTGTGGGTGACTGCAAATCCTCCGAGCAAAGGGCCAGCAAGGGATGAGGACACTCCAGGAACTACCTCGACCTGTACTCCCGCAGCCAGCAGAGCCTCCACCTCCTCTCCTCCACGGCCCAGGACAAAGGGGTCCCCTCCCTTCAGCCGAACCACCAGAGGGTGTTCATGAGAAAGGTCGACCAGAAGTTGATTGATCGTCCGTTGGTCAAAAGGCCTTCCCGGCCGCTTCCCGACATCAATGACCTTGGCGTCAGCAGAGACACGCGCCAATAAGCCGGGTTCCACAAGGTAATCGCACACCACCACCGAGGCTCGCCGTAACAGCTCAAGCCCTCTAGCGGTGATCAGTCCAGGATCCCCTGGCCCAGCGCCGACCAGCGCAACCTTGCCCACTAATCCCTATCCGCCAGCTGCCAACTCAATTCCCTCCGGGACAATCGCCGACTGCCTTGCCATTCTTTTGATTCTCGCACCACCAAGCCGGCGGCATGGCGCAACAACTCGCAGCTCATATTTACTCATGTTAATGACTGATGAGAGCGCCACGCCTGAGCTAACACCCTTCCGGCCCAAGTGGACGCTTTACTGTCGCCTCAGCGGTCCAAAGATTCGAAATAGTCAACCTACTCGAAGCAGAGAAGTCGCTTTGGATACAGAAATATTGGGCCAAACCCAACTAGGCCAAACGACAGGACGAGGAACGCTGGACCGCCTTTTCGTGCAACCGTGCATCAGCGACCCTTGTCAGAGGCCATCTCAACCTGTCAGCAGCCTAGGGCATAGCTGACAGCAAGGCAGACTCTCCGCATGACTTCGCTGCCGACCTCGCCAACTGGACCCACGAGTAAAGCTCGATCGATGGTGTGCAAGCCGTCGCAGTTGATTGCCGAGGGACGATCTAGCCCGATTGCACGATGGTCAAGTTCGACTTCAACGCTAAGACCACGAATGGATGTAGTGACCTCGGCAATCGTGACGAAACTTCGAACGCTCAACACTCCGGACCGGGTGAGCACCAACACCGGCCGCTTCTTGCCGCCAACTTCAGCCAACCACAGTTCGCCACGTCTCATGGTTTACCCCATGCTTCAGCGTCGGACCAAGCGGGGTCCGTGCGCTCGGGATCTTTGAGGTACGCATCTCGATCAGCCTTTTCAAGCGAAGCGCGTACCGCATCGGCAACACCCTGACGGGCAGCAGCCGAAACGTTGACACCTAGCTGCCGAGCCCGCTCGGCCAAATCCTCGTCCAGTGTAAAGGTTGTCCTCAGGGATGCCATACAAATACGCTTGCGCATTCCGATGCAAATTCTGCTAGCATCGTGAAATCCTCAAAATTGGAACTACTGAGTGCCTCCAGGAATATCCCATAACCCAGGCACCTCTTCGAGCGCCAAGTCCTCGCTTGGGATCCCAAGTTGGCGGGAAAGCTGCTCAACTGCTTGATCCGAATCATCACTAATCAGCCGGAACAGTTCCTTTCCGTTGGCTCGGTGGCGTACGACCCGAAATTGGGAGGGTCCAGCGATCACTACACCGTTCTGACGGAGTCGGTATCCCTCTCCAGCTCCGACCGCTTGCGCTCGATCCAGCCTGTCACGCTGGAACCCGTCTGCAGGGTGGTCGCCACCGTGGCAGAGTGCCTGCACCCATGCCAGGCTGGGGTGCTCCTCCGTGCCCAAGGTTCGCTGAGTGACGAAGCCAGCTGCCTGGAGCGCTCGGTGTACTTGACGTTCCCTGCTCTTCGGTCCGGAAAAGACCATCGTAAGGGTGCCGCCTACCGCCTAGAGGGGTTGTCGAGGCACGGAATCCCAACGGTCGAGTGCGCCAGCTGGAGTCAGCACGGGTGGCTGGAGTGCATCAAGCTCGGTAAGATCGCGGTCGCCTGAGACCACAGCGTCTGCTCCTGTTTGACGAGCAAGTGCAATCAGGTAGGCATCAGCCGGATCACGACACTCGATGTCGTCAATACGCATCGGATCGGGTTGATGGAAGGTGACACTACGAAGCAATTCGAGGTAGGAACCGACCTCGCCAGTGTCGACATAGCGGCCAAAACTGGGGCGGCGCACCACACCCTCCAGTTCCGCCAGCAGGTGGGGACACGAGACGGCTCGAACTTAGCCGTAGCGCACCAGGTCGACAACTTCGGCCGGAGCCCCCCGAGCGATTAACCCTGCGACAAAGACGTTAGGGTCAATGACAAGCAAGACCACCGAGTGGGCTACAGTGCGGTGTGCTGCTGCTCAGCTCGCCAGGCCTTCAGCTCGGATAGACCAAGCGCAGCGATCTCCTCCGGATCGACGCCTTGGTTGCGGGCCCTCACTAGGTCGACAACCTCGGCTCCGAGAAACGCCCGCAAGGCGTCTTCCGCTACAGCGTCGGCGCCACGTCCGGTAGGCGCTCCAGCCTTGCTAGCGCGCTCGACCAACTCTGCGTCGATCTCCACGAAAATCCTGCCAGGCAACATACGTCCACGATACCGAGTCCGTCGGGCAGAACAGTACCACGAAGCTTCCTGCCTCGCCCGCCCAGATTGCTGATACCGCTCGAAGAGCAAGCCCGCAACACTGGAGGAACCGATGTCGACATGGAAAGCAACACAAGAGAATCAACCCTCGGAACTGGTGGGCCGCCAGGGTCTCGAACCCTGCACCTTGGGATTAAAAGTCCCCTGCTCTACCGGATGAGCTAGCGGCCCGACGGCAAGCATGATGTCACATGCCCGCCGAAACGTTGCCCGGCTACTTCTTGGTCTCCCAGAAGATCTCGGCAATCTGGTTAATCGAGGAGAGCAGCTGATCCGCGATGGCGACGTCGTTGCTCCGCTTAGCCTGGGAGGTCAGCTTCTTCGAAGACCAGAACAGCTCGTGCAGCTGCGGGTACTTCTCAAGGTGAGCCGGCTGGAAGTACTGGTACCAGAGAATGTCGAGATGATGGTTTACTTCAGCTGCCCGCTGTTCTTTGATAATTACCGCCCGGTCCCGGAAATACTGGTCGTCCGAAGCATTGTACTTCTCCATGATCGCCTTCACCGACTCAGCCTCGACCCGAGCCTGAGCCGGATCGTAAACGCCGCACGGGAGATCGCAATGCGCCGATGCGACCCCGGGCTTGGCTACCCGATCAATTAACCGAATTATCTGTGCTATCACTGTCCTCTTTATCCTTCCTCTCGGCACCGAAGCACCTGGTAGCAGCCACGATGCTTGCGATGTATCCGGTCCTAATCCGTATAGTGTTGGAGTCTATGCGAGGGTGCTTGAAGATTTGGCTCATCGCCTCGATTAGTTCGGCAACGCTTGCAACTGCGAGCAAACTCTCCCGCATCAAGGTCGAGGGCTCCTCGATGGAGCCGGCAATCTCCGCCGGAGACCGGCTGCTCGTCCTGCTTACATCCCGAATCCGCCCGGGAGATGCCGTAGTGGCCTACGATCCCAGAGATCCCACGCGGAAGCTAGTCAAGCGGGCAGCAGCCGTAGAAGGAAACCTCATCTACCTTCTGGGTGACAATACCGGGAGATCGACGGATAGCCGAGTGTTCGGCTGGGTCGATCGCAGACACGTTATTGGGCGGATCTGCTACCGGTACTCTCCCCCCACCCGCGCTGGCCGCATTTCGAACCGATATAGTAAAGGTGGCGTTCTGGAACCTAGGGGTGGTTGATGCGCGATCTGCAGATAGAGATCAGTAAGTGGCTCGACGCAGTTGATGACTCCGATATGTCGGCGCTTGATGTCGACAATCTTCGCGATTACCGGAACCAGGGTCGGCGGCTCGAAAACCTGATCTCCTACTCACGCAGGCTGGTGCAGACGCGACTCGACATCGTCGACAACCGTACACCAGCTTCGCCGGAGGCCATTACCGCGATCGTGGCACCGAACCAAAACCACCCCGATATTGCGGCACGCTTCGTCGACGTAGATCTCAGCGATGACGATGCGGAGGTCGCCGACGAGTACCTCCGCAACCTAATCGGCCAGGATCGCAGCCACTCCCTCGACCTGCTCGACACCGCCCAACTGTCGAGTTACCGCCAGTCCTTGGAGGAGGGGGAGCGCGGGATTTCCCGCCTCCGCCATCAGATCCACGAACGGCTGGACAAACTTGGAGCGGAGCTAGTGCGCCGGTACAAGGAGGGCGCAGCCGGCGCCTAGGTGCGCAACCGGCGCCTCTTCCACGGAAGAAATTCCGGAATTCCCGCGTTAGTCTTGTTGCAAGTACAACGTTTTGGAGGCCCCGCAGGTTGAGGTTGGCAATAATTTCGTACCACGCCTCCCCCCTCTCTGTCCCCGGATCCGGGTCCGACGGTGGGATGAACGTCTACGTACGCAGTATGGCCTCGCATGCTGCGCGGCAGGGCGCCGAGTGCGACATCTTCACCCGGCGCATCGACCCGGATGAGCCGGAGATCAGGATGGTAGAGCCGGGACTCCGCGTCCACTCGATCCCGGCAGCGGGGTACGGAAGGATCTCCCCCGCTGAAAGCTACGCCGGCATCAAGGACTTCGCCGACCAGCTCGTTGAGAAGGTAGCGGGCGCTTCCTACGCCTACGACGCCGTACACGCCAACTACTGGCTCTCCGGGATGGCCGCCCACACCTTGAAGCACGACTTTGGCATCCCGATGGTGACAACGTTTCACACGCTTGAGCGTGCCAAGCAAGCCTTTGGAAGATCTCACGGCGACCTCTCGGCGCTCCGGATCCACCAGGAGCAGCGAATCCTCGGCTGCTCCGATGCCGTGCTGGTCTCCGGTCCCGATGAAGCTGGCTGGCTTACCAAATATTACGGAGCCGACACGGCCCAACTCGTCGAGGTGCCTCCCGGCATTGACCGGGCCTTTTTTGCACCTGGCGAGAAGCAGATAGCTCGCGCGGCGATCGGACTTCCGGGCGCTTTCCCGCTGATCATCTACGCCGGGAGAATCCAGAGCCTCAAGGGAACATCTCTCGCCGTTGAGGCAGTCGCGAAAGTAGACCGCGGCCTCCAGGCGCACATCGTCATCGTTGGCGGTCCATCGGGCGAAGATGGCCAGACCGAAGTGTCACGCATCAACGACCTCATATCCCGGTACGGTATCGAGGATCAGGTTCACCTAGTTCCACCCCAACCCCATGAGTTGCTCTCCACCTACTACCGGGCTGCAGACATCGCGATAGTCCCCTCCGAGAGCGAGTCCTTCGGACTGGTAGCGCTGGAAGCAAGCGCCTGCGGCACTCCGGTCGTTGCGAGTGATGTAGGCGGGTTACGCTCGGTCGTCCATGACGGAACCACCGGCCTGCTGGTTGGCGAGCGAACTGCCGGCGGCTTTGCGGCAGCCATTGAAAAATTGCTTCGGAGCCCGGTCCTTCTCAGGAGGATGGGTCAGCAGGCGGCTGCGACCGCCGACCTCTTCACTTGGAGCCAGAGCGCGTCCAAGCTGCTCGATCTAGCCGGGAACATGGACTCGTCGATCAAGCTCAGTTGCGTGCATTGCGCCTAAGCTAGACCCTTCATGCGAAAAGTTGCCGTGGCTGCTGACAGCCACTCACGATGAATGAAATGCTGGAGCTGGCCGCGATGCTCGGTCACCGACCCCGCTTGTACCTATGAGTACGTGAAAAGTTTGGTGCGGGATTCTTGGGAACTGATTATTGTCGCCCAGAGCACGAATCCCAGCTTCCGCTTGATTTCTGGTTCCACATCGCGGCCCCTTGGCAGAGGAGGTGCGAGGTGAAACGAATACTTGTGGGAGTTGCTGGTCTCGATGTGCATCGCGATACGGTCGTTGCGTGCATCGATCCTGGTGCCGATTCCCGCTCTTACGACACGAAGAGGAGGATCCTTCCGACAACGACGAGCGGATTGGACGAACTCCGTCAGTACTCGGAGGCTTTCGACGTACAGACAGTGGTGATGGAGGCGACCGGCATCTACTAGAAGTAGTGTCTACTACGCCCTCGAGGGGCGCTTCACCAACCTGTGGCTGTGCAACGCGGCCCATGTGAAGAACGTTCCGGGTCGAAAGACCGATCTCGCCGAGGCGCAGTGGCTCGCCGACGTCGCCGCCCACGGCATGGTGCGCCCCTCCTTTGTGCCACCCCCGCCAATTCGGGCCCTGCGAGAACTCACCCGCTACCGAAAGACTCAAATTGACGCCCGGGCCCGGGCACTGCAGCGATTGGAGAAGGTACTCCAAGACGCCGGCATCAAACTCACCTCGGTGGCCTCGACGGTCTGGTCCAAGTCATCCCGTGACATGATCGAAGCCATGATCAGCGGCGAGCGCGACCCCGTCATACTGGCCGGGATGGCCCGGCAACGACTCCGGACCAAGATCGGGGGGCTGGAAGAGGCGTTGAATGGACATTTCGATGCTCATCACGGCAACGTCTGTCGAGCCATCATTGCACACGTCGACTTCTTGGACCGCGCCATAGCTGAACTCAACGCCGGAATTGATGCTTGGATGGCTGACACCGGTCTTGAAAAGGTGTGCCGCGTCCCCCGGGTTGAAGAGGTTCGCTCCGAGGCAGCCGCCAGAACGAGGGGTACCTACCTTGGGGGCACTACAGGCGTATCTCGAGGAGCCGAGGGCCAAGCATCGCGACCGTTGCGACAGCGCACTCCATCCTTGGGATCTCGTGGCACCTCTTGACGAACAAAACGTTCCATCAAGATCCCGGCGCGAATTACTTCGAGCGTTACAACGATCCACTAGATCGGA
>JAKARV010000037.1 GCA_021819205.1 Actinomycetes bacterium | reverse complement strand
ACTGCGGGCCCCTCACGACGGCGTTGAAGATACCGGCAGGAGGCCGGTGGTCTAGACTTTCCGGGGAGATGGTCATCCTGCTGGCGCTGGGTTCAGCGGTGCTTTACGCCTTGGCGGCAGTTCTGCAGTTCAACGCCGTGAACAGGGTCGGACAAGAGTGGAGTCTGCACGTCCGTTTTTTGGCAGCCCTCGCTCATAACCGAAAATTTCTTGCCGGCGGAGCTTTGGAACTTGCGGGAGGAGTTGGGCAGTTTTTTGCACTCAAGTACGGTGCAGTTGACACGGTATTGCCCATTCTTGCCTGCGGATTTCCGCTGTCGATCGCTATCAACTATAAGTGGAATGATGAAGCAATGCCATTGATGGAATCGGTTGCGATTGTGGTTGCGTCGGCTTCAGTGGCCGGGTTTTTGTTGGTTCGACCACCGGGTATCGGCACTTCCGAAAGTTACCAGGCTCTTGCGTTCGGTACCGTTGCGTCGATGAGCGTGGGCCTAGCGGCCGTGAGTATTGCGCGCCCCTTGTTAGCTAGGTTTAACGTTGCAAAATCAGTGGTCGGAGCGTGCCTTCTTGGCTACGTTGCCGTGTTGGAGAGGGCGGTCGGAGTCCAGTGGAGCCGCCGGGGTACCGCGGTAGTGGTAACCTCATGGGAACTCTACGCGCTCTTGGCAGTCGGTGGTCTAGCGTTGGTGGTTGTGCAAAGCTCACTCCAGGATCGGGTATTCCGGAGCGCTATTGCGCTGGTAGCGGTGGTAGAGCCGATTTCAGCAGTGGGCTTTGCCGCGGCAATCTTCAACGAGCCGGTCTTCGGTTCAGACCACAGGCTGGCGGCTATATTCGTCTCGGCCGCAATTGTAAGTCTGGCCTATTTGGCGTTTCGCGAGCGCTCGGCGGGGAGCCGGTGTGGCTGAGGGAGCAGTTCTCCTCCTACATGGTCAGCCGGGGCGCGGTAGCGATTTTCGGGCGGCGATGAGTTGGGTTCACGCCAAAGAAATTTCGGTTGTCTCTCCGGACCGTCCCGGGTGGGGGAGTGGCGACGGGATGGCCTTGGACGTCGCTGGCAATGCCGCCTGGGCCGCGCAATTTCTTGGGGATAGAACCGTCGTCGTTGGGTACTCTTTCGGCGCGGCAGTCGCCGCCTTGGTTGCGATCGAACACCCGGATTTGGTAGCAGGCCTGGTTCTTGTTGCTCCAGTAGCTACGGAATCTGCTCTCCTCGCGGTCGATTACGTCTTGGCGCGGCGTCTGGTGGGGAGGATGCTCGTGGGGTCGTTGAACGCGGTATGCAGCTTCTCTCCGGGTTGGGCGCATTACCGAAGAGATGGCGAGAGCTTTCATGCCGAGCAACGCCATCTAGTTGCGGAGTTGGCCAAGGTCGAGAGTCGTCTTGGCGAACTCCGGATGCAGACCAGTGTGATTTACGGCCTAGGCGATCGGATCATTCCTGCGCGATCGGTCGCCGATCTTGCAACGCGGGTTTCGCAGACGCAGCTAGTTATCGTTCCCGGTCATGGCCATCGACTGCTCGCCACCGCGCCAGTCGTGG
The DNA here is from genome assembly GCA_021819205.1 of Actinomycetes bacterium. Classification (GTDB taxonomy): domain Bacteria; phylum Actinomycetota; class Acidimicrobiia; order Acidimicrobiales; family Acidimicrobiaceae; genus JAKARV01. Next base: position 15,579 of record JAKARV010000037.1, on the reverse strand, counting down.
TAGGGGAAACCATCGGGGAGGTGGTCAGGGCCACCGGAGTGGGCGGGCAAAATTGCAATTCTCGGTGACTTTAGCATTGCGCTTGTATTAGAGTTATATTAACGTTCGGTCAACCTCATAATTGTTCTATGTTGCTCCCACCGGACGCAGGGCCTTTGACCGGGGGGTTGGAGCCCTCAGCTGCATCGGCAGCCTGGTTGGCAGGTATCAGGTTTGACTTCCGGCTGGGGACCGGGAAATGCGGAGGATTGGCGGAGGTACCGCGGTGGAGTCAGCCAAGTTGGCTACTTGGGACCATGGTTCGTGGCGTGACAACGCAAAATGCAGGGAGACCAACCCAAGTTGGTTTTTCCCGGTAGGTGTGACTGGAGACGCGGAGATTCAAATTCGCCGGGTCAAGGAGTTCTGCTCTAACTGTCCGGTCTCGTTGGAGTGCCTCGAGTTTGCTTTGCGTACCAATCAAGAGTACGGCATCTGGGGCGGCAAAGACGAGGAGGAGCGGAGAATAATCCGGCGGATTAGAAGGGTGCAGCGCAAGGCGAAAGTCGCGTCCTAGCGCCATCTTTAAATGCAAATACCAGCTGCCTGACCGTTGGTCGCGATAGGGTGCCCGGCTTGCGGTGCCGATCCTCCGGTTCAGGCACAGCTGGCGCTCCTCATTGGAGGAGATGTGGTCGCGTTAGGGTCCGAAGATGGATCTATCTGCCGATCGAGATCGCGAAGAGTCGAGGCAGCGACTCGGCAGCTGATTCACAATCGATCCTCGAGGTTTTAGTGACGCAGCTGCGGACCGCGCCGTTACCGCGTGGATTGACGATCGTAATTGCGACCACCGGATCGGTGGCGCGATGGTTGCGCATGGCTTTGTGGCCGGAGAGTCCACAACCCATCTCACTCTCGTAGGCCAGATTGGAGACGCCGGGAGGACTTTACCAGCGGGTCGGTTCGTCGACAAAGTCGTTGAATCTAAGCTGGACGAGGGGGATTGCGTGAAGTTGATGTGCTTTGGCAATTCCGAGGAGCAGCCGCCCAAGGATCGTGTGTCCGCAGAGGTGGCGATCCGCCTCGCGGAGGCGGCACTGGCGACATACAAGCTTGTTTCGGTTGATGGGCTGAGGGCTGCCGGTCGATGAGGATTGACGCGGTCGAGGGAGGCCGACCCGAGGCGCTCTATCGGAGGATCGGCTTCGTCGACGAGGTCTACCGGCGCCGGAAGTACCACCGCCACCAGCTGCTATCGCCTTGAGCTGCTCTCACGGGCAGGGCTTTGCGCGCTGGCCACGAGGTGGCATTCCAGCCGGGACGATAGGCGCGGTACCTTGACGTGTCTCCGGTTGGCCAACTTTTGGAACTCGTCGGCGGTATCGTTGGTTCGAGGCAAAGTGAACAGTGAGCGACTTGCCGCTATCGGCCAGGCCGAGTTGTGAAGGATCGACCAGACCGGGTGGTTACGGTGCTTTGGCTTTTGTCGGCGGGCTCATAGCCGATGGATTGACGGTAGCTCCAGAGGAAACGCGAAGGCAGTTTCGCGACCCTCGTGCCGGCGACCTAGAATCTGATCCATGAGTCTGCGAACCGCAAAACAGAGAGCAAAGGTTTTGCGGGTGGACCAGGGCTCGGCGAGTTTGAGGATGGACACGCTGATCGGGGAGGAGCCGCTCTCGATCGGCTGCCAAGGCCCTTCGGGAAAACGGGAAGTGATAACCACGACCTTGCGGACTCCCGGCGATGATTTTGCCCTCGCAACCGGGCTGGTGATCACCGAGGGGTTTTTCTCTCCCAACGAGATCTCTGGAGCGAAGTATTGCGTACCGAGGGAGCAACAACAGGAGTACAACGCGGTGACTCTGTTAGTTTTGCGCGAACTCGGGGAGACGGTTCCCACTCTGAGGACAAGCTCTTGTGGGTGGTGCGGAACGGTTGACCTCGAGGACCGGTCCAAGGTTCAAAAGGCAAGTGCGGGCGAGATGGTATTCAAGGCGAGTGAGATCCACCATCTTGCCAAGGAGTTGACTCGCCGCCAACGGGGGTTGAGCGATACCGGTGCAGCCCACGCCGCATTGATTTGTCTTCGGGACGGTGGCATGTTTATCGGGGAGGACGTTGGCAGGCATAACGCCCTCGATAAGGCGGTTGGGAAAGCGTTTGCCGCTGGCAGCGATACAGCGGATTCGGCTGTGGTGCTCTCGGGGAGGGCAGGGGTTGATCTGGTGGCAAAGTCGGCAAGAGCGGGCGCAGCCTTGATCGCTGCGGTATCCGCTCCGACATCGCTTGCTGTCAAGTACGCCACTGAAGCCGGGATTTGCCTAGTTGGATTTCTCAGGGAGGAGCGGTTTAACGTCTACTCCCGGTTCGATGCGATCGATCTCGAGGCTTAGGTAGCTGGCGCCGCTCGCGCGCACGGCCTTAGCCAAGGGTGGAGACGAGGTTCCCGCGCCGTTCGACTTCGTCTTGGAAGACTTCGCGAAGGATGGAGATGACATCCAAGAGGCGGGGGTAACGGAGGGAGTATATTACCGAGTTTCCATCTTTTGCGGCCTCCACGATGCCGCGGTCCCGCAGAACCGCTAAGTGTTGGGAGATGTTCGCCTGGGGAGATCCGATCAGCTGCACAAGTTGGGTAACCGTCCTCGGCTCCTCGCCGAGAATGGCCAAGATTAAAAGACGCTTTGGATCGTTCAACGCTTTGCACATCGCTTGGACAACCTCGTCCAGCTCAACCTTCAAAAGATCGTATGCGTCCACGGAGATAAGATTAGCTGCTCTCTCAGGAGTCCTCAAATCAATTTGGCTGGAAGGCCTTGGACAGCGCTTCGACAACATCTTCGGCCGTGACCCCGGGAGACGAGGCGACGGCCTCTGCGAAACCGGCAAGCACTATTTGCGAAAGGGATCCCAACTCCGAGTTGTTGCCAACTATGAGGTCTGCCAGCAACTTCGGAGATTCTGCTGGAACAACCGTAAAGTCTCCCTCGAGTGTCGCATCGATCACGATTCCGTCTTCTACCAGGAGAATCCACCTGATCAAGCCACCGGGCGCTTTGTGAACTCCCCGCAAGAGCGAGACGCCTTCATGGATTTTCGTTCCGATCACCCTGCGTCCGCCTCCATTCTGGGTCCAGCTCGGTTTAAGTAGGCGCTCCCTTACCGAAAGCAGATGCCCCTCTTCTTCGGGAGTTAACACGCCAAAATAGTGCTCTCTTTGAAGGACGGCATCGAGGTGGTGAAGGTAAGTGGAAAGGACCTCGTCCTGGGGGATCACTTTGCCGGTTTCCCGGGCCAACGTGGTGACGTACTCCTTGATGCCGAAGGCGATCTTGTCGCGCATTTTCTCCGAGTCGACCCGAAGGGCTGCAGCCATCGCGTCGGCGTCAATGTCGAAGAGGATGCTACCAACCATCACTTCGGCTGAGCCCACGGTCGCCGCACCGGTTCCGCCGATCTTCCGATTCCCGACGTGAATGTCGTTTACCGGCCGGAAGGTGGCCGGCACGCCATAACTGTTGTAGGTCGCGATCAACGGTTGAGTGTAGAGCTGGTAGCGCTTCTCCAGTGAACGGGGAATATGCCGAGGATCGAAGATCCATTGCACGAATACCTGGTTCCGATCAAGGTATACCGCCCCGCCGCCGACCTGCCTGCGGTACACCGGAAGCCCATTGCGCCTACAGGCCTCCAAATCGATCTCGCGGTCGAGATCCTGGTGGTATCCGATGCAGATGTAGGGGCTGGTAGGCCGGGCGAGGACAACGGTATCAGGAGTGTCTGGGGTGAAGCACTCGGCAACGGCGTGGTAGATTGCCTGGGAATCAACCGGAGATAGCTCTAGCGCGGATACAACCCGAATTGGCGAAGATTCAGTCATTTTCAACACCGATTTCAGGCGGTATTGCGCGGTTGGGCGCAGGCGTTTGGTTCCCGCGGTCGGAGATCCGCATAAGCACCGCTATCAAGACGTAATTGGCGAGAAGGGACGATCCACCGTAAGCGACAAACGGAAGCGTTACACCGGTGAGCGGAAGCAGGCGGATTACCCCGGCAAGAATAAAAAAGGTCTGCAGGCCCAAGATTATGGTGAAGCTCATGGCGAGCAGCGAGGAGAATTCGGTGCGCGCCCGAAGCGCTATTCGAGTCCCAGCCCCGACCATCAAAATGAAGGCAATCACGATCGCGGATGTTCCCAACAGTCCGGTCTCTTCGCCAAAGGCGGCGAATATGAAGTCAGAGGTCACCACTGGCACCAGCGAAGGGTGGCCAAGTCCAAGACCGGTTCCAGTGAGTCCACCAATTCCAAAGGCGTACTGTGATTGGACTAGCTGATAGCCAATACTTTGCGCATACTTCCATGGGTCAAGCCAGATCGTGATCCGTTCGTGAACCTGGGGTAGCAGCAGGCCGCCTATCAACGCTCCGGCGGTAAAGGCCAAAATTCCGAGGAGTAGGTAGGTGCGGTTGCCGGTTCCGATCCAGACAATGAGAACGAAGGCGGTAAAGATAAGGAGGGAGAAGCCAACGTCGCGTTCGACAGCCATGATCATGAGAGCAGTGCCGAAGGCAAGTGCAAGCGGCCCAAGACGAGTGAACCCACCGCCGCGCAACCGGGCGAGCAGGTCGCGCTTCTCGGCAATCAGCGACGCGAGAAAAATAGCGAGGAGGAGCTTGGCGATCTCGACCGGCTGAAAGCTCATCGGACCAACGTGAATCCACAGCCGAGCGCCGTTGATGTCGATCCCGAGCCCGGGCACCAGGGGAAGAAAAAGCATTCCGATACCGGCTATCGCCAGCAGGTATCGGTATCGATCCAGTTTGTCTGCACTTTTAACCGCGATGAGGGTGCCGATATACGCGGTTACCGATATCGCTGTCCAGATGGCCTGGAGACTGCCCTCATGTGGGTCAAGGCGATTGATCATAACGAAGCCGAGGCCGTTCATCAGCGCGGCGAGAGGCAAGAGGATGGCGTCGGCCCTGGGAACGAGCAGGCGGTTGGCGACGTGGGCAACGATCGGGAAAAGCAAGATTGCGATCAGCGGTAAGGAGCTTCCAGCGATCGAGCCGCTGGGATGCTTGCCATAGAAGGCCAGGGCAAACGCGAGCGAAACCGCCACGTCGACGAGTATTACAAGCTCAAGCTCCCTCCGTCGTCGATCCCGTGCAACTCCGGCTTCTGCCATGTCCAGGTGGCCCAGCTTTGTCACGCCCCTCCCATTCCTCAGCGCATAGACTAGTAGCGGTTAAAATTGGAAAGCTGATGGGGGAGTGAATGCAGGAGCCGGTTGAGTTCCGGGGCTCGGAGTTGGCCAAGGCACCTGACCGATTTTTTAACCGGGAACTCTCGTGGATCGACTTCGCCTCAAGAATTTTGGAGGTTGCGGCCGATCCTGATCTCTCCGTCTTGGAGAGGTGGCGGTTTGTCGCGATTTTCTCTTCCGGCCTCGACGAGTTCTTCCAGGTGCGGGTGGCGGGTCTTAAGGACCAGCTGGTTTCGGCGGTAACAATCCTTTCTCCAGATGGTTTGAGTCCACGGGGACAGTTAAAAGCGATTCGTGCTCGTCTTTCAGAAGTGCTCTTGGAGCTGGAACGCCTTTATGCCGATACCTTGGTCCCGATGTTGGGCGAGGCGGGATACGAGATCATTCCGCTCTCCGAGCTGGGACGGCAGGGCAAGGAGCGCCTTGCCGGGGAGTTTGAAAAGTCGGTCTTTCCGGTGCTTACTCCGCTTTCGGTTGACCCGGCCCACCCGTTTCCATACATCTCAAACCTCTCCCTTAACCTTGCCGTCGAAGTTCGCGATCGCGTAGACCGCGAAGTGAGATTTGCAAGGATCAAGATTCCGACGAACTTTCCGCGGCTCTTTTCGGTGTCGGGCAACAAATTTGTGCTGATCGAGGATTTGGTCTCCACCTTCCTCTACCGACTTTTCCCTGGCATGGAGATTGGGGAGTCTGCCATATTCAGGGTTACGAGAAACGCCGACCTCGTACTAGAGGAGGGCGAGGCGGACGATCTGCTGGCGGCAGTTGAGACCGAATTGAGGCGCCGCCGTTTCGGACGAGCGGTAAGGTTGGAGGTGGCATCTGGTGCATCACCGGCCATAGAGGCACTGCTTGTAGAGGAGCACGAACTCCACGCAGACGATGTGTACCACTCTCGGGTTCCGCTTGATCTGTCGTTTGCCTGGGAGGTTTACCGGCTTGATTTGGAGCAGGCGCACCCCGCCGCGGCGTCTGGGAGAATACCGGAGGCGTTTCTTGGACCGTTTGAGGATCATGGAGGTATTTTCGGAAGGCTTGCCCAGCGTGATGTCCTAGTTCACCACCCCTACGAAAGTTTTTCTTCCTCCGTGGAGGTATTTGTAAACGCTGCGGCGCAGGATCCCGACGTTCTCGCCATCAAACAGACTCTTTACCGAACTTCTGGCGACTCTGCGATCGTGCATGCACTGATCGAGGCGGCGGAGGCTGGAAAGCAGGTTGTGGTTATCGTCGAGGTGAAGGCGCGGTTTGACGAACTTGCCAACATCGGCTGGGCCCGGCAGCTTGAGGAGGCGGGAGTACACGTAGTGTATGGGGTCGTCGGCCTCAAGACCCACTGCAAGGCGGTGATGGTCGTTCGCCGGGAGGGTTCCGTACTAAGGCGCTACTGTCACCTTGGCACCGGAAACTACAATGCCCGCACTGCCCGGGTCTACGAAGACTTCGGTCTGTTCACGGCGAAAGAGGAGTTTGGGCGGGATCTGGGGGAGGTGTTCAACTATCTCACCGGGTTTTCCCGCCCGGGAGTGCTCGACAAGTTGGTCGTCGCTCCTGGCGAGTTGAGGCCGAAGCTGCTCTCGCTCATTGCGGATGAGATTAGCAAAGGTCCCGAGGGCCAAATCGCGTTCAAGGTAAATTCGTTGGTCGACCCCGAGATCATTGACGCGCTGTACCAGGCCAGCAATGCGGGCGTCACGGTGGTTGGTTTCGTTCGCGGAATCTGTTCCCTCCGCCCCGGTATCTCCGGAATGAGCGAGAGGATTACCATCCGATCGATCGTCGGATCGTTTCTTGAGCATTCGAGGATTTTTCTTTTTGGCGATCTAGAGAGCGCATCAGTTCGGATCTTTCTTTCCTCCGCCGATTTGATGCAGCGAAATTTGGACCGGCGTGTCGAGCTTATGTTTCCGATTGAGGATCCAAAGCTTAAGGGGCAGCTTGCATCGACATTCCAGCTGTATTTGCTCGACGACTCGAACTCCTGGACGCTCGAGGAGAGCGGCACTTGGAAGCGGAGAGCAAAGGAAGGTGGTATTTCAGTGCAGGTGGAACTTGACAAGCCATTGCGTTCCATTCCGGGGACTATCGGCGGTGGTTAAGCGCGAGATCGAACTGAAGTTCGAGGTTGCGTCGGCCGAGCTGGGCATGGATCTTCTTATGGCGATCGTGGACAGGATCCAGCTGATTCCAGAGCCCACGGTAACCAAGGTGTTGTTATCTCGGTACTTGGACAACGTTGCGGGGTCGCTTGCGCGGTGCGGTGCGGGTTTTCGAGCTCGTGGGGAATTGGGCGGCGAGGTTGCAATCTGGACAATGAAGCTAGCTGAGTCGCAAGCCGGAGCCCGATTTACTGCAGCCGAGTACGAGGTTGAGGGCGGCTGGTGCGAGGTTCCCGGAGAGTTTGGGGAGGCGGTGGCGGATCTAGGCGGACTTGTCGAGATTGCCCGTCTTTCAAATCGACGCCTCAAGGTTGATGCAAGCCGTGGTGCGGTGCGGGTGGAGGCGGTAGTCGATTTGGTAACCGTCGAGCACCCCCGGGTAATGTCCTTTGCGGAGGTGGAGTTTGAGTCGTCTAGCACCGAGATTCTGACCGAGATATCGCGGGAGGTAGCGGCTTTTGGCGGAGGGTCTACTCCGAGCCGGGGCCACAAGCTTTCGCGGGCGCTTGGCAACACGACGGAGGTTGACGCGATCGCGGCGCGCAAGTTGGCTAAGGCATTGGAGAGAGGTGTTGGGGGCGGCACCCGGCCTTCCATCAGATCGCCGTGGTGCCGGTGATTCGAACTTTCCGCACTCGAAGGTGGAAGGAAGTTGATCGGGAGTGAGCAGCAAGATTGTCGCCGCGATGGATTTGGGGTCAAACTCCTTCCATCTTGGCGTTGTCAGGGTAGGCGCTGATCGGCAGATCACCCCGATAGTCAAGGAGAAGGAGATGCTCCGCCTCGGGGAGGCGGTGGCGGCGGACGGCTACTTTGATGCTGTGGCGATCGAGCAGGCAATCGCTACCGTAGAGCGATTTGAGAAGCTCGCGCGCGCTCATGGCGCAGAGCATATCGTGGCCCAGGCTACGGCGGCCTTTCGAGAGGCGGAGAATGGGCCAGAGGCGGTAGCCGAGATCACCAAAGCCACCGGAGTTCCAATCCGCGTAATCTCTGGTCACGAGGAAGCGGAGACTATTTTTTTTGCAATCCGTTCCGCTTGCCACTTTGGCACGGTTCCTGCGGTCGGAGCCGATCTTGGGGGTGGGAGCCTGGAGTTAACTTTGGGTGATCAACGCCAACTCTTCATGGGTAGGAGCTTGCGGGTCGGGGTTGGACGGTTAAAGGTACGTCACCCTCTTGGCGATCCAGCATCTCCAGCCAGCGTGCAACGGCTCCGCGAGCACCTTGCAGAGGAGATGGGCAGCGTCCTGGACGACATTTCTTCATTCCAGCCGACAAGGCTGATCCTCACCAGCGGGACATTTTTGGCGTTGGGCAGGTTGGCGATCTCGATGGCGAAAGAGCATGACTCCGGGGAGGATGGTCTCCTTGTGAGGAGGGTCAGTGCCGACTCGCTCCGGTCCGCAACCGCGAAGGTTCTCGCGACTCCGGAAGCGAAACGGGGCCAGCTTGCGGGGGTCGACGTTCGACGGCAAGAGACGGTCGCCTACGGGGCGGTCGTGGCAGAGCTGCTTCTAGACCAGCTTGACGTAGAGGAGATTTGGCTGTGTTCGTGGGCGCTTCGCGAGGGGATGGTGCTTCGAGAGATTGAAGAGCGAGATCTGCTGGAGTTTGCCTTTGAGCCCTCGGAGATGCGCACTGGATCCCTTGATTACCTAGTCAAGAAGTACCAGGCGGACTCGTCGCATTCGGAGCAAGTAGCCAGGCTCTCACGGCTGTTGTTCGATCTTCTATCTTCGACGCTCAAGCTGGATGAGGGGGAGTTTTCGATTTTGCGAGCTGCTGCCAAGCTGCACGATATTGGGAATTTCGTCTCGATCACCGATCACGACCGTCATGGAGCGTACCTGATCAAGGCGGATCCGCCGAGAGGGTACGCCCGCCGCGAACTCAGTATGATCGAAATGGTGGTGGCGGGCCACGTCAAAGGGGAGCTTGCAGAGAGTCCCGACCTAGGACGGCACGACGTGGATACCTGTCGAAAGCTTGTGGCTATCCTCCGGGTGGCCGATGCTTTGGACCGGTCTCACCAGCAGCTGGTAAAAGGGATCGAGGGCGAAATCAGGCCGACGGGGCTTGGTTTGAAGGTAGTCGGTTCCGGGGACATGAGCGCCGAGGGGTTTGCGCTGAGGAAAAAACGGCGTCTTCTAGAGGAGGTGCTGCAGACAAACGTCTCGCTTCACCTTGTCGAGACGTAGAGGCGTTTAGATCCCCGCTTGGCAATGTTGCGCGGCTAGGGAGCGAGAGTGCGCGCCGCGGCTATGTCCTCTTTTCGCGGACCGGTCCCGTCTCCCGGAACTTCCAAAATGGCGATAGCGTTCGCGAGCACAGGCAACGCGAGAAAGGCGGCTAGGGCGGTCGCCCCGATTTTACCTTCCCCGATGTTTTCGTGCCGGTCGTGGTTCGAGCCAACGTCGGTTTTTGAATCGTTGAGGTGCAGGTACGTTACGCTCCCAAAACGATTGTGCAGCTCATCGGCTAGAGATGCGCGGGTGGATAGGTCTCGGAGATCGTAGCCCGAGGCAAATAGGTGCTGGGTATCCAGGCAGATTCCCGAGCTGCCGAAGTTGTTGGCGACGTCGGCGAGTAGCGCAATCTCATCTAGGTTGCGGCCAAGCGTCCCGCCACCGCCAGCAGTATTCTCAAGCAGCAGCGAGACGCCGTCGAGCTTTTCCAGCGCTTGGCCAATCGCTGACGCCCACCTGGGCATAACCGAGTCCAGTCCGCTGCCGCGGTGTGATCCAGGATGGAGAATGACGGCTTCAATCCCCATCTGATGCGCGGCTTGCAGGGTAGCTGACAGGAGGGATACCGACTTTGTCCACAGCGCGTCATCAAGAGAGGCGATGTTGATCAGGTACGAGGCGTGGACGACTACCGAGGTGATCCCGGTCATGGCCATCAGGGCTGGCACGTCGGGAAGCGGATCGGGTGGCTTGAATGACCAGCTTCGCGGGGACGATAGAAATATCTGAGCTGCATCGGCACCCATCTGCGCCGCGCGATCCAGGGCTTTGGCTACTCCGCCGGCAGCGGATACATGAGCGCCGAATCGCATCTTGGCTCCCTCCTCCCCACGCCGACACCATGCACGTTAGTCAGGCCAAGCTACTAGGATTGCCGCTTGGCCAGAGTAGTAGAGTTTCCAGGTGGGCGGAATGGCGTCAAAGCTAGATATCGAGCTGACCAGCGTGGTCGGGGATCAGTACTGGACGTGGCGCGCTGCGGGTGCTCGTAACCCGCGTGGTACCGTCGAGTCGAGTATCGTCTATCCGGGTGCCAAGGTTGGTGATGTCGCAAGGGCGGAAGTAGTCGTCGGCATTGAGGGAATCGAGATTGTGTCGCTTCACGCACCGCACGTCGAGGAGAAACCTTCGAACTTGATCCAAGTGGTTGGGAGGCAACGCGAGGAGCCTCTAGTCACGGTGTCCTTGGCGCAGAAGAAGGCGCGAGGCGAGCAGAGGCGTGGTGGCGAGCGCCAGGAGCGCAAGCGGCCCGGGCACAACCAGCAGCGGGAGGCGCGTTCGGTCCGCAAGCCGGCGGCTCCAAGAATTGAGCCGAAAAAGTTGCGGCCTGGAGAGGCGAATCGACGAGCGGTAATCGAGCAGTTGCTTCCGGAGCACAAGCCGATTGGGGAGCAGCTGCTGCACGGTGGAATGCCGGCGGTTCGCTCGGCTCTGCATGCTCAGAATGAGCGGGAAAAGGCGGCGAATCTTCCGTTGACTCCGATCGACGCCACGGTACGGATCGCCGAAAGCATTCTTCCAAAGGTTCGGGTCGCCACCTGGCTAGACCGGGCAGAGGCAGCGAAGGCAATTGCCCAGGATATTTCGCTCAAGGATCTTCGGTCCGTGGTTGCTGCGGCCGACCGTTCGGCCAAGGATCCGCGAGTGGCAGAGCTTTCTGGTCAGCTTGGTGCGGTGCTGGAGTCGCGTTCTCAGGCGGAGACCGCGAAGTGGCAGGCAGAGATCTCGGCGGCTTTGGACGAGAACCGGTTGATAAGGGCGCTCAGGCTTGCATCTAGACTTCCAGATGCGACTTCCAAGCTGTCGCAAGAGCTTCTGGGGCGGCTTAGTGAAGCCGCGTCATTGGAGATGAACGGCGACACAGCCGCCGATAGATGGATGGTCGTCATTGATGCCGTCGCTCAGTCGCCAGTACGGAGGCTGGTAAAGCCAAGTGCATTTCCGGTGAGCGCGCCTCCAGAGTTGGTAGAGTTTGCCAAAGAAAGCGCCGGGCGGATCCCGGCGCTTGCGGAGCTGTTGGGAGTAACCGTTCCGCCGCCTCCTAAAGCGGAGATTTTTGCTAAGATCCCTCGCACCTCTCGCCGTCCGACGCAACCCAAAGCTTCGGATGCAGCTTCGGATTGAGAGGTGGCATCCTAGTTTTGCCGCACAGTTCTCCGATGTTGCTAAGTATCCGTTCCGGGTAGTGGGCTTCGCAGATTCGGTTCCGGCGGGATCCATAGGGGCTGAGGACGCGGGTGGTGCGCTCGTAGTCCGTCATCACTTTGTTGATGAAGGGTTTCGGAACCTGGGACTTGGGGGGATGCTCCTTGATGAGTTGGTGCTGTTGGGGGCCGAGTTGGGTTTTCAGCGCATAGAGGCGGCCGTACCCCCAGGTGACCGCATTGCCAAGTTAACTTACGAGTCTGCCAAGTTCAAGGCGGTTAGGATCGTGCTGTGTCGGGAGCTTCTTCCGGGCTAGCGGTGTCAGCGCTGGTGGTCAGGTCGGGGGCGATTGTACTCGTTCAGCGCGGTTGCGGTGTCGGAGCAGGCTTGTGGGCTCCACCGGGGGGCAAGGTAGAACGCGGGGAAGGAATCGTTTCTGCCTGCATCCGGGAGGTATCAGAGGAGACCGGGCTGGAGATCCGGGTCAGGCGAATCCTTGCTGCTGTCGAAGTATTCGGGCCGGAGTCGTACTGTATCATACCGTTTTTGGCGGTGCCTGTGCCGAGTTACAGTACGGTGATGGCAGGCAGCGACGCCCGTGCCGCCTGCTGGTGCGGTACCGAGGAGGCGAAAAGATTTCCGTTGGCCCCGGGTGTTCGCTCGCTGATTAACGCGGCTTTCCCAGCTCGTTTGGGTTGACGTGCTGCCGGCTATTCAGCAGGTCGTTCTTCGCGAATCTTGGAGATAGCGGCAAGAACCGTGCGCCGACGCCGGTGGGCGAGCTCAAAGAGCTCGATCTCGCTGAGTTCGGCCAGTGAGCGCTTGTCCAAAAGGGCGATGATCTGCACTGCGGTTAAGGTATCGTAGCTTTCGACACCACCCACCGGGGTTTTTCCGGGCGTGCTTCCCGGAGCCGTATCTCGCGCAGCTTGCTCTGGGGCGCTGGGGCGGGGAAATATCGTCTGGACCGTCGCGTCGATGGTCTGGAAGGTGCTCCCGAGCGTCCGCTTTATTTCGGAGGTCTTCTCCTCCATGTTTCGGCGAACCCCGCTAAGCGTATCCTCGACTCCGGCGATTTGAGATCCGTAGCGTGCCTTGACGACTCCGGCGGCCAGCTGGCTAACAAACTGAACAGTCTGAACCGGTCCAGCCACGAACTTTCGGCCCTCTTCGGTGGCATTGGGGAGAGCCTTCAAGATAGCGGCTGCAAGGCCAATAGGTTGGTAGACGAGACGATCCAGGAGTTCTTTCCCGAGATCGAAGTTATTGGTCGAATCGGGTGCCATTGCGCGTCCTTCCTCTTAAGTGCAGCGTATAGCTATCGTAGTCGTGTTGTTGAACCGGCGGCCAGGCGAGATCTCAGACACAGTCCCGGCAGTACATCTGTGCATTGTCGGCAAGCTGGTTCATGCTTTTAACCAGGAAGCACGATTGGCAGACGAACTCTCCCGGCTGGCGGGGGCGAACCCGTAGCAAGGTGTCGGTTGACTCATCTGCCTCGGTCTCCTCGTCCAAATCGATCTCCACGCCCACGAAGCGCTCGCGGAGGATCTCGTCTAAGGCCGACTCGACGTCTTCATCCTCATCGGACTCCTCCTCTTCCGCCTCGGTCTCCTCGTCGGAGTGGGGTTCTTTGTCAAGATCCCCGTGCTCAGCTTCCGCGAGCTGCTCCACGCTCGCCAAGTCGTCCTGTTCGGGCTCGTCCCCAAGCTCATCGAGTTCAGAGACCTCGTCGAGCTCATCAAGCTCCTCGAGCTCATCAAGCTCATCAAGCTCCTCCAGATCTTCAAGATCATCCAGCTCGCCAAGCTCATCCAAGTCGTCGAGGTCCGTTGCCTCATTGATCTCAAGATCCTCGGTGCTGGCGGGGATCTCCTCTACCGGCTCGCTACTTACCTTCTCGCGCTTTTCTTTTGCCATCTACTCCTCATTCATCTGCATTCTCGTCGTTCGATTCGGCAATATTAACCAGATTCCGGTGAAAATAGTTCCGGTGATCAAATACTTTCGCGGTTATCCTTCAGACGGCTCTCTTGCTGGAGCCTTCCAAGGGCGTAGTCGCCGCTATCGACGAAGCTCATTAACGCGGCGATCCGCCGGTGTCCCGCGTCTTCGATGGCGCTGCGCATGGCTACCGCAATCGAGCGATAGGTGGGGTGGCCCTGGGGTTGAGAGCGGAGTTCGCATAGGTGCAGGAGTTCGCGCGCGTTGGCCTTGATTAGGAAGCGGATTTTCGTTCGTAGCGGGAGGGGGTATCGGGCGACTTCCTCGCCGAACGCGTCGTGCAGACGGGTGGCGAATTGGAAGGCAGCGCCGTGCAGGTCGCTCGCGCGCCCAGCCAAACCCAGCTGTTCCAAAACCGGCTCGGCGACGGTGCGGTAGGGTGCATAGCTCTGCTGGACGAGCAGCGTTAGCAACCGGTGGCGTGCCAAATCGCGAAAGGTTCCGTAATCGGTGCTGATCTCGAAGGTGTACTCAGCGAGTTCGAGCGCTCGCCCGGGTTTGTGGCGCCGGTTCTGACGGTCGCCGGCGTAGTCGCGAAAGAGGTTGTCAAGCTGTTCCGTGGAGATCGAATTTGCACAGTCGATACACTCCGGGAAAGCCAGTTCGGTGTGCTCAAACAAGACGCCCGCGGCGACGAGCTTTTCGGCGTTGGGGTCGAACGTAAGGAGAGTAACCTCGGTCTCGCCGTCGCCGCTCGCCCGGGTTTGTGGCGAGGCAAGCCTTCGGGCGCTTTCCTTCACTTTGGCGTACGTGGAACGGAGGTACTCCTCCCAAACGCCACCGCGTTCCGGGCGATCGAGGCGGCTGGTCAGTGATGGTATGGACTCGTTCAGCTCCTGTGCGAGCAGGGCAGCGATCCGATGGGCTTCCACGTTGCTAGCGGCGCGCAGGCGGAGAACTAGGTACTCCAGCGATTGTGCATTTGCGACAATTCCCAAGTTGCTTATCGTAGACATGGGGAGTTCTCCACGGGCGATGTCTAGGCTTGCCGCCTCGATCGCCCGCAACTCGGGTCCCTTGGCAAGCACTCTTTTGTCGAGAAGGTGGTCGCGGACGCGGATCTTGACATCGCGGTAAAGATCAAACTCGGATGAGACCAAGGCATGGTACTCGCCAAGCAAGGCTCCGGACAGCTCGCTTGGGTATACCGCTCGCGGGTTGCCATTTGGGAGGGGCGTGTCCAAAGCGACGTAGCGGGTCGACTGCTCGAGGTAAGCCATCAGGCGGCCCCACTCTATTTGGCGGGCGAGTACGGTCGAAACCTGTTCGACTGCCACGTGAAGGACTCCCAGTTGGGAGACCGAGTCGTCGCCGTACTCGCCGATCACTCGGTCCATGAGTCGGCGTGCGCTCTTCAAGCCGGTTTCCGGAGCTGCAGTCTGCGAAAAATCAGCGGCGAACTCATCCAAAAAGACGCGCCTCAACGATTTTGCCGTACGCGAGTACCGGGCGAAAAGAGCTGCGGATACCTCCTCCTCGATGTGGCGAAGAACAAAAACCTGGCGGTCACTATTGGAGAACACCGCCTCAAGTAGCAGCTTCTCCTGCTGAGAAAAATCTTCCTGGTAGTCAGCCACGCCGCCAGCATAGGGCTGCGGCCATTCTCCTATTGCCGAAACTGCATTGAATTAGCTCGCGGATTGCAGGAAGCTTGTGAGTTGGGAGACCTGAAGGCGGGAAGCGGGAGAGGAGACGCTTACTGGTGGTAGCGTGTAGCGGTTTCCGTCAAGGAAAAAGCTTCCCGTCCAGGACTCAGTGGTCCCTAAC
>JAKARV010000062.1 GCA_021819205.1 Actinomycetes bacterium | reverse complement strand
CGATCTCCTCCAATCCGGGCGGTCACATTGGCGGCGTCGGAGGGGTCGCGAAGATCCTCGCAGACCACCACGAACTCGTCCCCGCCAAGCCGCACCACCGTGTCGCTAGCCCGGGCCGCCGCCCGAAGCCGTTTGGCGACTTCAATCAAGAGGAGATCTCCGGCACCGTGACCCATGCTGTCGTTGATCACTTTGAACCGGTCGAGATCGAGAAAGATCACCCCGACCTCCGTTCCCAACCTCGCGGATCGCGCCAAAGCTGCAGCCAGCCGCTGTGCCAGAAAGGCACGGTTGGGGAGTTTCGTCAGCGGATCCTGGATGGCTTGGGTCCGGTTGTCATCGTAGAGAAGCGCCTTCTCCACCGCCAACCCCGCGACCTCAGCGACGTGAGCGAAGAAGGTGTAGGCGTCCTCAAGGTCGGAGGGCGTCCGCTCCATCGCAACCACTCCGGAGTCCCAGATTCCGTGCTTGAGCGGGAAGAAGACAACTGGCGCGCACTCAGCCCCCTCCCCGATCTGCTCCGCCTTCAGCCATCTCGGGAAGCAGGCGCTGTTTTTCGAAACCGCGGCCCGGAAAAGTCTTGTATCCTTCGGAACATAGAGGGCCACAGCACCGACGTCGGCGTCGGAGGCGATCCGCTTGACGATGGCGTGAGCCACCTCGGCAAAACCCAGATCGAGCGTTGCCGCTATGTCGGTGGTGAAGGAGTGAAGGCGCTCTAGCCGGTCCAGATGCTCTACCATCCGGCGATGGAGCAGCCCGTTATCGAGTGCGAGTGCAATCCTGGTTGCCATGGCGTGCAACTCGCGCTCGTCGTCCGCCTCGAAAGGGTTGTCGGCACACCGGGCAAGCAAAATGAGCCCCAAGGATTCCCCGCGTGCCACGAGTCTCACCCAGGCAAGATGCTTCGGGTCGTATTGGGCGATCCACTCAGGTAGAAACATATCGCTGCTCCGCCCGATAGCACTCTCCCCAACCACCGCTCCCTCAAGATTGACTGCACTTCCGGGAAAGTCATGAGGGCGAATGCCCCACGAACCCCTGAGTGCAAGCGAGTTGTCCGGGCCCACCAAAAGCACAGCGATATCGGCATCGAAAAGCTCGGCAACCTCGGAGACCGCCCTTCCCGACAACCTTTCCAAATCCGTATGCTCGCCGAGTACCTTGACCACCTGGGCAAGGCGAGTAGCGCGGGAGAGCGTGCGCGATGCGTCGCTCTCGGCCTGTTCGCTGCGCAAGCGTAGCTGCTCGACTTGTGCGCGAAGCGCCTCCACTTCGCCGGGTTGTGGACCGTCGCTCGACATCGCTTTGCCTAGAGCGCCAGAACGGCGACCGTCGCGTTGTGAAAACCGCTGGATCCCGTGATCCGGGCAAACTCCCCATAGGTGAAGAAGCCACCCAAGGGGACGCCCCCCAATACAGCAGAGATAGCCGCAGGCTCCTGGGAGACTTCCTGCCCCAACGCAGCAAAGCGGGCCGCACAGCTGAAAACCAACGCACCTCTCGCAGGAGCTGCAAGGGGTGCCACCGCGTCCGAAGCTGCTCTCTGTGCCGCGGCCACCAAGTGCTCGACATCACCGCTCATGATCCGGACTACTGCCCCCTCGCCAACGTAGCCAAACATCGCCAGGCCGCCTCCTTGATCGATCTCCACGACGTGGCGCACCTCGTAGCGTCCGCTGCCGGTCGCTACTCCCACCGGCCGGTGCATAACCGCTACCGGGGCCCGCCCTTTTGCGCCTGCCGGACGCCCTCCAAGTTGGGCGAAGTAAACATCGGCAGCGGGCTGGCCGTCAAGCTCCCACAGTACGTTCCCATCAGATCGCGTCACTATCATCGGCTCGCCAACCGGTGTCCAGCCGTGGTCGACGCCGACGCCTACCGGGGTGGGTGAGTTGACAGCGATCGCCACCATGCCGTTGGTCATGATCTCCCCCAGAGCGAACTGGTAGGTAATGCGCATTTCGGCAGAGGCGGCAGCGGCCCCGCCTACCAGAGAGATTTTTGCGCCGGTAACGCTGTAGGCGCCGCGAATCGCCTCGCGCTGGTCCCCCGCAAAACCATCGGTAAGCAACACCACCGCGGTATATGGAAGCTTCTCGCCCGACTGCGCCAGCGCCCGCTCTACCACATCGCGGCTCGCTCCGAAGATGTCCCCTCCGAGGCGTGCGGCCGCGGCCACCCCGAAAGAGCAGTCACCGGCGGGCACGTAGACAGCGGTACACCCCCCGGTTACCCGAGAGCCGGAAAAGCTTCCAAACGCACTGCACCCAACTACTCGTGCGGGAGCGGCCTCCTCTTCGAGGGCGGCGACGAACGAGTTCATATCGTAGCCCGTGGTGGGAAAAGCAAAGAGAAGATCGGAGTTGGATGGCGTGCGGCCGGCCAGAGCGGTCCGGACAACTTCGCGCGCGGCTTCCGCTTCGTCCTCGCTATCGGTGATCCCGGTACCGAAGGTGGTGTCTTTGTCCAAAAGGCCATTTACCATGCCCGCACACCTCCAGCCACCAGCCAGGTGGCGCTAACCCCTCGAAATCTCATCGACTCCAAAGTGCACGAACTTGATGGCGGGAGCACGACAACTCTGTCGCAACCCTCATCGCAGGCCAAACTTGTGGTATCGATTTTGCGCAGGGCGAATCGCACCCTAAAGACAGCGAGCCGAGGGCGGAGTTGCGAACGCGGCAATCGGCCGCGTCGGCGGCTGGCCCCTGCGCATCTGGGAAATTCCTATACGCCGGTGACTGAAACTTCAAAACCCCGGCAGCGGGCTCCATGCATCTCGGAAAGGCCGGCGCGCTTCTTTGCGGTAAAACAATGAATCGAAGTTGCCGGTGGCGCCGCGCCCCGAAAGCTTCTCCCTCGATGCGCAAGCCTTCAAGCGCTCGCGCCAAACAGAAACCTACAACCTCAACAGGGCACTCTCGGTTAAGATCTGCTGCTAAGGGTTTTAAAGCTAGCCCATGTGCTACCCTGGGTTCGAAGGGGCCGATTCCCGCGAAAAGGTCCGTCATGCAGCTGAAGCTTGCAAAGCAGCCTTTCGCGATTCGGCATTTCGCCGTTGCGATCACCTGTGCGGCGCTCCTCGCGAGCTGCTCCAACGCGACGGCCCCTGCCCAAGCTTTAAAAGTCAACATGCCACCCCCGCCGGCCATCACGCAAAGCGCGATTACCCCGTCGGGCGTGGTCTTTCTCGCGGGAAAATCGGTGCAGGCAACCGATCCGCCGTTCTACCGCTATACGCGCGGGGGCTTCTCGCGGCTTGGCTATCTTCCGGTTGCGAACGGTCTGCTAGCCTTCCCAAACCGTAAAACCGGGTTCGGCATCTCGCGCAGCGGCGGCAGAATCTTCGCAACCAAGGACGGTGGCCATCATTGGACAAAACTTTACAATTTTGCCGTGCGAGCCATCGGTATCGGCTTCCAGAGTGCAAAGCGAGGGTACGTCGCCGTCCTTCGCAGCGTCAGTGCAACCGGGGGCACCGAGGAGGTGGCGATCGAAGAGACCAGCGACGGTGGAGTTCACTGGCGCGCAACCCAGCCGATGTCGGCACTCCACGGTAGCCAGGCCAATTTTGCCTCCAGCGGCAACCCCTCCTATCTCATGCTTGCCAACGTAGCGGGCCAGAGCGCATACTCCACTCAAAGCCAATGGAGTCGGGCTTTTGTGTCGGGAATCCCTCACGTAGATCGGA
>JAKARV010000011.1:14188-65201 GCA_021819205.1 Actinomycetes bacterium | reverse complement strand
GAGCAACGGTATCGGTCTACCTCGATTCGAACGGTACCGTAGAGCAGGCGACGACCGATGCCAGTGGAAGCTACACGGTCACCGTTCCGGTCGAAGCCAATAACGGCTCAGGTACTGGGATCATGGTCACCGCATCGAAGTCGGGGTTCATCGACGAGGCGTCCGCGTATGGTGCCTCGCTCTCCGCGGGTCAGTCAACCACTGTCGATCTCTCCATGGTGCCGTCGGCAACCGCTCCTGGCCTTCCCGCTCCGCTAGCGGCCCTAAGCGAAGCCAGCACTGTAACCGGGACCGTCACCGACTCCGTTACCAGCCAGCCGATCGTGGGAGCAACGGTATCGGTCTACCTCGATTCGAACGGTACCGTAGAGCAGGCGACGACCGATGCCAGTGGAAGCTACACGGTCACCGTTCCGGTCGAAGCCAATAACGGCTCAGGTACTGGGATCATGGTTACCGCATCGGCTGACGGATATCTGGGTAGCGCCTACCTGAGTCCGGGAACGCTCGGTCCGGGATCGGCGATGGTTGCCAGCCTTGCGCTCGAGCCTGGCCAGCTTCCGGACGCAACTGGGACAATCGAAGGTACGGTGCTTGATCGGGCTACCCCGGTTGCGAAGGCGGTAATTCTGGTGACAGCTGGCGGAGGCGTTAAGACCTTACTGGGCTCCGCGTTGACAAACTCATCCGGGCAGTACAGCCTGCGAGTTCCCACCTCCTCGGCGATGGATGGAGTTTCCGCCGCGGTGTGGGTCATGGCTCCGGGATACGCCTCCCCTGCGCCCACCTATGTGACTGTGGCCGGGTCCAGCCCAGCACAGGCCAACCTCTCCGTCCAGAGCGATCTTGCCACTCTGACTGGGACTGTGACCGACGCGACTACGGGCCTTCCGGTTCCAGATGCAACCGTATTCGTCCGCGGTGGCGGTGGTGGTGCGACACCCTCCTACGGCGCAGTGACCGCGAACTCCGCTGGCACCTACTCCATTCAGGTCGCCAACAATGCCTGCTACAACCCGCAGGCGTTCGTGTCTGGGTATCAGTACGGCCTCGCAACCGGGATCTGCGCCAACTCTAACCAGACGTCAATGCAGGCCAACCTCTCCGTCCAGAGCGATCTTGCCACTCTGACTGGGACTGTGACCGACGCGACTACGGGCCTTCCGGTTCCAGATGCAACCGTATTCGTCCGCGGTGGCGGTGGTGGTGCGACACCCTCCTACGGCGCAGTGACCGCGAACTCCGCTGGCACCTACTCCATTCAGGTCGCCAACAATGCCTGCTACAACCCGCAGGCGTTCGTGTCTGGGTATCAGTACGGCCTCGCAACCGGGATCTGCGCCAACTCTAACCAGACGTCAATGCAGGCCAACTTTGAAATTGACCCCACCGCGAACTTTCCTGAAGTCAGTAGCATCCTGCCGCCGTCGGGGCCCGAAGGGACCACGGTCACCATAACCGGCACAGGGTTATCCACTACGGCGGGGGTGTTTTTCGGTAATTTAGCCGCACCATCCTTTCAGGTGGCCTCCGACACCGTTGTAGAGGCCGAGGTTCCCGCTGGTTCCGGTACGGTTCCGGTTACCGTGGTTGCTGCAGGTGGTGTTAGCCCGGTAGACCTGACGACATCGGTCTTTACCTACGCAACGTCACCCGGAGCTAGCGCCTTGCCCGCCACTTACCAAGCTTTGGTTGTTTCACCCTCTGGTGCCCCGGCCCCCGGTGTTGGAGTCACCGTGTACGATCCGCTGGCGCGTCAGGTACTGGGGTATCTTACGACGGAAGCCGATGGCCTCACACCTTCTCTTTCTGGATTAAAACAAGGAGAGACGGTGTACGCGATTGCGAGCGGTGTGCCATTTCCGGCCAGTCCGGGAACCGCGACCGTGACGCTTGGTGCGGGTGCTAACATAGCACGACTGGAGACCGGCATCATGCCGTTGATCTCTAGCGACCCACTTTCGGCAAATGCAGAAGGTGTTGCGGTCGCAATCTGGCCGCACATTCTTCCGCGCCCCGGAGTAGGAGAAAATACAACCGCCGGGTCGTCGGTTGCCGGGATCGATTTCGTGGTGACGCTGGGCTCGCAGCAATCAGCGCTGATGTCGGCGGATCCTGCAGGTAACGTTCCCTTCTGTGTGGAGGGGGAGTGGCAGCTAACGCTTACAGGACCCGTTTCTCCGCTAACTGTCACAGGTTCGGGGTCGATGAATGGCAGTTTGTGCACTCCGTCCTCGCGTTCCGTGCTCAATCTCGATGCGCTCGGTTTACCACCAGGAACCTACGGGGCTAACCTGACGCTGACCACTCCCATTTCGGGCTACACTTGGGGAACGACCGACATCTATCTGCTCTCCTCCGCCACCGACTTCTCGCTGCAGCAGGTCAACATGCCGGTGACGTTAGGTGGTTCGAAAACGCTGGCGGTTGGGGAACAGGGCTTGCTCCCGATATCGATCACCAATATGTCTCCGGCAATCGAAGGAATCCATGCGGTTCTGGGGTTTGACCCGTCTGCACTGGATGTGAGTTCGATTGGCTTTGCTTCCGGCTGGAACGGGGCGGTCCGGAACAACTTTGGCAACGGCGATGGCGGCTTTTTTGAAACCGGTTGGCCACCGCTTTTTTACCAGCAGACAGCGCTCGATGTTGGAGTCACTTGTCTCGCGACCGGGACTTTTCCGATCAGCTTTTCCGGAAATTACTGGGCTTTAGGTGACTCTGACCAAGGCGACTATGCCGACGCAGTCGCTGGGTCGGCTGCGGTTACCTGCACTTCTCCGAGCCAAGGCCAAGCGGTGACCGCTGGGGTATCGGTAAACCAGGACAGTGGTGCGATTACCGTGACCATCACTGGAAACCAGCTTGAGCAGGGATCCTACGCCACTCTCACTGACCAGACCGGACAGGTGGTTGCGCGGGCCTCTGGCTCGGCCTTGGTGCCATCGGAAGGAGGCACCGTCCTGGCTACTACCTTCCTGTCGGCACCGGCAGGGTTGGAGACCGTTAAGGTGATGAACTCAGCCGGGAACGTCATCGCATCCTCGGTCAATCCGGTCGTCGTCCCAGCAGCAATCCCGATGTTCAACCTGAAGCAGGTTGACTTGATCCCACAGGTTCCCGGGATACCCACCACACATATCTGGCAAGTCGAAAACGCGGGACCAGTGAACGGTACCTTGCTGGCCTTCTTCGGCTTTCCCAGCTACATCACGACCGAACCAACGCTTGACATGCAATCAGCACCACCTGGCACCGAGATCGTCAGCAGCGGCAACGGAGGTGAGGGATGGTATGACATGGTAGCTGTACCACTTACGGCTGGCCAGCTTGGAGACCTTGGGTGGACGGTGACGCTTCCGCCCTCCGCGGTTACCGGCGGCGGGCCGTCGCCGCAAATCGGACAGGGTGACGGGATCGACTTCACTTCCGTGGAGCTAGGTACCTTGACGGGTAGCCAGTGGACCACACTCGCATCACAGCCAGCGAGTGTCGTGGAGTCTGCGGCGGTGATCGGCAAGCTAACGCTTGACGCGTTCGACTTCAGCTCGTTGCTTGGGCTGTCGCCGACTCAGCTTGCAAGCTATGATAAAGCGCTTTCCGCGAGCAACTACCCCAATGAAAGTGTTTTGTTGGATGGGGAGTACCAGAACTTCGTCTGGTATATGGACAATTACGTGACCGCGTCAAAAAATGCTGCAAGTTGGTGGGAAAACCTTCCGGAAGATACGAAAAACCAGTTGATTGCGGATGTACAGAAGTACAATCCGGGATTGACAACCGAGCTGCAAAACATTTTCAATATGAATCAGAAGGTGAGCGATGAGGTCGAGTTTTGGACGAAGCAGATCGACTACGGCCAGCAGCTCTACGCAATCTATCAGGCTGGTGAGAGCTGTGGCCAGAATACCTACCCAACGACCAACGCCATCGAAACCCCCGCGCTTGGCCTGGTAGGGAAGATTCCGCTTTTTGGACCAGCTGCGAACTGGATGGTCAACCAGATCAACCACGCCGAGTTCAATGATGTTTGGGAAGGGTTTTCTGCCTACGAGCAGCTTCGTTCGCAGTGGTTTTTGGGACAGGGCCAGTACTATGATCCGAACCCGAACAGTGTTACTGGACCGCAGTTCAAATCGACTGTAGGTACCAGCTATGGTGGCGGTCCAATTGAAATATGGAACTCTTTGAAAGCTAACCCGGATGTCGTAGGGCAGCTTGAGCAGCACAACTCGTTTCCTTCGATTTTTGCTCCAGGGAGTCCCGATGTGTTTCCAAATCAGTCGGAGCTCAACGCTCTTCAAAGTTACTTTTCCAACAATCAGGCTGCACTGGATACACTGCCTATTCCGCCAAGCGAGGGTTTCTTCAGCTACATAGATAATCACGTCAACTACGCCGGAGAATTTGCACAGTCGACTCTCGTTGGAGGTCCAGGACAGGGCAACAACCTGTACTTGAGTGCAGCAGTTCAATACCTCTTAACCGGGTCTACCACGGGATTTCCTGCGCCGAATTCCGAGGTTAATCAAGCCGCACACTGGCTGGAGGGTTTGCACTACTACGACTTGATCAACCAGATAAATCCGTCCAATCAGACGGCATTTGCACCAGCTGATCCAGTGCCGTCATGGTTCTCGCCATGTGCTACCAACACCAGGGAGGCAAATAGCGAGGATCCGAACAGCATCTCAGCTTCACCGGTCGGTGTTGGTGGCGGAGGGTGGCTCACTCCGCAGCCGATTACTTACGTAGTTAACTTCCAAAATGATGGTTCGGCAACTGCCGAGAATGTGAGGGTATCGGTCGCGCTCGCGCCGGGACTTGATGCTAGCAGCCTACAGTTTGGGAGTTCTTCGCAGACCTCCTTCCCGGGCACACAGGTCATCTACGATCCAAGAACCCGGACCATCTCTTGGATGATGGACGGTGTCGATCTGCAGCCTGCTCCCGTTACGGCTCCGACTCCGCAGAGCGAAGGGTGGGTTTCGTTTACTGCTACGCCGGTTAGCGGTTTGCCCTCGGGAACTTCTGTTACCGAGTCGGCCAGCGTCAATTTTGACTTCAATCCGGCAGTGGAAACCGCACCAGTGACGCGAACCCTTGACGAAGCCCCGCCGACCGTCAACCTCGGTCCATTGCCGGCGTCAACCCGACCGGGAGTGTTCAGTTTATCGTGGTCGGGAAGCTCAGCAGCAGGGATCGCTAGCTTCACGGTCTACGAGTCGGTGAATGGCGGGGTACTGGCGCCGGTGCTTTCGACTGAGGCGAACTCGGCGAGCTTGGATCTCTCAGCTGGGAATAGTTATGGGTTCGCGGTCCAGGCCGTGGATCGGGTGGGGCTGTCCTCCCCGACTCCTGTACAGCCGGTGCAGACTGTATCGGTAACGGCGTTAGCGCCAACTACTACATCTACTGCGCCAACTACTACATCAACTGCGCCAACTACTACATCAACTGCGCCAACTACTACATCAACTGTGCCACGCACCGCTGCCGGTACGACGGTTGGCCCGAGCGCACTTCTCGGAGTGCCCGCTCCGGTTGTTCCCATTCCAGTTCTGAAAGTTGGCTCGCTCAGCAGTGGCACGTCGTCGTCACCCGTGCATCCAGGTAATGGCAACTCATCGAGGCAAACATCATCAAAAGTCAGCACGTCCGTGGAGAGGAGCGGCTACAAGCGCAGTCATACCCGAAGATCGAGCGGTTGGCCATGGCAGTTGCCCGTGGGGCTCCTCGTAGCTGGTGGAGTTGCGGCAATGTTTGCGCGAAAAAGATTCTGGGCAAAATAAATTCCTGGTGGTGCCCTTTGCTAGAAGTTTGCGAAAAAATGGATTCACGGTACTGGTACGAAAGCGCAACGATTTCATTCTCGTCGAGATTCTTGGTTTATATTCCTATTCTTTCGTAAAGGAGCGATCACTCGATCGGCTGGATCACGCTGCAGAGAGCTTCTGGAATTTTTGTTTTGGCTCAGGTTTGATGATGGCAACGGCAGATGTTCCACGAACATCTCGCAACCAAAATGGCTCCGATGACTATTCCGAATCTCCTATGACGGCTGGTTAGCCCGACGAATCAGACGGTTCCAGCCATGTGGCTTAGCCCATCGTTCACCTAGACTTCTGGCTGCTGACACCTGCGCTGTTTAGTTTGGCTGCCAGGAGGTGGCCCATGGGTCGGTTCGAAGTGGTTATCGAGGGTGGCAGCCCGGGCAACACTGTCTCTAGCACCCGGAACTTTCATCGCTTGATCAGACTTCCGGCTCGGGAGATTGGGGTCGAGGGCCGCCTAGTCGGAAGGATCTTCCACCTGTCCGACTCCCAGCTTGCCGATTGCAAGTCTCCCGCTCGCTACGAATGGGTTAACCAGTTCGCGGGCGATCCTGCCTGGTCGGAGTTGATCCCTGGGTACCGCCCGCAGGAGTTTCTGGTAGCCGCTGCGCTGACTGCAATGATCCGGACCATCAACGAAACTGAGCGGGTTCGAGAGGGGTTCGAAGTGGCGGTGTTTACCGGAGATGCCATCGACAACGCCCAGGTCAACGAGTTTTCCAACTTCCTTGCCGTCTTTGGCGGCGGTAGTGTCTGCATCGAGAGCGGAGACCGCGACCGGTCGTACGTTTACGCCGATGGCTTTGCCGATGGCCTCTTCTGGCACCCCGATCCAGGCGCCGGAAGCGACATCTACAAGCGCGAGTTCTCGTTTCCTTCGGTCGAAGGCCTGCTCGAGCAGGCCTTCGATGCCTTCGTCTCGGAAGGGATCAGCATCCCCTGGTATTTTGTAAACGGCAACCACGAGCTTTTGGTACAGGGGGTCTCTCCGGCGATGGCGGAGCTGGATGCGATTGCGAAGGGCTCGCTCAAGCAGGTGGGTCCCCCAAAGTCGATGGAAGATCCCTTGGGTTCGGCGCTCGATCGCCCCGCGGAACTTTTCACCTCGGGAACCGCGCGCGAAGTCTCCCTCGATGCTCGTCGGCGCTTGATCGGCCGGCGGGATATCGCCGATGCGCTGTGGTCGGCTCCAGGTGTTCCCCAGGGTCACGGCGTTTCGCAGGGTTCGGAGATCCTTTACTATGAGGCTGCGCTTTCCGAAGAGGTCGTGCTGGTCGCGCTGGACACTGCTTACGCCTCTGGCGCGGCTAGCGGAGCGATCGCACCGGAGCAGGCGCGATGGCTTGTCCGGGTGCTTGAGTCCTACTCCACTGCCCATTGGGACGAGGCGGGGGAGCCGGTGGCGGGTACTGGGATCGATCGCCTCATCGTGGTCTCTGGTCACCACCCGCTGCACACCATGAACAACCAGCGCGCGCTCGCGGAAGAGTACCTAGGACAAGACTGGTTGGCCCGGACACTGCTCCGTTTCCCGAATGTGATCCTCTATCTGAACGGCCATACCCACCAGCACCAAGTCAAACTGCTAAGGCGCGGCGATGGCTCCGGGTTTTACGAGCTGACTACAGGGTCGATCATGGACTGGCCCAACCAGGGCCGCGCGATCGACATTGTCCGGAGCAAGGGCCAGCTTAGCTTGGTCTGCAATCCGCTGGATATCGACGTCCCAACAGATCCGGACAACTCCGATGGCATACAGAGGCTTGCTGCATGGCATCGGCTACTTGCGGCCAACGCGCCCGTCAAGTTGGCACAGCCGATGGTAAGGCAGGTCCTAAATCTGCCGCTACCCCGCTGGCTAATCTAGTCCGGGTACCGGCATCCACAACGCTGCCGGCTGGAGCTTCCTGAGTGTCGCTCCGTTTACCTTTAACACGTGGTTTGGGGTTCCGGCGGAGACCCAAACGCTGGGAAAGCCCTCCAAGGCGAGATCGAAGACGACAAGGGCATTGACGTCAAGGAGTGGGGTCACCCCACCCGGGGTCATTCCGAGCCGGGACTGGATATATTCTGCACCGACCGAGCGAAGGCGAACTCCGATGGAAGTGCCGAGGGAGTTGCGGTCGATCCGTTTGGAGCCGATGGTCACCACCAGCACCGGATCGGCCTCTCCTTGGAAGACTATGGTTTTGGCGATCTCTTCGACGCTGCAACCAACCGCAGCTGCAGCCTCAGCGGCGGTGTGCGTCGAAACTTCAAAAGCGACCACATTGTCCTTCGAGCCAAGCTCTTTAAGGCGGTTTCTGACCGCCTCAACGATCTCCAAGCTATTGATCTCCGCGAATCTCGCCTGTCAGCATTACCTTGATCCGATCTCCGACTGCGGCACCTTCGCCGTCAGGAATGAGCGCGAGACAGTTCGACCCGGCAAGCCCGGAGAGTACGTGGGAGCCCTGAATGCCCACCGCACCCACTTTCAGCTCTCCTTCGGAAGTCGCACTTGCCAGCGCCCGGTTGAAATGAAGTTTTCCGTCCTGGTGCCGGCGGAAAGCTGTGGTAGCTGTGGCGAGAACGACCGGTCTTTTGACGACCGACGCACCCTGGAGCATGAGCAGCGCCGGTCGAACGAAGAGTTCGAAGCTCACTACTGACGAGACTGGATTGCCAGGGAGGCCGAAGAGAGGGGTTCCACCGATGTAGCCAAAGGCGTACGGCTTGGCTGGCTTGATGGCAACCTGCATCCAGCGCATGCTTCCTCCCGAGAGCTCTTCGAGGACGACCTTGGTGTAGTCGTAATCTCCGACGCTCACGCCTCCGGTAGTGATGACGGCGTCAAGGTCCTTGGCGGCCTGCGAGAAAGCCGCCGACAGCAGAGCCTTGTCGTCTCGGATCCTACCCAGATCTACCGGAATTGCCCCTGCCTCGGCTACCAGCCCGAGCAGGGTGGGGCGGTTGGAGTCGTAGATCTTTCCCGGGGCAAGCTGACTCTCGTCGCTCAACTCGTCCCCGGTGGAGATGACGCCGACCCGGGGTTTACCGAAGACCGCTACCTTCTTGACGCCGATGGAAGTGAGGACTCCGAGGATGGCCGGCGTGATCTTGGTGCCGGCGCGAAAGAGCGAGGCGCCCTGGACGATGTCGCTTCCGGCCTCCCGGATATTCTCCCCCTCGCGGAGCGTCTTCGTCACCAAGACCGTGTCTCCGTCAAGCCGAGTATCCTCCACCATCACGACGGCCGAGGTGCCCGCGGGGAGCGGGGCGCCGGTAAGCACGCGAACCGTGGAACCTGGGGCCAGCTCCACTCCTTGAGAGGTTGCTCCGGCTGCGATCTCGCCAGCTAGGTGCAGCCGTGTGGGTGGGTTGGCGGCTTCTTCGAAACGGAGCGCGTACCCGTCTACCGCAGTATTGGCGAATGGCGGAACGTCGGTGACCGCCACAACCGGACCGGCTAAGTAGTAGCCGACCGCAGATGCGGCCTCTATCTCGACTTCGGGCAGGGAACGAAGTCTCGAGAATGTGAAGGCCTGCGCTTCAGTCAGCGATATCACTGGGAATCTCTTTCGAGTAGGCCTCGAGCACTGCCTGCAGTTCGGGCAGGAAGGCGGGTCCAATATCCGGGCGTTGCAGCGACAGCTCAACGACTGCGCGTAGGTAGTCGATCTTGTCTCCGATGTCGTACCGGCCACCCTCGAAGATCACTCCTACGACCGGCTCACGCCCGGCGAGGATCTGGATGGCGTCGGTGAGCTGGATCTCGCCGCCGCGCCCGGGCTTGGTCTCGCGGAGAGCATTGAAGATGCCGTGGGTGAAGATGTACCGGCCAGTGATCGCCAGGTTCGAAGGGGCTGCGGACGGCTCGGGTTTTTCTACCACGGACTGGATGTCGACCAGGGAGTCTTCGCGATCGGTCACCTGGGCGCAGCCGTACAGCCCGATCTGCTCCGGCAGAACCTCCATCAACGACAGTACGCTCGCGCCGGTCTGGTAGTGGGCGGCCAGCATCTCCTTGAGCAGGGGAGAATCAGGGGACATGATGTCGTCCGCAAGCATCGCTACGAAGGCGTCGCGCCCAACGTGATCGGCCGCGGCAAGGACGGCGTGCCCAAGCCCTTTCGGCTCACCCTGGCGGATGTAGTGGATGTTTCCGATGCGGGAGATCTGGTACACCAGCTCCAAGTCGGAACTTTTTCCCCGGGCTTGGAGAAGGTGTTCGAGTTCGAGAGAGCGGTCGAAGTGGTCCTCGATGCTCCGCTTGCCCCGCCCGGTGACAACCAGGATGTTGGTCAGCCCAAGGCTGACCGCCTCTTCGATTACGTACTGGATCGCGGGCTTGTCGACGACCGGTAGCATCTCCTTCGGCTGTGCCTTGGTAGCGGGGAGGAAGCGGGTGCCAAGACCGGCGGCTGGGATAACCACCTTGTTAAGTCGACTCATCGAACGCTCCTACTCCTTGGCTCCTCGGCCAGTTTACCTGTCGCCTGCGGGTTGGCAAGATCGCCGTTGCTAGACTTTGTTTAGCAGTCAATGGCCAGGAGTGCTAACGACTTGGAGGTGAGATGCCGACTTACGAGTACGCGTGCAAAAGTTGTGACGAGCACCTTGAGGTGGTCCAGTCATTCCACGACGACCCTCTGGAGCTCTGCCCAGCCTGCGGCGGACCGCTGCGCAAGGTGTTCAGCGGCGTGGGGATCGTCTTCAAGGGATCAGGCTTCTACAAGACCGACTCGCGTGGAAGCAAATCGGCTTCTTCCCCTTCTTCGGGCACCAGTACGGGAACCGCATCCAAGCCGTCCAGTTCCGAAACCGCATCCAAGCCGTCCAGCTCCGGCGAGGGGGCTGCTTAATTTCGGAGGCTGCCGGGGACTATCCGGCTCACATAGGGGCGTGCCGGATCGCAGCTTGACCACTGCACCCGTCCGACAGCTAGTGCGGCCATCAGTGACCGCGGATCCATCTCTTCGTCGGGCAAGGATTCGACCTCGGTGAAAGAGCTGCCGACGGCGGCTGGGACGTGAGCGTCGGAGCCGGCGGCGGCAACCACGGAGAAGCGTTGCGCCGCGCTCGCAGCCTCGCTGTTGAAAGCAAGTTCCTTTGAGTTCGCCACTTCGACGATGTCGAGGAGGGTTGCAGCAAAAAGGGCGTTGAGCGTTGCGTGGTTGAGCGACCGGCGCCTGCGGTCAAAGGGGTGGGGAGCGTACACCAGCCCACCCTGTTCACGGATGGCGCTCGCAGTTCGAATGGCGCTCCATCCCGGCGGAATCCGCTGGTGAAGCAGGAGCCCGATCAGGTCGCCGTCGGCGGTGGATACCTCCTCGCCGACGATCACCGGTATCGGTAACGCCTGCCGGATCTCCAAAGCGGCTTCGATCTCGTTGTGGTCGGTTACCGCTACCATCGATACTCCGCCAGCCGCCGCCACGAACTCCTCGACCGTAGTGGTAGAGTCGCCCGAGGCGTAGGAGTGAGTGTGAAGGTCGATCCGGTGAGGCAATCAGCTTCCGCCCAAGGTCATCTCGTCAATTAGCAGACTCATGCCGGCCGCAGCTGAGGGGAGGAAGCGGATGTCCGATCCGATCGCACAAACCCCTCCCAAGATCCGAAGCAGCGTAGAAGATAGCGTGGCCTCGCGGATCGGCTCCGCAAGCGCACCGTTCCGAATCCTTCTTCCTTCGATTCCAACGGAGAAGTCTCCGGAGACCGGGTTGACGCCTGAGTGTACGCCGGACATCGAGAGGACAAGCAGGCCATCGGCGATGCCGGAGATGATCTCTTCTGGTAGTTGCTTACCGGGGCACAGGGCAAGAGCCCTCGCCCCCGGGACGGGTGTCGACGACGCTCCCCGGAGTGCGGCAGCGTTGGAGGTCCTGCCCTGCTCGCGAGCGTTGTAGCTATCGAACAGCAGCTCAGTGAGGATTCCATCGGTAATGAGCTGGTTTCTCCGGGTGGCAAGACCTTCGCCGTCAAAGTTGGAGGCACGGAAGAACCGGAGATCGGTTGGGTCATCGGTGAGGGTGACTGAAGCCGCGGCGACTTGTTCGCCAACCCGGTCAGAGAAGATTGACCGCCCGCGGCTCACCGACTGGGCCGAGAGGGCTCCGCCAACGAGCGATAGCAGTGTCGCCGCCATCCGCGGTGAGAAAAGCACCGGCATTCGTCCAGAATCCGGCTTTTGTGCGCCAAGAAGATCGATGGCGAGTGCGGCAGCTTCGCCGATCACCTCCTCTGAATCGAGATCGGCAAGAGCCCTGCCTGCCGAGTAGCCGAAGCCGGTCTGCGGCACGGTTCCATCCTCGGCGATCGCCTCGGATCCGAGATAGGCGGTAGTGCGGTCCTGGTGCACCTCTACCCCAGTAGACGTGGCGATAGCGAACTCACTGCGCGAGTCGGCGTACGCGGTGTGCTGGACGTACGCAATCCGCCGATCGTAGGCGGCGAGTCCCCGCTCGGTCTCCTTGGCAAGGAGAATCTTCTCCTCCAAAGTCGCATCCCCATATCGGGGCGAAGCGAGGCCGAGTTGGCAAAACGGGTAGCCGTCCGGCCGGACTAGGCCGCTTGCCGGGTCTTCGAGCGCGTATCCGGCGTTCTCCCTGGCTTTTTCCAACGTTCGCGCAAGCTCCCCTTGGTCAAGGGAGCCGGCGGTGGCAAAGCCAACCCGGTGGCCCAGTATGACCCGGATGCCAACATCGGCCGAGCTGGCCTGGGTCAAGCTCTCGATCTCGCCTCGATATACGCGAATTTCGGTCTCGACTCCGCGGCCGATCACCACCTCGACCTCTTCGCCCGTGCGGGCCGTTGCCGCCATTGCTCTAGCGATCTCCAGGATCTCAGGCACTGCTCGTTCCTCCCAGCGTGATCGATCGGATGCGGAGTGTTGGCTGACCGGTTCCCACCGGTACCGACTGCCCGTCCTTGCCGCAGGTTCCCGGGGTCATGCCGAAGTCGCTGGCGACCGCGTCGATCTCCTGGAGGACCGCCGGTCCATTGCCGATCAGCTGGGTGTCGCGAATTGGCGCAGTTATCTGGCCGTTTTCGATGAGGTAGGCCTCCTGGGTGCCAAAGACGAAGTCCCCGGTGGTGGTGTTGACTTGACCCCCCGAGAGTGCCGCTACGTAGACGCCGCGTTTGGTAGAGGAGATGATCTCCGCGGCGTCGGAGTCTCCTGGGAGCAAGAAGGTATTCGTCATCCGTACCATCGGCAGCGAACGGTAGTCTTCACGGCGCCCATTTCCGCGTGGCTCGTGATCGAAGGATCGGGCGCTCCGGTAGTCCATCATGTAGTCGACCAGCACGCCATTTTCGATGAGCGTGTTTCGCCGGGCAGGGTTGCCCTCGTCATCGACGGCGAAGGTTCCCCACTCGCGGTCGATGCTGCCATCGTCTACCAGTGTGATCAGGCTGGACGCTACCTGCTGCCCGAGTTTCCCGGCGTAGACGGAGGCGTTCTTGACGATATGGTCGGCCTCCAGGCCGTGCCCGCAAGCTTCGTGGAAGAGGATTCCTCCCGACCCTTTGGCTAGCACTACTGGAAGCACCCCGGCGGGTGCGGGCCGCGAGGAGAGCTTGGTGACGGCTCGATCGACAGCGGTGCCGGTCAGAACGGCGGGGTCGAATTCAGCGAGGAAAGTGTCGAAGTCCACCGATCGGGCAAGGACCTCATAACCGGTCTGCAGGCCGGTATCACCTTTTGCCACGGCCACTGCAACCGCCCGCGACCTCCACCGCGAGTCGTGGACGTAGCGGCCGAGCGAGTTGGCGATGACTACCTCCCGCTTGGTGGCCGAGAAGCTGGCGGAGACCTGGGTGATCGCCGCCGCCCGCGACCTGGCCAACTCGTCGATCTGCTGCAGGAGATCGATCCCACGCTGCTTGTGTGTTCCGGTTATGCTTCGCTCGTCCCTTACAAGGCGTGCAGCGTCCAGCACCGCCGGCGTTCTCCTCGATGAGCGGGCGATCTGGGAGGCGGTCTCGGCTGCCCGCATCAGGCCAGCTTGGCTGATGTGGGCGGTGTGGGCGAAGCCGGTGGACTCCCCGATGATTACGCGGATCCCGGCCCCGATCCAAGTGGAGTCGGCGACGCTGCCGATCTTGCGGTTGTCGATGCTTGCGGAAGCGGTCTCGCTGCGTTCGAAAAATATTTCGGCAAAATCTCCCCCATTGGCAAGCGCACGTTCCAGCACCTGTCTTGCAAGATCTGGATCCAACACTGGTCACCCTCCAACCCGCTTCTAGGCGGAGATACTACCCCTTGCCACCGCTAAGCGGGTAGAAGGTAAGGTCGGCAAGGCTAAGTGCCCAGTTCAAGGCGGTGCGCGGGCGATTGATCGGCATTAACGAAGCGGGGCAAGTTAAGCTGGTAGATTATGAGCCATCTCGAGGGATACGGAGATCCTCAACCGGGCCAGGGTGGGGGATCTGCTGGCGGGGTTTGGTTGGTCATGGGTGCGGAAGCCCGGGTCCCTTTGGATGGAGCCTCGCGAAGGAGTTTGGTTTGTCTCTAGATGGCGAAGCGGCGCAAGCTCTCATTCCCGAGCAGCTGCTGCCTTCACGGGCGCCGGCTGCACTGACAGTGGCCTCCACGACAGCTGACCGTATCCTCGAGGGAGTCATCGAAGAGGAGATCGATCGCTGGGGCAGGGTCGATCCCCAATTCCGCGACCCGCTATTTGCTCTGAGAAGATTTATCGGTTCCGGAGGCAAGCGGCTCCGGCCAAGCTTCTGTTATTGGGCGGCGATCGGCTTCGGGGTAGACCGGGAAAGTCCACTGCTCGCGCGGGCGATGGCCGGTCTAGAGTTTCTCCACACGTTTGCCCTGATCCACGACGACGTCATGGACAACTCGGCCACCAGGCGAGGTGAGCCTAGTGTTCAGCAACGATACCAGATGGACCATCGGCGCGAGGCGATGCGGGGATCGTCGGAGCACTTTGGGAACGCGATGGCGATCCTTGCTGGCGATCTTGCCTTCGCGCTGGCCGATCGGATGTTCTTGCCCCTTGGGATCCTGCCCCGCCAAGTTTTTTCCGAGCTCAAGATCGAAGTCAATCTGGGTCAATACCTGGATATTGCGGGCGGCGTTATGCGTGAGTCCAGCATCGAGCGCTCAGAGCGCACCGCAATCTACAAGTCGGCAAAGTACACCATCGAGCGGCCGATGCACATCGGTGCCGCTTTAGGCGGTGCGACTGATAGCGCCTTGGCGCGCATCTCCAAGTTTGCCGTCCCGCTGGGGTTGGCCTTCCAGCTTAAGGATGACATTCTTGGGGCCTTTGGCGACGTTGCGGTCACCAGAAAGCCGGTCGGCGACGACCTGCGGGAAGGGAAGCCGACGCTATTGGTTGCCCTGGCCCGGGGGGAGTTTTCGCCGGAGGAACGGATTATTTTTGACGAGCACTTTGGCCAGCCAGGGCTTGGTCCTGATGAGATTGGGATCCTCCAGCGGCTGATCTCCGGCTCCGGAGCGCTGGAGCGACTGGAGGACCGGATCGATGCGCTTCTCGAGGAGGCGGTGAACGTCCTCGATCGGCTTCCCATCTCCGGCGAAGCCCGAGTCGCGTTGGCGGAGCTCACCGCCTTCGTTGTCGACCGGGAGGCATGAGTACCGCCGGAACCGGGGCAGAATGCCCCAGCTACGCTCTATCGGAATGAGCGGAGTTTGAGGTCGCGGGGGATGGTGACTTCACTCTCTCGGGGGGCGCCGGATAAGATTGGCTCGTCTATTTGGAAGTGGTATGGGTTCTTATAGTCTGAACAATTTGAGCGGACCATCCGATCTGCGCGCTATGAGCACGCTCGAGCTTGAGGCGCTTGCCCAGGAGATCCGCGACCGAATCATCGGGACGGTCCTCAGAAACGGTGGACACCTCGGCTCGAACCTGGGGATCGTCGAGGCGACGCTCGCCCTTCATGTCGTCTTTGACTCTCCCCACGACGCGATCCTCTTCGATACCGGCCACCAGAGCTACCCGCACAAGCTGATCACCGGGCGCAACGGCGATTTCGATACGCTCCGGAAGCGGGGAGGGCTCTCCGGGTATCCAAACCGGCGCGAGTCGGCGCACGATTGGATCGAAAACAGCCACGCTTCCACCGCCCTTAGCTACGCCTACGGGTTGAGCGCCGCCTTCCAGTCACGGGGAGATGGGCGCCGGGTGGTTGCGGTGGTTGGCGACGGCGCGCTAACCGGTGGGATGGCTTATGAGGCGCTCAATAACATTGGCCATCGGAAGCTGCCGATAGTGATCGTCTGGAACGACAACGGCCGGTCGTATGCCCCAACGGTATCGCGGCTCTCCTCATCGCTCACCAAGCTCCGCCTCAACCCCTCGTACATCCAGGCGCGGAACCGGATCAAGCGGGTGATTGCCGAGATTCCCAAGGTCGGTACGCTGGC
Organism: Actinomycetes bacterium; assembly: GCA_021819205.1. Classification (GTDB taxonomy): domain Bacteria; phylum Actinomycetota; class Acidimicrobiia; order Acidimicrobiales; family Acidimicrobiaceae; genus JAKARV01. Next base: position 48,977 of record JAKARV010000011.1, on the reverse strand, counting down.
GGCGAGTTCGCTCGCCAACGTGACCTCGGCTTTGCGTGAGGCGATCGAACCGAGGGTCTTCTTCGAGGCGCTTGGAGTTCGCTACACCGGCCCGATCGATGGGCACGACATCCGGGAACTCGTCTATGCGCTTGCCGGTGCCAAGGAGTGGGATGGCCCGATCGTGGTCCACGTGCTTACCGAGAAGGGGCGCGGGTACGGGCCGGCAGAGGATGACGAGATCCAGAGGATGCACGATCTAAAGATTCCTCACTCGATCCAGGAGATCGACGGGATGCCGCCATGCTCCTATACCGAGGCGTTCGCCTCCGAGATCGTCGAGCTTGCCCGGAAGGACGACAGGTTGGTGGCGGTTACCGCCGCCATGGGGGGGCCGGTCGGCTTCCTCAATTTCCAAGCGGAGTTTCCCGATCGCTTCTTTGACGTCGGCATCGCCGAGCAGCACGCGGTCACCGCCGCCGCCGGGATGGCGATGGCCGGCCTCCACCCGGTGGTGGCGATCTACTCTACCTTCATGTCTCGAGCCTTCGACCAGGTTAATTTGGATGTTGGCCTTCACAACTTGAAAGTTACCTTCGTCATCGATCGGGCGGGAGTCACCGGTGACGACGGCCCAAGCCACCATGGGATTCTCGACCTGAGCCAGATGCTCGCCGTTCCCAACTTGACCGTGTTTGCTCCCTCGTCAGTTGGCGAACTGCGCGTTCAGCTCAGGGAGGCGGTATCACTGCCGGGCCCGAGTTCGGTGCGCTTCCCGAAGACGCCGGGGGTCGAGCAGGTTGGCGGTGATGTTGGCTCGGGAATGGCGGCACGCATCGTCCACCAGGGTGGAGAGGCCTTGGTAATCGTTGGGATCGGAAAGCTGCTCTATCCGGCGCTGATCGCAGCCGAGGTGCTTGCCGGCGATGGGCTCGACCCGACAGTAGTGGACCCGCGGGTCATCCGGCCGCTGGATCCGGTGCTGATCGACCTCCTTTCACGGGCGGAAATGGTTATTACTGTCGAGGATGGCGTTGTGCTTGGAGGGGCGGGGATGTTCATCGGCTCCCGCATCGCCGAGGAGAATCTAGACGTAAGGCTGCTTCACCTGGGGATCGGACAGCAGTACATCCCCCACGGAGTCCCGGATGAGATCCTGGCCGAGTGCGGCCTCGACCCGCTGGGGATCGCTCGGTCGGTCAAGGAGTTCGTGGAACGTTTGGATCCAAGGCGAGTAACTCCTGGCCGTCTCGACTCGGCGAACTGAGGCCGCCTTCGGCACGCCGGCCCACGATCTCCGGCGACCATCCGGAGATCGCACCTTCTCCAAGCCACTCCATGGCGTTCTCGGGGGTGAGGATGACCGGCATCCGGTCGTGGATCGGACTGACCGGTTCGCGAGCCTCGCGGGTGAGTATCGCCATGCCGCTGTGTTCCGAATCGAGGATCGCCGCTGCCAGCAGCGGTCCGGCTGGTGCCGAGAAGAAGTAGGGGATCGACCGCCTTCCCTCGCGGGCAAACTCGAAGAAGCCGCTCATCGGTACCACAATCCGCCCTTCTTGCATCGCGAGGCTGAAGGAGCGTTTGGTTCGTGCGGTCTCGCTTCGGGCGTTGATCACGGTGAGCGTTGGGGAGATCCGGAAGCCGAAACGTACCGGGATGGCCACAACTGCCCCGCCGCCGTTGGCGAGCGCGAGAGCGACATCGGTAGGAGCGATGCCAGACCGCTGGTGCTCGCAAAATAGGCTCAGCGAGCTCTGGGGCAGCTCGGGAAGGATCTCGGACAGCTCCGATCTGCTAACGACTTGAGAGAACCGCCCACACATGGTGCAACCAGGCTAGTTGTGACGCGGTTGGTGGTAGACTTGCTTGTATAGGTAAAGGAGTTTGCGTGCTTGAGTCGATCCGTGGTTGGAGATCGACCGCGTTTGCCTCGTTAAAGGTTCGCAACTTCCGGCTATACACCATTGGCCAGCTAATCTCCGGCACCGGAACCTGGATGCAGTCGGTTTCGCTGTCCTTTCTAGTCCTTTACATGACTCGAAGCGCCTCAGACCTCGGCATAGTTACCGGAGCGCAGTTCCTCCCGATGCTCCTTTTTGGGATTCAAGCCGGGGTATTTGTGGACCGCCTCAACAAGCGCCGTCTCATTTTCATCACCCAGAGTTCGTTTTTGGTGGTGGCTTTGGCGATGTTTCTTTTTATCGAGGCTGGTTGGATGACTCTCTCGTGGGTTGTCGCTTTCTCGCTCATGCTCGGGATCGTTAACGCTTTCGACAATCCGGCGCGGCAAGCCTTTGTCCAGCAGCTCGTGGGCCGGGATCACCTACAGAACGCGGTCAGCCTCAACTCGGCGAACTTTAACCTGGCGAGAGCGCTCGGTCCGGCCGTAGTCGGGGTAATCATCGCCAGCTTCGGCATCGCCTGGGGTTTTCTGCTGAACTCGGTCTCTTATGTGGCGGTGCTGGTGGCGCTCAAGATGATGTCGACAGCCGAGCTCTTTCCGGCCAAGTCCGTTCCCCGGGAAGCCGGACAGATTCGCCAAGGCCTCTCCTACGTCCGCGAGCGGCCAATCTTGCTGGTCAGCCTGGCAGCTCTGCTTGTAGCCGGACTTTTTGCCTTCAACTTCCAAGTCACCATCCCGGTTCTTGCCACCGTCTCGTACCGGGGTGGAGCAGCCAGGGTGGGGGAGTTTATGTCGCTTTTCGGTCTCGGCGCCATCGGAGGAGCGCTCTTCTCAGCCTCTCTCAAGCGGCCCGCGACGGTGAAAACCCTGGCGCTTACCTCGACCTTCTTTGCCGCGGCATTGCTCTCGGTCGGAGCGATCCACGTTCTTGGGATGGCGGAGCTGTCTCTGGTCGCGCTCGGGGCTATGTCGATCGCATTCAACGCGCTTATCAACACTACGCTCCAGCTCAACTCCGAATTTGCGATGCGTGGCCGGGTGATGGCACTGTTTACTTTCGGGCTCTTGGGGACCACTCCGATCGGTGCTCCGATCATTGGCCTGATCGTGGCGCACTTCGATCCTTCTTGGGGTTTTATCGTAGGAGCGGCCGCTTTGGGCGTTGCGGCGCTTCTCTTTGGATCTCTTGCCCTCCGGGAGCGGCCCAGTCGGCGCGAGGCCCCGAACTACACCTAAACTGTCCCGGTGAACTTTTCAGAACGGCTTGGCATCTTTCTCCAACGAACCGTGTGGCAACGGCGCGTCGGTTCCTGGGAGCACGAGGCGTCCCCGGGGCTCGAGCGCGTGATTGAAGCAGTGGTGGCGATTGCGTCGGTGGGGAGCGAGGACCGCGTTGTTGACCTTGGGTGCGGATCGGGGCAGGTGGCTCTCGAGGTGGCGCCGTTTGCCAAGTCGGTGTTGGGTGTCGATATCTCCGGCCGTATGGTAGACCGGATGCTGGAGAGGGCCAGATTGGAGCGGATGGACAACGTCTCAGGGCGGGTCTCTGCGCTTGAGACGCTTTCGCTTCCCCAAGGGGAGGCGAGCGTGATCGTCTCCAACTACGTCCTTCATCATCTGAGCGATGCCAGCAAGGCGAAGGTTGTCAAGCTCTGTTTTAACTGGTTGGAGCCAGGTGGACGCTTGGTCATTGGCGACATGATGTTCGGCCGCGGTGCGACCAGCTCCGACCGGCAGGTGATCGCGGGAAAGATCAAACTTCTCGCCAGCAAGGGAGTCGGGGGTTATTGGCGTATTGCGAAGAACGCTATCCGCTATCTCTTCCGGGTGCAAGAGAAGCCGGTCTCTCGCGAACGGTGGCTGGCGATGTTCGCCGATGCTGGCTTCGAAGCCATCGACTCGAGTCCGGTGGTTGCGGAGGCTTCGGTGGTTTTCGGACGAAAGCCGCAGGCAGGCAGCGCTACCGGATCTGGCGGCTAGACTCAATCTACGATGATCTGCTGATACGTTTCCGACTTCGACGAGGAGGTGGTTGTGCGCTTAGAACCCTCAAGTACCGCCTCACCTCTGTTACTCATACCTAACCCGTAATCGAGTTCTTCCGTCGAAGATGTGTGAAATGTTAAGGAGGTCGGGGCCGTGCGAGACCTTGATACCGCCAACGGTCGTTCCGTTCTGCCAAGCGAGGGCCAGGAAACCATCATCAAGGGTGGTCTTGGCAAGATCTCTGCAAGCGACCTAAGGGGTTCTCCCTCCCTGAAGGGGCGGCTACTGGCGCTTGCCGCCATAGCGGGACCGGGAATAATCGTCATGGTCGGGGACAACGACGCTGGCGGAATTACCACCTATGCGCAGGCTGGACAGGCCTACGGCACGACGCTGTTGTGGACATTGCCGCTGCTGGTTTTGGTCCTCGCTGTTGCGCAGGAGATGGTAGTTCGCCTCGGGGCCGTCACCGGTGTCGGCCATGGCCGGCTATTGCGCGAACGCTTTGGGCGCTTTTGGGCGGCGTTTTCGGTTGTCGATCTCTTCGTGCTCAATTTCTTGACCCTGGTGACGGAGTTCATCGGGATGCGGTACGCTTTGGGCTTTTTTGGGATCCCTCCGGTGATCTCGGTGACGCTTACCGCCCTGGTGCTCGTGGCGGCGGTGATGACCGGCCGGTTCGAGCGCTGGGAGCGCTTCATGCTTTTTCTGGTCATGGTGAGCCTTCTCGTCTTTCCGCTCATGGGAATGACCCGGGTTCATGTCGGCCAGGCGCTAGCCGGAGCTTTCATTCCCCAGGTGAAAGGGGGGCTGACCGCCACGGCAACCATCTTCATCATCGGCATCGTTGGCACGACCATCGCCCCTTGGCAGCTTTTCTTCCAGCAGTCGAACGTGATCGACAAGCGGATAACCCCGCGGTGGATCAGGTACGAGCGAGCTGATACCTTCATCGGCGCGATCGTCACCAATGCGGCAGCCGCGGCGGTGATGATCGCTGCCGCAGCGGCGTTTGCCGGGGCAACAGCTGGCTCCTTCGGAAGCGCAGGAGCGATCGCTGCCGGATTTGCCCACCGGGTGGCCCCGCTCGCGGGGACCATGTTTGCCATCGTACTGCTCGAGGCTTCTTTGATCGGGGCGGCTACGGTCACGCTCTCTACGTCGTATGCGATCGGCGACCTTTTCGGAGTGGACCAGTCGCTCAATACGCCATTCAGGGAGGCAAAGGGGTTTTATCTCACGTACATCGGCATGGTACTGGCCGCGGCCGCCATCGTGCTCATCCCGAGCTTGCCTTTGAGCCTGGTCAATTTGGCCGTCCAGGTGCTGGCGGGAGTGCTTCTTCCGAGCGCCCTCGCCTTTCTGCTGCTTCTGTGCAATGACCGGGAGATCCTTGGCCCGTGGGTCAATCCGGGTTGGCTGAACGTGGTTGCGACTCTGATCGTTGCGGTTCTACTCCAGCTTTCGCTGATCTTGACGCTTGTCACCATCTTTCCCAGCGTTCCGGTAGGAGAGCTGCTGGTGGGGACGTCGTTGTTGGTTGTTATCTCAACCGTGGCAGTTGCGGTGGGACAGATTCGCAAGCCGCGTGCAAAGGTCGATCGGCAGGCCCGTATCTCGTGGTCTATGCCGGCGTCGGCGCTCCTGCACCGTCCTGCCAGCTCGAAGGGGAAGACCTTCGTTTTGGTCGTTCTCCGGGTATATCTGGTTATGGCAGTGGCGCTGATGGTGCTGAGTTTCGTCAGGCTGGGTTCTGGCGGATAGAGCAGGGGAACGCTCCTTATCGATCCTCCAGCATCTCCTGCCTCCGCCGCCAGGAGTTGGAGAGCGTGCGCGGGAGGACGTCGTCGACGGTGACGGCGCCAAGGATCCGGTACTCCTCGTCCACCACTGCCAGCACCGCCAGGTTGTAGTCGGCCATCGTGACCGCAACCTCGGAGACGTCGGCGTCCGGCATGACCTTCGGCGGATCAAGATCTGCCACCGCCTCGAGCAGGGTGGCGGAGTCGGCGGCGATCAGCGATACGATCGGGAGTTGTCCGGATAGCTTTCCCTCCGCATCCACCAGGAAAATCGACCATAAATTTTTCGGCAACTCGCTCCGGCTTTTTATTAGCGCGCAGATCTCGCCGGCGGTCGCCGTGGCTGGCACCGAGATGAAGTCGGTAGTCATCATCCCCCCGGCGGATTCCGGGTGGTACTTCAGCAGCCGGTCTACGGAGGCCCTGGCTGGCGAGGGAATCAGAGAAAGGACGTTTGCTCGGCGATCCTGATCCAAACTGAGCAGCAGATCGACCGCGTCATCGGGCTCCATCTCTCCGAGAAGTTCGCCAACCTCCTCATCGCTGCGCCTCTTCAGCGCCTCGCGCCGATGTAGAGGATTCAACTCCTCTACCACGTCGGCTTCGAACTCGGGATCGAGCTGGAGCGCGCCCATTATCTCCTGCCCCTCCTGTTCGGAGGCCTGCTCCAACAGGTCTGCCAGTTGGGCGGGATGGAGGCGGCGGATGCTCTTCAGCTCCAGCCTTCGCCGCGCCGTGGGAACGTGGCCTACCAGCGGGACCACCTCGTTCCAGTTGGCTTCGGTGCGTCCGCGCTCCTTGGGCTGGAACCATCGTGACCGGTGGAGCGGAGCCAACGCGACCGCAACCGCGTGGAAGTCACCGTTTGCCTGGTAGAAGCCGACGTCCTTGGCGGTGACCAGCCGCGGGCGCAGCCTGGACTTGGACCAGATCAGGTGGTGGTCGAGAAGATCCCTGCCGATCAGGACCTCGCCGGGCCGGCGTTCGAAAACCGAGAGCGAAGCCAACGAGTACTCGGTGGCAACAGCCTCCTGCGTGATCGATTCGATTCGGTCGGAAGGGAGGAAAAGCGACCTGCCGTCGACGTCGAGCAGGACTCCAGTGAGGATGGGGTACCCGGACTCCTCTAGGCGGAGCACCGTATCGGTGACGCGTCCGGCCTCTACGCCGCCAGCGAAAACCGGTCGACGAACCAGGTCCAAAAACCAAAGCACTTGGGTCACCGACCGCATTCTAGCGCAAATCCCCAGCGCCGTCGGTACCTTGGGCTCTTGCGCCGTGAGGGTGGCTGGTCGCGGTGGTAGCATCGTAGCAAGTGTCGCCTGGCAGGGTTTTGGAGGTTTCTAGGGTGCGAAGAGGTTGAGGGTCGCCTTCACCGTCTACCGTGGCAATCCGAGATCCGGGGGGCAGGGGGTATATACCAGGTACCTGACTCGCGAACTAGTTCGCCTCGGCCATGATGTCACTGTGCTCTCTGGCCCGCCATACCCTGAACTTGACCCGGGCGTTGAGCTTAGGAAGCTGGAGAGTTTAGACCTGTTTGGTGGCGAGCTTCCGTTCCGTCCACCGAGCCCCTTCTCCTTTCCGGACTCTGTTGCATTTTACGAGATTGCGTTGATGCTCACCGGTGCGTTTCCCGACCCCAAGGCCTTTGGAGTGAGGTTGAGGCGCATGACGGCTGAGATCGAGCGCGGCTTCGATCTGGTTCACGACAACCAGTCGCTTAACTGGGCGGTTGCGGATCTTGCCGCGCGCGGGATGCCGAGCGTGGCCTCCATCCACCATCCGATCACGGTCGATCGGCGGCTTGCCCTCGAGGCCGCGTCCTCTTTGAAGGCCCGAATTGGCCTCCGCCGCTTTTTCAGCTTCCTGCCGATGCAGGCGAAGGTGGCACGGAGAATGAGCCGGGTGATAACGGTCTCTCAGGTATCCGCGCTCGATATTGCCCGGGAGATGGGAATCCCGCATTCGCGGATCTCTGTTATTCCGATCGGGGTCGACTCAGAGGTCTTTCGTCCGCTGCCACAGGTGCGCCGGGAGCCCGGACTTATCTGTACTACTGCGAGCGCGGCCGTGCCAATGAAGGGGCTTAGGTACTTGCTCGAAGCCGTGAAAGCTCTTCCCGACACCCGCTTGGTGATAATGGGCCCGCACGACGACTCTTCCAACGTCGCAACTCTGATCGAGCGGCTCGGCCTTGCGGAGCGGGTGCAGCTGGCGGGGTCGGTCTCGCTCGAGGAGATGGTCGTGACCTACGCCCGTAGCCAGGTGGCGGTGATCCCCTCTCTTTACGAGGGATTTTCGCTCCCCGCCGTCGAAGCGATGGCCTGCGGAGTCCCGCTGGTCGCCTCCAGTGGCGGCGCGTTGGCCGAAGTTGTCGGAGGGCTTGCGGCTACTGTCAAGCCCGGATCCGGTGGTTTGCTGGCCATCGCGATCGAGGAGGTGCTTGCCGATTACGAAGCCGCTCTTTTCCGGGCCGAGCAGGCTCGGATCGAGGTTTTGAAGCGTTATTCGTGGGAGCGGGCAGCGCTGCTTACTGAGGTGGAGTACACCCGAGCTCTCGCGGGGAGCCGGGGGTGAATACCTTTCGCCCAGAGCTCTTCGGCACCATCGACGGCGCGCTCGTCCTCGACGTTGGTTCGGGGGGTGGACGGCACGTCCGTGCCTTTGGAACCCTTGGGGCGACGGTCGTCGCGACCGACATCGCGCCGTCACCGGATGGGGCGGGAGTGGTCGCCGACGCCCATCTCCTCCCTTTTCGTGCCGGCGTCTTCGACGTGGTAATCATCTCCGAAGTGCTGGAGCACGTTTGCGAACCGGCGCGGATGCTTGCGGAGTCGGTGCGCGTGCTCCGGAGCACGGGGACTTTGGCGATCTCGGTTCCGAGCTTCCTCCCCGAAGCGGTCAACTGGTTGCTCTCCCTCGAGTACCACTCGGTTCCCGGCGGCCACATCCGGATCTATAGCAAAGCGCGGCTTCGGCGCATGCTCGGCGGTAGCAAGATGGTGGCGTACAAATTTCATCGCAGCCACTCCATTCACACCCCGTACTGGTGGCTGAAGTGCCTGCTTGGGATCGAAGCCTCCAAGAATTCCGCTCTGGTACGACGGTACGAGTCCCACCTTATCGCCGAGATCGGCGGGGCGAGGCCGGGCTGGAGCCGGGCAGATCGGTGGCTAAACCCACTGATCGGGAAGAGCTTGGCGATCTACGCTAGAAGGGATAGCCCGTGAGGCGATTAGACGAGGGAGCTACCCTGCGCTCGATTGTTGCCGCCCAGCTCCCCTCGGGGATGATTCCGTGGGCTCCCGGACACCACGGGGATCCGTGGAACCATACCGAGGCGGTGATCGCCCTCGCCGCCGGCGGGTTCGAAAGAGAGGCCGCAGCCGGGCTCTCCTGGCTTGCATCCGCAGTGAATAGCGACGGTTCCTTTTGCCAGTACTTTTTGGCCAACGGGATAAAGGAGCCGCGGATCGATCTCAACTGCTGCCTGTATCCGGCGGTGGGGATTCTCGCGCATCTGCTCTTTGCCGGGGACGTATCGGCGGTCCGAGCGCACATGGAGTGGTTCGACATAACCACCGGCTTCGTGCTTGGCTACCAGCGTGAAGATGGCGGATTTCCGTGGGCAGTGGATCCGGACCGAAAGCCGCTTGTTGGATCGCTGAAAGCTGGCTCCAGCGCGATGGTGATCGCCTTTGATGCGATCGAGGCCCTCGATGAACTGTTGGGTAGGAGCCGAGGACAGATCAAAGAGGCGAGAGAGGCACTTGTCTCCTTGATTGCCGACACCCCCGAACGGTTTCTTGACAAGACCGAGTGGGCTATGGACTCCTACTATCCGGTGCTGGCCGGTGCGGTCTCCGGGGAGGAGGCGCGCGCGATGCTCCTAGGGCTGAAGGAGCGCCATCTGGTTGACGGGCACGGAATTCGGGCGCTCTCGAGTTCGGAGTGGGTAACCGCCGCGGAGACCGCCGAGGCGGCCATGGCCTTCGTTCATGCCGGTGAGCACGATACCGCAGAGATGTTGCTCAATGGGATCGAGGCGCTCCGCCGCGGCGACGGTTCCTACCTGACCGGCCGGGTCCTTCCCAGCCTCGCCTCGTTCCCTCCGGGCGAGTGCTCGACCTACTCGGCGGCCGCGGTGGTGATCGCCAACCGAATGGTATCGCTTCGGCGAAGAGTGGGCTTCGTGGAGGCGTTGATCGCACTTGGAGACCTCGCCGGTGATTGAAGCTGGCGGCTAGGGATCGGAGTTGCGGACAAGCGTAGCCAGGGATCGCAGCCGGGCAAAGGGCGCAAAACCGAGGTGAAGAGCCGCTTCCATTACCCAGAATGGCGGCCTTCCCCCGTCGCTTGGATTTTCGAAGACGTCGTGGAGGGCGAGCAAGCCCCCCTTGGGGAGGAGGCGGAGCGCGATTTTCAGGTCCCACCACGGAGAGATCTGGTCGTGCCCGCCGTCGATGAGGACAAAAGCGGCCGGGGCACGCAGCATCGCGTCCGCTTGGCGGTTGTTGGCAACGAGCAGGGTGACGCTGGAGCGAAGGCCGGCGAGGTCCAGCGTCTCCACCAGCGTTCCCAGCGAGTCGAAGCGGCCCGAGTAGGGATCCACCAGGGCTGGATCGAAGTAGGGGAATGGCGGGAGCATCTCTTCCGACCCGAGGTGATGGTCGATGGAGATTAGCTGCCGCGAGGCCCGGGCGACTATGGCCGCCAGCACTACCGTCGACCGGCCGCAGTAGCTGCCGAGTTCTACCAGGGGCCCGGCATTTCTGAGAGCGGCTGTCGCGACGCGCGCCAACTCGACAAGCTCTTGGCGTTCGAAGTATCCAGGCGTGGCAAGCGCCAGCTCCAGCATCGCTTCGAGCGAGCGGTTAGGCTCTGTGGGCATGAACGATAACCGGATGCGCTGGCGGGTAGGGGCGGTAGCCATCGCCGCCCTTGTGCTTACGGTGCTTGCCGCCGCCATTAGCGGGTCGGCGGTGGTCGCTGCGGCAGTGGTAGTGGCGGCTGCCGTCTACGCATTTCGCCGCCGCCAGTGCCTCCTCCCTGGCTTCCGTCCCGTTACAGGTAGGATGCGAACGAGCCGGCAACGTTAGCCCGGAAGCGTAAATTGACGGTGAGCCGATCCAGCGTCTGCTGCAGTCCGCGCTCGCCGCGTGGGAGCTTGTGGTTCTTGAAGAAGTCAAAGATCTGCGGGGCGCGCAGGTAGGAATCGGGACCTATGAAGAGGGAGAGTGCCTCGAGCATGTACTCAAGCGTGTTGCCGGGGAGCCGCGAGAGCAGTTCGTCGTAGTGCTTGAAGATGAAGTCGAGCGCTATTTCTTGGGCGGCGGGGTTGGCGAGGACGCGGCCGATGACGAATGGCGCGTCTTGGGTACGGATCTCGGTTAGGCACATGGAGAGTAACCTGCTGGCCAGGCTGTGCTGTTCGAAGCCGGCCAGTGCGAAGAGGTGGCGCCTCTCGTCCTGGGGATTCTTCGGATGCCGGAAGCGGTCGAGAATGAAGGCGAAGTCGGCTTCGTCACCGCGTTTTGCAACCGTCGCCAGTACCGCCTGGGCGAGGTCGCCCGACGGGCCGCCGACACCGCTGATCTCCTCGCGGAACCACTCGCTGGCGGCCTCGATCACCTCGCTATCGAGCACCAGCGTTCCCAGGGTTTCGAAGGCTATCGACCGGGCTACCCGCTCCTGGGGGTTCTCGCCGGTTCCGGGCTCGATCCCGAAGGCATCGAGGATCGGACGGAAAACCGCCCTGGCAAGCTCCTTCACCAGATCGGCCTCACCCCGGTCGGCCACCCGGTTGAGAACGCGAAGGCCGGTTGCGACAACCTGCAAGATGTTGGGGTCGCGTTCGTTGGAGGCGCGCTTGAAGAGTTCGATGGCAGCGGAGAGTGGCGCTTGCCCGGCGATGACCATCGCCCAGGTGTCGGCGAAGAGGTTGAACCGCTCCAGGGTCTCGAGCGCAGCGAGATTATCGGCTATCTGAACCAGCAGCTGTTGGCTGTATCGGGTCCGGTAGATTCCCCATCCGTGGGCGTTCACCACGACTGGCGCCGGGCCCAGCTTCAGCGCATGCTCGCTCTGGGTCATCAGCGCTTGCTGCTCCTCCCCATTGAGCGTACGCGCCATCAATGGGATATGCCACGCGCGCCCGATCTCGCCCAAAGGATCGCTCTCCTCTCCGAGCAGCCGGAAGGGTGCCTGGGCAAGGCGCACGCCATCGGGGAGCGGGTCCACAGAGACGAGCGGGTGGCCGCCCTGGTTGATCCAGGTCTGCATCATCTCGGAGACCGGCTGCCCGCTGGCCTGGGCCAGCGCGTCGAAGAGGTCGGTGGTCTCCGCGTTCCCGTAGGAGTGGGCGAGAAGGTAGGCCTTGACTCCCTTCCGGAAGGTCTCCTCGCCAAGGAACTGCTCTACCATCTTGAGGATACCGCCACCCTTCTCGTAGGTGAGCGGGTCGAACATCCCCTCGGCATCGCGAGGCGAGATGACCGGAAACTCGATCGGCCTAGTGGACGGGAGGGAGTCGATCCCGAGCGCGGTAAGCCGGGCGATGCCGAAGGTGTCCCACTTCCTCCACTCCGGGCGGTAGGCGTCGGAGGCGTTCACCTCCATGAAGGTGGCGAAGGCCTCGTTGAGCCAGATGCCGTTCCACCACTTCATGGTCACGAGATCGCCGAACCACATGTGGGCGATCTCGTGACAGACCACATCGCACACCCGCTCCAACTCCGGCTGGGACGCGGAGTCAGGGTCGATGAGCAGCGCCGTCTCCCGGAAGGTGACCGCACCCAAGTTCTCCATGGCTCCGAAGGCAAAGTCGGGAATGGCGATGAGGTCGAGTTTGGGGGCCGGGAAGGCAATGTCGAAGAAGTCTTCAAAGTAGCGGACGGCGTGGCCGGCGACATCGAGGGCGAAGGCATCCAGGCCCTCCTTGCCGGGGACGTGGATCACCCGGATGGGGACACCACGCTCGGAGACGGTCTCGCCAATCACCAGATCGCCGACGATGAAGGCGAGGAGGTAGGACGAGATCCGCATCGTCTCGCTAAAGGCCACCGCGTCGTAGCCGGTGTTCGCGATCGACTGCCGGGAGACCTGTGGGTAGTTGGAGATCGCGGAGGCCCCCGATGGCACCTCGAGCGTGACTTGAAAGGTTGCTTTCATCTCGGGTTCGTCGAAGCACGGGAAAGCCTTTCTCGCCCCGGTCGACTCGAACTGGGTGGTGGCAAGGTTTCGCTGCTCGCCGGTCTTGGTGGTGTAGACCGAGCGGTAGAGGCCGGAGAGATCGGAGCGAAATTTGCCGACGAAGGAGATCTCGAGGGTGGATCCCTGCCCGGCGGGGATGCCGACTGGGTGTTCGAGAAGTACGATCTCGTTCTCCGGCCGGTAGCTAACGGCGAGCGGCGTCTCCTCGCCCCGGGTCTTTGCCACCGCGGAGCGCACGGTAAGGTCGACCAGGTTTAGCTCGATCGCGCGAGCGGGCTCGTCCACCTCGATCGAGATCGAGACCTCACCTTCAAACTCATCGCGGTCGGGGTCGATCCGCAACTTCAAGCGGTAGGCGATGGGGCGGATGCTGGGAGTTAGCCTGAATGGGTTATCATCTCTCACTTCACCTACGCTAGCCGGGGTTAGCGCAAGTTTCTCGGCATTACCGGGGTCGCGAGGCCCCGGTTGCCGCGCGGCGCTTAGGCTCTCCTATCGTGTTTAGAGCTGACGTGGTCGGATTTGGTTCGGCGATAGTGGACATGCTGGTGGAGATGGGGGAAGAGGAGTTCTCCCGGATTCCGTATCGGCGGGGAACGATGACCCTGGTCAACCAGGAGGCTATCGAAGAGCTGGAGGCGGGAATAGCCACCACGCCGGCGAGGGTCGGCGGCGGATCGTGCGCCAACACGCTCGTCGGCTTGGCAAGTCTGGGAGTCGACTCCGCGCTGGTGACCGCGCTCGGCGAAGATGAGGCCGGCGCTTTTTTTGGCGAGTCGCTTAGCGAGGCGGGGGTTACCGTCATCACTCCCGACCGCGGTTTCAACGAGGGTACCGGCAGGTGCATGGTGCTGGTGACGCCGGATGCGGAGCGGACCATGATGACCTACTTGGGCGCGTCTGTCGAGCTTGCGCCGGACGACCTTCCCACCACCATCTTCACTTCGGCACGCCTTCTCTACGTGGAGAGCTATCTTTTCGATGTCGAACAGCTGGCCGAGGGGTTGCCGGCAGCGATTCGGCAGATTCGCCGAATGGGTGTGAAGGTGGCGCTCTCCCTCTCTGACACAACGGTGGTCCAGCGCCACCGCCGCCTGCTCGAAAAGCTGATCGCGAGCGACGTGGACATCGTCTTTGCCAACGGCGACGAGGGGGCCGCGCTGACTGGCCTTGGAGACGCGGTGTCGGTGATCGAGAGCCTCCGCAAATGGGGGGTCTCCGGCGCGTTGACCGTGGGTTCGCGAGGGGCGTTCGCCTTCAATCGGGAAGGGGTTATCTTCCAGGAGCCGCCGACGCTGGGAGAGGTCCGCGATACCACCGGTGCTGGAGATCTTTTCGCCGCCGGGTTTCTTGCCGGCCAGATCCGCGACCTCGACCTCGCCACCTCGCTGAGCGTGGGCCAGCTGGCCGCGGTGGAGGTCGTTGGCCACACCGGAGCCCGCCCCGCAATCGACCTTCAAAGGCTGGTCTCCGAGTTTTTTCCCGAGGCGTCCCGCTCTCTCAAGCGCGACTAGACCCGGCTGGGAGCGAAGGCGGCCCTGAGCATGGCTGCCGGGTTGTGGCGCCTGATCCAAGGGAGGGTGCCGATCGCGATGATTACGGTGCCGGCGACCCCGGCATCGAGGCCGGTAGTCGCCCTCGCGCCCAGCATTGGCGAGAGAGCGGCGTAGGCCGCGGAGCTGAAGACCGCGCCGACCGAGTAGCTGGCGTAGAGCCGGGCGAACGCGCTCGAGTGGTCCTGCTGCCGGAAGGTCATCGAAGTGGAGTAGGCCCGCGCCGAGTTGACCGGCGCGATCAGGGTGCCAAGCGCGAGCGAGATCGCGCCCAGCGAAAGCATTGAAGTCCCGGCGATGGCCAGCACCGCCAAGGAAGTTGCCAGACCGGCGAGCATGAGCAGGATGCGAGTCCGGGTCTGTATGCGCAAGTGCCGGGCGAGTTTTGCGTAGATTGCACCACCCGCGATCGACCCGGCCGAGAGCAGCGCGAGGGCTATGCTGCCGAAGACCGCCAGATGGAGGACGCCGCTCGCAATCGGGACTATGGCAACGAAGAAGCCGCCTTCGATGATCCCCTCGGCGGCGCTGGCCGCCAGCAGCCATCGTCCACCCCTAACCGGCTTGGCCTCCGCGCCGTAGATGGCCGGCGGCCTCCGCAGCAGCAGCGGGGTGGCGATCGCGCTCAAAGCGGGAAGGATCAGCAGCCAAGGGGTGAGCGAAAGCGCTACGGCGAGGGCGACGATCGCGGGGGAGAAGAGCCAGAGCGTCTCCAGGGCTACCGCGTCCCAGGAGAAGTAGCGTTCGAGGTCTTCTCGCGGAAGTATCGCCGTGAGCGCTCGGCGCAGGCTGCCCGCCCCGAGACCGATCAGGAGCCCGCCGGCCAGTGCGAAGACGATGGCGAGCAGCCGCATCGCCGGTACTAGCGAAGCGATCGCGAGCATCGCGTCCACCCCGGCAATGGCCCAGAAAAGCAGGTGCCCCCGGCTCTGGAGCAGCCGCCTTCCGGCCTGGTGTCCGGTGATGAGAAGCACCCCGATCTCTCCTACCGAGAACGCCCCGATGATAGTTGAAGCCAGCCGGAAGCCGCCGGTGGTACCGATGGTGTACTCGATCGCGATCGGCAGGATAGATAGGGGGAGCCTGAAAGAAGTCGCCGCGACCGACCATTTGGCGTAGGCCCGGAGACTAGAGCTGACCTGCATGCTATCCTCAAGTTGTAATCTCGTCGTTCCCTATCTGTGGGTCTCCAGCCTAGCTGCGGTTAGCCCGAGTTCCGGGTTGTGTGATTGGATGGTTGTGTGGTAGTTGGACTCGAGCACTATGGGATGATCGGTGATCTGCACACGGCGGCGATGATCTCCGACGAGGGGTCGGTCGACTGGCTGTGCATCCCGCGCTTCGACTCCGACGCCTGCTTTGCCGCCTTGATCGGCAACGAGGAGAATGGGCGCTTCCGGATCGCTCCGGTTGCGAAGGTTGTCGACACCTATCAGGCGTACGAAACCGATACCTTGGTGCTCACTACCACCTTTACCACCGAGTCGGGCAAGGTGCGCTTGGTCGACTTCATGCCGATCCGGGAGAATCACGCCCGGCTTGTCCGGATCGTGCAGGGAATCTCCGGAGAGGTGGAGATGTCGGTCGATTTGACCCTCCGCTTCGACTACGGCTTGACCGTACCCTGGGTGAGGAGGGTCAAGGACGGGATTGAATTCGTTTCTGGCCCGAATGCGGCCTTTCTCACGAGCGACGTCGAGCTTCACGGGATCGGGCTGGCGTCAGTTGGACACTTCACGATTGCCGCTGGCGAGCAGCGGAGCTTTGTTCTTGCCTTCTATGATTCGGTCTCGGCGCTCCCGCGGACGATCGAACCAAGCAGCGAGTTGGCGCAGGTTCGCCGCTTCTGGCGCACCTGGCTGGCGGCCACCCACGAAGATTACGGCCCCTACGACTCTTGCGTTCGCCGCTCGCTGGTGACGCTCAAGGCGCTAACTTATGCTCCAACCGGAGGGATGGTGGCGGCTTTGACCACCTCCCTTCCGGAACAGGTCGGTGGCTCGAGGAATTGGGACTACCGCTACTGCTGGCTCCGGGACGCTACCTTTGCCCTCTACGCATTTCTCCACCGCGGCCACGGCCGCGAGGCGCGAGCATGGCGCTCCTGGCTCCTGCGGGCGGTCGCGGGAAGCGCCAGCCAACTGCAGATTCTCTACGGAGTGGCCGGAGAGCGTCGGATTCCCGAGCTCACCCTGGACTGGCTGGAGGGGTACGCCAATTCGAAGCCGGTCCGGGTCGGCAACGCTGCCTCCGAGCAGTTCCAGCTTGACGTCTACGGGGAGGTGACCGACGTTCTCTACCAGATGCTGAAGGTGGGGATTCGCCACGACAGCAATGCGTGGGAGATCCAGAAGTACCTGACCGACCACGTCGCTTCGGTCTGGAACGAGCCCGACGACGGGATCTGGGAGATCCGCGGAGAGCGGCAGCACTTCACCCACTCCAAAGTGATGGCCTGGGTGGCGCTCGACCGGTCGATAAGCTCGCTTGACCTGTTGGGGGCCGATGGACCCAGGGAGGAGTGGAGCGCGGCACGGGATCAGATAGTCGAGACCGTGATGAAGCGGGGCTACAACGAGAAGCTGGGTGCTTTTACCCAGGCGCTCGACTCTGACCGGCTTGACGCAGCTGTGCTTCTCGCCCCGATCATGGGTTTTATCGATGCCAACGATCCGCGCATGGTCTCGACGGTAAACCAGATCGCCAAGAACTTGACCCAGGATGGCTTTGTCCTCCGCTACCAACCCGAGGCTGGGGTGGACGGGATCGGAGAGCCGGAGGGAGTTTTCCTTCCTTGTTCGTTCTGGCTAGTGGAGAATCTGGCGATGCAAGGGAGGATCGCCGAGGCCGAGGAGCTTTTGCGGAAGCTGATCGGAGTTGCAAGCGGGGTTGGCATCTACTCGGAGGAGTTTGATACCAGGCGGCATACGATGGTTGGTAACTTCGCGCAGGCGTTTTCGCACGTCGGGCTGGTCAACGCGGTTCACCGCGTCGTCACTGCCAAGAGGAGCATGAAGGTAGCGCAGAGGAGAGGGTGATGCAGAGGATTCCGTTTGTTCTTTTTGGGGCGACTGGGGACTTGGCGCGCAAAATGCTTCTGCCGGCGTTGCTCTCGATGAGCCGTTCTGCCGGGCGCTACCGGCTGGAGATCGTCGGGGTGGCTTCGACCAAGCTCGACGACGAGGAGTTTCGCGACTACGTTCGCACTTCGCTAACTAAGATCGGCCGGTTCACCGACGCCGAGATCGAGGAGTTTACCGGACGGCTCTCCTACATCTCCGGCGACTACAGCGAAGCCGGTCTCTTTGCGGAGCTGTCGAAGCGGGTGTCTTTCGAGGAGAGGCCGATCTTCTACCTGGCAATTCCCCCAACCCTCTTCGAGACGGTGGTGGGCCAGCTGGGCAAGGCCGGATACTCCGACCATGGAAGGGTGATGGTCGAGAAGCCGTTTGGCCGCAATAGGGAGGAGGCGATCGAGCTCTCTAGGGTGCTCGCCGGGACATTTCGGCCCGACCAGGTCTACCGGATCGATCACTTTCTCGGCAAGGAGGCCGTCCAGAACCTTCTGGTCTTCCGCTTTGCCAACTCCATTCTCGAGCCGCTGTGGAACCGGAACTACATCTCTCGCATCGAGCTCACCATGTCCGAGGCGTTCGGGGTCGAGGGGCGGGGATCGTTTTACGACTCCGTTGGGGTGATCCGGGACGTCGTGCAGAACCACCTGCTCCAGCTGCTCTGCCTGCTGTTAATGGAGCCGCCGAACTCGCTGGAGGCCGTTGACATCGCCCAAGAACGGTTGAAGGTCCTGAAGGCGATGGAGACGATCAGCCCGGAACGGTCGGTTCTCGCCCAGTACGGAGGCTACTTGGACGAGGAGGGGGTGGCGGCTGGCTCGTCGACGCCTACCTACGTTGCGGCGCGGGTCGACGTGAACTCTTGGCGATGGGCTGGAGTGCCGGTCTTTATCCGCGCCGGAAAGGGGATGGAGCGGACCTTTACCCAAGCGGTGGTCGAGTTTCGTTCGCCTCCGACCATCATCTTTGACTCGGCCGACGCCGCCCACCAGCCACCCCCGAATCAGATCATCTTCCACTTCAAGCCGGACGGGCTCATCGAGTTTATGATGCAGGCAAAGGTTCCCGGTCCCATGCTTCGCTCCCGCCAGGTTACGCTGGAGGTTGCGAGCGCGAAGGATCCTTCCCGGGGTGAGGATGCCTATGCCCAACTCATCGACGATGTCATCCGGGATGACCACTCTCGCTTTGCTACCGAGGAGTCGGTCGAAACCGGATGGCGAGTGGTTTCGGCACTCCTCGACCAGGCGGCTTCCGCGACCTATCCGGTCGGGTCCAAGGGGCCGGGGAGCGCGGATCGGCTGGTAACGGAGTTTGGGGGGTGGTGCTAGTGGGAGAGGTGCTTGCGGTCGACCTTGGCGGCACCAACTTTAGGATGGCCCGGGTCTCCGGGGACGGGGAGATCGTTGCCCGGGACGCGTTGCCGACCAGGGAGGTTGAGTCGATCGCGTCCGGACTGAAGCGGCTGATCGGGTTGGTCGGTGGGGAGGATCTCGAAGAGCTGGTTTTTGGTGCTCCCGGCGTGATCGACTTCGCTACCGGAACCGTTCCGTACGCCGCCAACCTTTCCAAGGAACTCCGCGAAGGGATCGCGGTACGCAGCCTCGAGTCTGAAGTTGGAAAGCGGGTGACTCTGGTTAACGACGCTGATCTTGCGGCGATGGCCGAGGCGAAGATCGGCGCGGGGGTGGGGGCGGATACCTTAATCTACGTCACCTGCTCGACCGGGCTGGGAGCTGGCCTGGTCCATCGGGGTGAGCTGTACCGGAGCCGGTTCTCAGGCCTCGAAGTTGGCCACACCCGGCTTGGCCTGGAGATTTTCGATGAAGCAGAGAAGCTTGGCTCGGGAACAGCGCTCGCCAGGGCAGCCAAGGGAAGCAACCTGAACATCAAATCGGAGGAGCTGGTGAAGCGAGCTGTGCTCGTCGCTGGCATCGAGCGCGACCTGCTCCGCCGGACTATCGAAGCTTTGGGGGTGGCCCTAGCCAACTTGGCGTGGCTCTTTGCCCCGGACCGGATCGTGGTCGGGGGAGGGTTGGGCCTTTCTGCGCCGCTGGTCCTCGAACTTGCCCAAGAGTACTTTGATGGTGCGCGCCCGGAATACCTCGAGGGGCTGGAACTCCGTGCGGCTCAGCTTGGCGATGACGCCGGCCTCCGAGGTGCACCCTTCGTGGTCAAGCGGGGCTAGCCGGCAGCCTCTTGGCCGCTCCGCCCCCCCGTCAGCACCTGGATGGCCACCTCTGGGGAGACTACGTTGATCGGGACTCCGGTGCCGAGTTCGAATCCTGCCCGTGTAGTCACCTTCGGGTAGACGTGGGCGTGCCAGTGGAAGTTTCCGAATGCGCGGTAAGGGGAAGAGTGGAAGACAACGTTGTAGGCGATCGCTCCTACCTTCTCCCGCAGAAGTGCGAGGGACTTGCTGATCACCTGTCCGACTCCGAAGAGCGACGACTGCCCGGAGAGATGCAGATGGGCCGCGTGGTCGCGGGGAGCGATCAGCAGTTCGAACGGGGATGCCGACCAGTACGGCGCGATGGCGACCGCGTCGTCCGCACTCTCGAGAAGGCGCTCGCCCAAAGACTCCTCGAGAGCGATGGTATTGCAGATGAGACACCCGCTGACAAAACGGGAGAAGCCGCCCTGCTCGTCGGCGAGTTCGCGGGGGACGAAGGAGATCCCCATCAGCTGCGCGTGGGGGTGAGCCATCGACGCTCCGGCCTCGCGACCCTGGTTGACGATCACCTGTGAGTAGCGAATCGCCTTCGAGTGGGAGTGCGCTTCGATCCGGTCGCGGATGGCGCTCATTATCAGGTTGGTCTGGTCGTTCGGGAGCTCTGCCCAAGTGCGATCGTGGTCCGGGGAAAGAACCAACACCTCGTGGATTCCGGTCGCTGGCGCTTGGGTGAAGACCGGCCCATGGCTGATGCTCACCATCGGCTCCTCCCCCTGGAATGCGGGGTAAAGGTTGGGGACGACGCGCAACCTCCACGAACCAGTTGGCCCGTAGGTCTCCAGCGCCGGGGGGGTCTCCTCTTCATTTCCGGGACAGAATGGACACGGCCGGGTCGGGTCGGTAGGTGACGTTTCGGAGCTAAGCGCAATCGCTGACGGGCGGTACCGCCTCGTCTCGGAGATCACCACCCATCTGCCGGTCAATGGATCCAATCTCAGCTGGTGGGTGCTCACAAACGCAGTCTCCTTCGCTATCTGGTAACAAAGTTAGCCCAACTTGCTGATCATCGGTTTCATAATCGGGTAGTGTTCAAGCGATCACCTGCAGTTGTTTCGCTACCGTTCCCCATCCGTTTCTCGCGCAATCGGCTCCTGCAGGGAAGGCGATACTTTACTCTGCCATTCAGGGGGAGAACGGCCTTAGCGCTGATGGTGATGGAGTTGCGTCCTTCAATGCGCCTCGAAGGCGCCTCCAGCCCTGCTTGCCGGGTGGCGGCTCGACGCCGTTGAGCTCGCGCCTACTCCGTTGCGGCTCGGGTTGGGCGCTGGTGGCCAGCTGCAGCAAGCTAATCGCCAGTTCAAGGGCGCTCTGTTTCGATCTTTCGATCTCCAACAGACCCGGCTGCCTGGGCATGTCCGGGTTTTGTTTTAAATCTGGTTGGGCAACTCAGCGAGAGGCGACCTCATCGGGAACGCACCGCATTGGATCCGCGGCGGGGACACGATTCGGGAGATTCCTGGAAAGCAGGGAGATGATTTGGCGCAACACGGTGATGCCAGGAAAGCGCGCCAAAGATCATCGCGGCGAGTTTCTGAATGCGAGAGAAAAGCCTTTGGGGGTGTAGCTGACCGGTTTCGGTTTGAGGTCGAAGCCATTCTAGAATGGCCCTGTCTTGGACATTTATTTGGATCACGCTTCGACAACGCCGATGCGCCCGGGCCCCTACGCCCGGCTTTTGGCCGCTTTGGCGGCGGCGGGCGGAAATCCGGCATCGGCGCACTTCAGAGGCCAGGTGGCCAAGGGCATGCTAGAGGAGTCGAGGGCTGACATCGCAGCCCACATCGGCCGGCTGCCCAGCGAGATCGTTTTTACATCCGGTGCCACC
Source organism: Actinomycetes bacterium (assembly GCA_021819205.1). GTDB lineage: Bacteria > Actinomycetota > Acidimicrobiia > Acidimicrobiales > Acidimicrobiaceae > JAKARV01. Next base: position 27,404 of record JAKARV010000011.1, on the reverse strand, counting down.
GAGGCGATGAACACCGCCATTATCGGCCCTCGCCTTCCGGAGGAATCCACTATTTTGGCCAATCCGACCGAGCACGCCTGCGCTTTGACCGCACTCAAACGCCGCGGAACCCGAATCGAGTGGCTCGCACTTGACGGCTATGGCCGCGTCGATGCGCTCGCCGCGGCGAGGGCGATCCGGGCTCAAGGGAGGCGATTGGGAATGTTGGTGGTTATGGCCGCCAACAATGAGACCGGAGTAGTGGAGCCGGTCTCCGAGCTCGCGGAGGCGGCTCGGACCGCGAACCCCAATGTGGTGGTGGTTAGCGACCTTGCCGCTTATGCGCCTTCCCGGCAGGTGGCCGGGGTAGCCCGGCATGCCGACCTGCTCGCGATCGCCCCGCACAAGCTTGGCGGCCCCGCGGGCATCGGGGTACTGGTACGCCGGGCCGGAATGCCCCTTGATCCGCTGGTCACTGGCGGCGCCCAGGAGTACGGGGTGCGCGCCGGCACGGTGCCGGCGGCGCTCGCCGTATCGGCGGCTGACGCTATCGTACGGGCGGGCGCGGATGGCCTCCCCGAGGAGATCTCGAGGCTTCGGGATCGCTTTGAGGCGCGCGTGGTTTCTGCCATCCCCGGTGCCAGGTTGATCGGCGAGGGTGCAGATCGGATCGGAGTGAGCTGCCTACTTTTCCCCGGCCTCCGCTCCGAAGATCTGCTTTTTCTTCTCGACGAGGCGGGGGTTGCGGCTTCCTTCGGTGCGGCCTGCGCCTCTGGAGCGTTCGAGCCCTCGCACGTGCTTCTGGCGATGGGGTTTAGCAAGACCGCCGCCCTCTCCTCGCTGCGCTTCTCCTATGGCTATGGAAACACCGTTTCGGAGATCGACTCCGCGGCCGAGGCGCTGATAGCTGCGGTGGAAAAGCTCGGCGGGGTGCGTTGAGTTTAGGGGTAAACAGCCCACTTTACGTTGGCCTTCTTGCCACGCACGTTGGATTGGGCGTGGTTGGCTACGGTTCCAACGCGGTGGCGGGATGGTATGCAGCGCGAGCCAAAGCCGGTGTCATCGACGAGGAGATGCGCCGGTTCCTTGGTGATGGGATTGCGCTGGCGCAGTGGTGCGTAATCCTGGTACCGGTGGCGGGCGTAGCCCTTCTCGCCGACCACAATCTTGCCGACGTCGGGCGGAGCTGGTTCATCGGCGCGGTTGCCTCCTGGGTGGTGACGGCGGTAGTGCTCATCTCTGTCGGCTGGCCGGCGCAGCGGCGGATAACCCGGGAGCTTGCCACTGCCTTTCCAAACCTCAAGACGGTCAAGACGAGCGCGTCGGCAATGCTCCGCAGCCAGCAGCTTGCGGTCCTGCTCTACCTGCTGGCCTTTACGTTTATGCTCTTCAAGCCCTGAAAATCGGCTAGCCGCGGCCGCAGTTCGGCTTCTTGCCGTGGTTCGCCTTCTTCTTGGCGCGCAGTTTTCTCTTGACGGTTCTCTTTGACATAGGGTGATTACTCTAGTTGCATCGGGCGGACTTTCTCGCCATCAGCGCGCCGCGTCCGGTCAGCTAGGCTGCTGGCAATGGAGAAACTTGGACTGGTAGGTCTGGCCAACTCGGGCAAGTCGACGCTGTACAACGCGCTTACGCTCTCGTCGACGGCAGTGGCGCCGCACCCCTTCTCCACCACCGAGTCGGTGGTGGGGGACGCCATCGTGCCCGATCACCGGCTTGACCGGTTAGCGGAAGTTCACTCGTCACGGAAGCGGGTTTACGCTCATATCCAGGTTGCCGATGTGGCCGGGCTGGTCTCTGGGAGCTCTTCGGGAGCGGGGCTTGGAAACCGGTTTTTGGGGCAGATCCGCGAGGTGGACGGAATCGTCTACGTGCTCAGGGCCTTTACCGACCCCTTGGTACCTGGGGACGACGATCCGCTCTCCAACCTGGAGACGCTGGAGTTGGAGTTGGCTCTGGCCGACCTTGCCTCGCTCGAGGCGATCATCGACCGGCGGCGGCGTGCCGCTAGGGTCGATCGGTCGCTCCAACCCGAGTTGGAGGCGATGCAGGCGGCCCGCGACCAGCTCGCCGGGGGCACCCCGATCTACCGTTCTTCGCTGCCGGCGGAGGCCAAGGAGCTTCTCCGCAATGCGTTTCTGCTTACTGACAAGACCGTGCTTGCGGTGGTGAATACCGGCGAGGAGGAGGGGGTCTCAGTGGCCGAGTCCGAAGTCGCTGCCCGGCTTGGCGGGGGGGTGGTGGTGTCTGCTCCGTTGAAGCTGGAGGAGGAGCTTGTAAAGCTGCCCTTAGAGGAGCGCGGCGAGATGATGGAGGCTCTCGGAGTCGAGCGGCCGGCGCTGGAGCGGATCGCCGAGGCCGCCTACGCTGCCCTCGGTAGGTGGACCTTTTTCACCACCGGCGACAAGGAATCCCACGCCTGGACCTTCAAGTCGGGATCGAACGCCGTCGTCTGCGCCGGAGCGATCCACTCCGACCTTGCCCGTGGTTTCATCCGGGCCGAGGTCATCTTCTGGGAAGACCTGGTCGAGATCGGTTCTTGGTCGAAGGCCAAGGCGGTTGGCAAGCTGCGTCTCGAGGGGAAAGATTATCTGGTAGCCGATGGTGACGTTCTGGAGATCAGGTTTAATGTTTAGGGTAGATGGACTGGGTTATCGACGATCACGGCAGGGTGCTATCCTCGCTTGACTCGGGGAACTGGTTCATCTGGTTTCTCGTTGGCGAGCCGGTAGGTGCCTTCCGGCTCGATCACCCGGTGCTTCTCTGGCCGGGCGCGGGGCGCTACGTTGGCGGCATGGCGGTTTTTCTTTCTCGTGAAGGAGTAATTGAGGAAGTGGTTCCGCTCCGCAGGCTGGCGCCGCGAGTTCGTTTCGGCAACGGTTCTGTTCTTGTCCTCCCCAAGAAGATGGTCGGCCACTTTCCGGCCGTCCTTGGCCTTCGGTTGCGCTTCAGATGATCGGGAGATTGCTGCTGGTGGGAACGCCGATCGGGAACCTTGGCGACCTCTCTCCCCGCGCCCGGAGCGCGCTTGCCAGCGCCGATCTGATCGTCGCCGAGGACTCGAGGGTGGCTGCGAAGCTGTGTTCCCTGTCCGAGGTGGTTGCTCGCGGCATCCGGTCCTACCAGGGTGCGGGGCGGATTGCCGGCGACCAGGTCGCCGATCTCCTCGAGAGTGGGGCCACCGTTGCCCTGGTGTCGGATGCCGGAATGCCGGGAGTCTCCGATCCGGGGGCGGAGTTTGTCGCGGTGGCTTACCGCTCCGGTATTCCGGTGGAGGTTATTCCCGGTCCGTCAGCTGTGGTCTCGGCGGTCGCGCTCTGGCCGGAGACGGTCGGCTCCTTCTGCTTTCTTGGTTTCTCCCCCAAGCGCAAGCTTGAGCGGAAGGAATTTCTCGAGAGCCTTCTGCAATCGGAGCGGCTATCGGTCTTCTTCGACTCCCCGAACCGGGTCTGTGCCACGCTCGAGGAACTCGCCTCACTCGAGCCGAAGAGGACGGTTCTCGTCTGCAGGGAGTTGACCAAGCTTCATGAGGAGTCGGTTTTTCTTCCCGCCGACCGGGCGCTGCTTTGGGCTCGCGAGCGGCCGGCGAAGGGGGAGTGGGTGGTAGCGGTCGCGCCGGGTGTACGGAAGGGTTTGCTGGATTCGCAGGCGGCAATCGACAAGATCGCCGCCTCGAGGCTGGGCACCAAGGAGGCGGCCGAACTCGTTAGTGCACTCCTGGGCACGTCGGCAAGGGCGGCATACACGGCGATCCTGGAACTCCGCAGACCGGGCTCGGTTTAGACTTTACGAGTCAGATATCTTTGGGTGGAGCGAGTTGGCTAACTTCTACATCACTACGCCGATCTACTACGTCAACGGTGATCCTCACCTGGGCACCGCCTACGCGGAGATCAACGCGGACGCCTTTGCCCGCTGGCATCGCCTCCTTGGCGACCAAGTCCGCTTCGTGACAGGTACCGACGAGCATGGGCTCAAGATCGCCCAGGCCGCCGCGGAACACGGAGTGACTCCGCAGGAGTGGGTGGACCGCACCTCCGAACGGTTCCGCGGGGCTTGGGGGAAGCTTGACATCTCTTTCGACGACTTCATAAGGACCACCGAACCCCGTCACGTAAGCACGGTGCAGGAGTTTCTCTCTGAGATCTATCGGCGGGGCTACATCTACAAAGACCTCTACGTCGGCCTCTACTGCATCTCCTGCGAGGCGTACTACCAGGAGTCGGAGCTGGTAGATGGGAAAGACTGTCCCGTCCACGGGCGGCCGGTGACCGAGATGTCCGAGGAGAACTACTTTTTCGCCCTCTCCAAGTTCAACGATCGCCTCATCGAGTTCTACGAGAACAATCCGGGTGCGATTACCCCCGAAACCCGCCTTCACGAGGTGTTGGGCTTTCTCCGCCAGGGGTTGACGGACATCTCGATCACCAGGAGCTCCATCGACTGGGGCGTTAGCGTCCCCTGGGACGAGCAGCACGTCTTCTACGTCTGGTACGACGCGCTGATCAACTACCTGACCGCGGTGGGCTACGGGGACGGAAGTGGCGCGTTCGAGCAGTGGTGGCCAAGCGTGCATCACCTGCTTGGCAAGGACATTCTGCGCTTTCACGCGGTTTGGTGGCCGGCTATGTGCATGGCGGCCGGAATCGATCCGCCAGCTCACTTCCTGGTAACCGGGTGGATGTTGGTAAATGGCGAAAAGATGTCGAAGTCGCTCGGGAACCAGATCGATCCGATGGCGGTTGCATCCGATCTCTCCTCCGATGCCCTGCGCTACTACCTTCTGAGGGCGAACGGCTTCGGTCTCGATGGCGACGTCTCCTTGGAGTCGCTCTACCGGGTCTACAACGCCGATCTGGCCAACGATCTCGGCAACCTGGTCTCCCGAGTCGTGGCCCTCTCGATCCAGAAGGGAGGGGGCAGGGCCCCGGCCGTTCCCGAGATCGGTTCGGATCCGCTCGGGGCTAAACCGCTCCTGGAGGGCTCGATCGCCGCCTGGAACGCCTTCCGTCCGATGGATGCGATCGATCACGCCATGGCGATAGTCCGGGCTGGGAATTCACTTCTCGAGCGCGCCGAGCCCTGGCGCCGGCCGGAGGGGGACGCTGAAAGCCTTGACGCCCTTGGCCGGGTGCGGGAGGGGCTGCGCCTTGCCGCCGTGCTCTTGAGCCCGGCGATACCCAAGGCTTCTTTGGAGATCTTTGTCCGGCTCGGGTTCGGCGGGGCCGGGGAGCTGCGCTGGACGGCGGAAGCGGGCGGAGCGACTCTGGAGAAGAGGCCACCCCTATTCCCGCGGGCGGTGGCCGGTTGATGACCTGGTTTGATTCGCACGCTCATCCTGAACTGGCCGGGCTTCCCGGGGAGATCGAGTCGATGGTGACCGCTGGCGTAGGCGGTGTCATTGCCGTCGGAACCAGCCTGGAGAAGTCGGCGCTGGCGATGGTGGCGGCCGAGCGGTTCCGGGAGGCGGGCATCGAAGCGGCGCCGACAGTAGGGATCCATCCACACGATGCGGAGAGCGCCGGACTGGCGGGGGTTGAGGCCCTCGAGAAGCTTGCTGGCACCGTGGGAGTGGCCGGAGTCGGGGAGTGTGGCCTCGATTACTTCTACGACCACTCGCCCCGCGAGATCCAGCGGCAGGTGTTTGCTGCTCAGGTCCAGCTGGCCAGGGCGAAGGGGCTGGCACTGGTGATTCACACCCGGGACGCTTGGAGCGACACATTTGCGATCCTGGAGGGGGAGGAGCTTCCGGACCGGGTAGTGATGCACTGCTTTGCCGGCGGGACAGAAGAGGTCAAGCGGTGTCTCGATCTTGGCTTTTTAATCTCTTTCTCCGGGATGGTTACCTTCAAGACCTCGGGTGATATCCGCGATGCCGCGCTGGTCGTCCCGGCGGATCGGATGCTGGTGGAGACCGACTCGCCATACCTCGCCCCGGTTCCCCTGCGCGGAAAGCCGAACCGGATCGCCAATGTGGCGGTGACCGGCCGCTTTTTGGCGGAACTGCGGGGGGAGGAGGTGGAGGCGCTGGCAGCAACGACCTACGCCAACGCCCGCGCCGCTTTTGCTCTTGGTTGAGTCGCTACTGGGAAAATGCGGCCGGCGTGCGTTTTGCAATTCTGGCAAGCCACCATGCAAGCAGCGTCGGGTCGTCTAACCGGTAGGCGGCTAGAGCGGCCGCGCCAAAGCGCCTCCAGGCTTCCGGTGTCTGGCTGTTCCTCGTAAAGAGAGTTTTTGCCTCTTGCGCCGCCAGTCTCCAGGCCTCGGCATCGGTAGGGGCCGGGAGCTCGAGCACCTGTTTCGCGCTGAGCTTGATGGCGTCGGCGGATAGCGCCGACCCGAGGTAGGTGTCGAGTGCGTAGGCGCAGAGCGCCGGGGATAGCAGGGCCGCCGCGACCTCCCAAAAGTGCTCTGGATCGGGGAGCACAGTGATCACTGGCACCGCAGGAAGTAGCAGCCCCGCTGGATCGGGGAGCACCTCGATGACTCTGCTCTGCGTGGCCACCAGCAGTTTGGGCACCAGCCGATTGGTGGCCCACCGCGAGAGTGCCGGACTTTTGACGGCAAGCAGCGCCAGATCGACCGCCGGGTTCGAGTATTGGACTCCGTTGATCTTGGCGGTGCGGCGCCCCCAGAGCGACTCGAGGGGATCGATAAGGCCGGAGGTGATGAGCGCCCGCTGGCTGGGACCAAGGCCAGAGCTTGCGTTCACGGTGGCGTCGGCCAGCCCGTAGAACTGGTCTCGGAAGTCGGCTGCGGCGCTCGACACCGAGCCGAGCTTTGATTCCTGGCGGAGCCGTACGACGGGAGTTGTCCGGACGCCGCTGGCTAGCTTGCCCCAGGTGGGCTCCGCGCCAAGCAGATCGAAGTCCATTTTGATCGCCGGCAGCGGGAGAAGGCCGGTACCGGAGAACCGCTCGACATCAACAACCCGCTGAGTCCCAAGTACGATGCTCGGCGCGCAGGTCCTGACGTTGGCCGGGAAGACGCGGTCGAGACCGATCCACAGAGACTCGACGGTTCCCGCCGCCGCCACCTCGCGCCGGCATCCTTCGGCGTGTGCGGCTGACAGGAATGAGAGCGGTTGAATTAACCCGATCCGCCCGTGGTCGTTTCGGACGAGCTCGATCGCTCGGAGCATGAATACCGCGGAGCGGTCGAACTGAGTCCCGATCTTTGCCCCGAAGTGGTGGCGCAGCCGCTTCCGTTCGCCGGTAGCCGCGGCGGCGTTTTGGTTGAGCTGGCTGAGGAACGGCGGATTGCCAATGACGACGTGGAAACCTGGGGAGTCTTCTCTGCAAAAGACCTCGGGAAAGTGGAGCGGCATGTGGACAGGGCGTACCTCCGTCTCAGTTGAACGGCAACCGGAGGCGGCGTCAAGGAGATCGGCGTAGGAGCGGAGGCGGTCCGAGCGATCACGGAGGTCTTTGAAGGGGAGCGACTGGAGCTCCAAAAGGACTCGGTGCGCCTCTGCACCTCTTCCAACCCCATCATCGGTGGATGCGAGTCTGCTAAAGACCTCCTGAGCCTCTTCTATCGAGGCGATACCGGTGAGCGCCTCTCCCCATACCAGCCCGGGAGTGGGGTGCGGGAGAATGCTTCCGGGTATCGAAGCGTGGGCACGGATAGCAAAGCGGGCGATCTCTACCGCGACCGGATCGATGTCGACTCCGTAGACGCAGCGCTCGGCGGTCTCTCGGCGCAGTCGGGCACCAACATCACTGGCGTCCAGCTGCATGGCTTTGGCTTTGGAGCCAGCCATAATTTCGAGCAGCTGGGGCCAGCGGGCGATCACGGTGGCGACTTTGGACTCTATGCAGTCGATCGCGGGGAGAAGGAAGTGGCCACTCCCCATCGAGAGGTCGCAGACCCTTATGCCGAAAATCGCGTCGGCGATGCGCTCGGGATCTTTGCTTGCGATCAGGGCATCTACTCCCTCCACGAACCTTTCCAGATGCTCTTCTACGGCGGGCACCAGTGACCGCTCGATCAGGTGTTTGACCAGGAAGGTAGGGGTAAAGTAGGATCCTGTAGCCTTGCGCCTGTTGACCTTCCGGGGTGAAGCTTGGTCCGCCGGTGCAAGGACAGGGGCGCGGCCGGGAAGTTGATCGCCGGATGGCAAGAACTCCTCGAAAGTCGAGGTTGGCATGCGCCCGAGCAGCTCTTCGTATAAAGTACCGATCTCTCGGAGTGGAAGCGTCGCTAAGTCCGGCAAAGTGTGCCTACCGCCATCTGCCTCGAGGAGGAGCGCCTTCATCACCGGCTCCATCACCGAATTTGGGAGTGAGATCCTGGCGATCAGGTTCCCCTCTGCTGTGTCCGCGGCAAACAGCCCTTCTCCGTGGTTGGCGAGGATTTGCCACTCCGCTGAGAGCCGGCTCCAGAGATTGCCGCCCACCCTGCCATCCAAGAAAAGTTCGCGAGCAAGGGAGCTGATCTCGCCACCGCCTTTGAGCAGTCCGCGTGCCGTCCAGATCGTCTGAATCACCAGCCGGACAAGGAGGCGCGAAGTTGCTGCATGAGCCAGCTCCAGCTCGCTAGCACCTAGGGTCTCGCCATCGTCTGCCATCGCCTGTGCGACACCCATTGCGAGTCGGGGGAGTGCGCAGTCGATGATCTGGGTGCGCAATCGTTTGGCGGTTGCAGCCGCTTCGCGACAGCTCGCGTCGAGAAGGGTTTCGGCAACGCCGTTTGCCGCCAGGCCACTAGGCGACATTAGCGTGAAGAGCAGAGAGCGGGCGTCTTTTCCAAGCAGCGATAGGTCGATCTCCAAATAGGTGGCCGCAAGCCCCCGGTAGTCGACACCACGGCCAGGACCAACAGGATACAGGCGGATGCGTGGTCCGCTAAGGGCAAGCAGCCAGGAGAGACCGGCGGAGGCGGAGGCGGAGATGCCGGCGGCCAATCGGGCAAAGTTGAAGGTGTTTCGAGCTTGGTGTGGAGGATCGAGGATAGCCATGCCGAGGCGCTGGCCATTTGCGGATGTGAGCGTCTGCAAGGCGTCGCTGTCGTTGCCCTCAAAGTGAAATCCCAAACCGAGCAGGAGTTCGGCACCGCAGCTCGAGGGCGTCAACCGCTCTGTGGTGGAGATCTCGGCGTCGCGTGCCGCCCGTTTCAGGACGTTTGCGGCAAAGAGGCCGGAGTTGACGACTCCGGGCATCCCGGTAGTGCGCAAGGAGTCAAGAAGGCGTTGGCAGAGATCGTTTGCCGATGCCCTGTCGGGGGAGGTAAGGATCGCCGAGATGGCCGAGCTATTGTGCTCCTTCGAGTATGGACCCAAGAGCGTTTCTCTTTGGTCGGCTCCGAAGAGCCAGTGTTTTCCATCTTGAGTTTCGAAGACGACCAGCGGTACTGCGCGTGCTCCGCAGTGGCGAGCCAGCGAATGGCAAAGCTCTTCAGGCGGGGACTCGAGGTGCGGCCAGGGAAATATCAGCACACCGGGGTGGCAAGTTGCTCGGTTCATTTTTTGGGAACTCCGGGATGTATCCGATGATGATGGCGCCACGCCAGCCGCTTCGCCAAAATCGGCGAGGTTGCGGGGCCCCTGGGTGGCGGTGAAGCCCTCGCTCTCTCCCGGTGGGTTCATGGGGCGAGACTATCACGGCAGCGCCTGCCATCCCGCGTGCAGCGGGCGGCTCTCGTCTCGGCTTAGCTTCGAGCACGGTAGAGACGGGTCGCTGCAATCGAGACCTCACGAAGTTCTTGCGCGCGGCGTTTGTTAGCGTATGAGCGTGCTGGAACTATTTTGTCGATCGACTTTGGAGGGACGGGAGTGAGCTTGCCCCCCTTCGACGACGTAGTAGCCGAGCATGGCCGCACTGTGCTCAGGGTCTGCTGGGCGGTTGTGGGGCCGGTGGACGCCGAGGACGCCTGGTCCGAGACGTTTCTTTCCGCCCTCGCGGCTTATCCGCGGCTGGTTGCCGGGAGCAACGTTCGTGCCTGGCTGGTGACGATCGCTTACCGCAAGGCGATGGATAAGCTTCGGTCGAACCAACGCGCTCCGATTCCGATAGGGATGACCCTCGATAGGCCATTCTCGGATCGGGAGCTTCCGGATGCCGAGTTATGGGCTGCAGTAAGCGCTCTGGCTCCAAAACAACGGGGCGCGGTAGTCGCCCACTACGTTGGCGGTCTTCGCTACGCCGAGGTTGCTGAGCTCCTTGGTACCAGCGAGACGGCTGCCCGACGGTCGGCTGCCGACGGGATTGCCGCGCTTCGAAAGGTAATTAGCGGGGAGGATTCGATGTGACTGGTTACGGAACAGTGGAAGAGATGCTTGTCGGCGAGGACGGTGAGGCGGTTATGGGGCCGCTGCCTCGGTTGCGTGCTCGGTTGTCCGCCGCGGCGGCCGGGGAAGGACTGCTGGACGTGGCTTACTGTACCATCGATACGCCGATCGGATCGCTGCTACTTGCCGCTACACCGGATGGGCTGGTGCGGATTGCACTTCCGAACGAGGATCAGGAGAGGGTTCTCGCAGAGCTTGCGGTGCGGATCAGCCCTCGAATCCTGAATGCTCCGAGTCGTTTTGACCAGGCTGCAAGGGAGATTGGAGAGTACTTAAGCCGAAGCCGTCGCAGCTTTGATCTGGCGATCGACCTCCGGCTTGCCAGTGGGTTCCGGCGTTCTGTACTTCGCCAACTTTTGGAGATTGAGTATGGCGCAACCGCCAGCTACGCCCAGGTGGCCGCTGCCTCGGGCAATCCACGGGCGGTGCGAGCGGTCGGAAGCGCATGCGCGACCAACCCTCTTCCCCTGGTGGTTCCCTGCCATCGCGTTCTCCGCAGCGACGGAACCCTTGGAGGATACGCTGGTGGCCTCCAACTCAAGCGCAGGCTGCTCGAGTTGGAGGGTCAATCGGAAGCCGGGCAATGAGGCAGGCTTGAACTTTTTCAGCAAAGAGGCCATTGCCAACAGCACGCCACCTCCTCAAGGCTGGCCCAGACAAGATTTCAAAGCGGGCGGCGATCGTGATCGAGCTTGAGTTCACAACCTAGGGAACTTCTTCAAACGTCTCCGGTGGAGTTTGTCGGGAAGCGCGCTTTCGAGGCTTCGTCGTGGATGTTCACGGTGATTGAGCGGCTCTGTGATTAAATTTATGTGTTTTTCCGTGCTTGCCCGTTTGGGTTGGTGTAAATCACATTTAATGTGGATTACTTCAATGGGCGCACAGCAGGTGCTTCAATGAGCTTTACCAATTAGACTTTCGGCACTATAGATCTCTACAAGCATTGGGGTGGCATGCATCGTTCGATTCGTTTCTCAGGCGTTGCCGTTGCTACGGCGGCATTATTGGCGGCTTGCGGGTCTTCCAGCTCCTCAAGTTCCAGCTCTTCGACCCAGCCTGTATCGGGAGGTACCGCTTACTTCGCAGAGGGCCCGGGTGCGTCACCGAACTATATTTTTCCACTGACTCCGAGCGGCGAGTTCTCAGTGAACAATCTTGCTCAGTTCCAGATTCTGATGTATCGGCCTCTCTACTACTTTGGGGTCGGTAATAAGGCGGCAATCAACTACAACCTCTCGATCGGCAACCAACCGGTGTTTTCTGATGGCGATAAGACGGTTACGGTTACCCTCAAGCACTATGAGTGGTCTAACGGCACTCCCGTTACGGCTCGGGACGTGGTGTTTTTCATGAACCTTGTTAAAGCGGAAAAGGCCAACTGGGGGGCTTACGTTCCCGGTGCTTTTCCCGACAACGTCGTCTCGGTCACCGCTCCAAACGCGTCGACGGTGGTTTTTAAACTAGATAAGGCGTATAACCCAACTTGGTTCACGTATAACGAACTTTCTCAAATCACTCCGTTTCCGATTGCATGGGATCGTACTTCTCTCAGCCAACCGGCGCCGAGCCCGACTGCGTCTAACCTTCCGGATACCACAGCCGCCGGGGTCACCGCCGTCTACAACCTGTTGAACTCTCAGGCCGGAGATCTTTCTACGTATGCAACCAGTCCACTTTGGTCGGTTGTCGATGGCCCTTGGAAACTTTTAAGTTTCACCACCGCCGGAAAAGCGGTTTTTGTTCCCAACGCGAAGTACTCTGGGCCGGACAAGCCAAAGCTCTCGAAGTTTGTCGAGTTGCCATTCACTAGTGCTTCCGCCGAGTTCAACGTGTTGCGTGCGGGCAACAATGCGATCACTTATGGCTACATCCCCACTCAAGATGTTTCGCAGAAGTCCACGATCGAGTCCTTGGGCTACAAGGTTGAACCTTGGATCGATTTGGGATTCAACTTCTTTCCGCTTAACCTGAACAATCCAAGCTACGGTCCGGTGTTTCGCCAGCTTTACTTCCGGCAGGCACTGGAACACCTTATCGACCAGCCAGCTTGGATTTCACACTTTTTCGAGGGATACGGCACTACAAGTTCGTCGCCCGTTCCAACTGAACCATCGAACACGTTTGCTGATGCTACCTCCCGGTCGATCCAGTACCCCTACTCGATCTCTGCCGCAAAGAATTTGCTAACTACTCACGGCTGGAAGATCGTCAATGGGGTTATGACTTGCGAGAGTCCGGGAACGTCGGCAACAGAATGTGGAGCAGGGATTCCGGCTGGCAGGGCATTAACTTTAAACATGGTATACGCCTCCGGCATCACGTCACTTTCGCAATCGATGGTTGCATTGGCGTCTGCAGCAAAGCAAGTCGGAATCACCCTCAGCCTTTCTGCTGCGCCCTTCAATACGGTGATCTCCGACCAGCCGCACTGCACAGCGTCGCAGTCGGACTGCACTTGGGAGATGGTGAACTGGGGAGGGGGTTGGGAGTACAGCCCCGACAACTACCCAAGCGGTGGAGAGCTGTTCGGCTCCGGTCCCGGCCATACAGGGTTTGGCAACTATGCAAACACGGAAGCGAATACCTTGATTGCTGCCACCCACACCGCCACCAACGCCCAGGCAGCCCTCAATGCCTACCAGAACTTCATGGACACGACGCTACCTGTGATATATCAGCCGTATCCTGACTATATGATTTCGGCAATCTCGAGCAAGCTTGGCGGAGTTACGCAAAATCCCTACTTGGACTTGGCGCCTGAGACCTGGTACTTCACCAAATAAGTTGTGAGCTCGGCAGTGATTCTTGGTAGAAATGTCGGGTTGAATGGTGTCAATTCGTGGTTCCTGACGGGTTGAGTTGTTGCGATTAGGGGCTATGGTGCGTCTGTAGAGGTACTTCATTCGGCGGTCGGCACTGCGTCGCTTTTCAAGCTTTCATTTTTTTGCT
>JAKARV010000011.1:0-14088 GCA_021819205.1 Actinomycetes bacterium | reverse complement strand
TCGCCACGTTCTATCGCCTCTACAAGCGCAGCGTGCTGCTTCAAGGCGCGCTCATGGAGTTCGTTTGAGTAGGGGTGAGCGGTAAATCCAAGGTTTGCCGCCGAGGCCAGATCGTTGTTCAACTGCACCAGATACGCGTTTTTGGTGGCGTACGCGATCGCCTGGTGCAGGGTCCGATCGGCATCGCGGGACTCGGTTGATGACGTCGATGCGCGGTAGTCGGCAAGCGCGCTCCGTATCCGGGTGAGATCGTCATCGGTTCTGCGGAGCGCTGCTGTCTTGGCTATTGCCTGCTGTATCAGGTTGCGGTAGTCAAGCATCGCTTCGAGCTGCTCTTGAATTGGGCTGAGGGCGCGGTTGATCGCTCCAAGTTCATCTTCTTTGGGATGGAGGCCGGTTACGAAGGTGCCCCCCACACGGCCTCGCCGAGTTTCCAGAACTCCCAGGGCCGACAGCCGGCTCAGCGCTTGGCGCAAGGTCGTGCGGCTCACTCCCAGGCTGGCGGTCAATTGGCGCTCAGGGGGTAGGCGGTCCCCAGGGAAGAGGATACCAACGGCAATCGCCGCCAAAATCCGATCGGCGATCTGTTCGGGGGCGGTCTGTGTCCGCAGGTAACCAAGGAGGTCTGCGACCGGAGGTGGAATTGGTGCATCTCGGGGTCCGGCTGGTTGGTTCCTCTCCACGGGTCGTGATTCTATCCTGACAGATCGGGTTCCTCTATTGTCGCAGCTCGCGCCGCAAACTGCGACTTTTCAGGTGAGCTCGGGCACTCGTGTGGCGCGTTTACCGGCCCGAAATGGCGCACAAGTTCACTTGGTCCTCTTCGCTGCTGATGGAGACGAAAATTGTTAACGGCGGAGGAAAGTCTGGTATTTGGTCCAACCAGTGGACCTTTAGTCGCTATCATTGGTCGCTGTTGGGAGTTCACCACAAGGAGGCTCAGATGAAAGATGAGGCTGCCGCTCATTCAGGCGGCATTGAGAAGGCACCTAGTCTCGCGAGGGGGGCATTGAAGCCGATCAACGTACTGGCCATCGCGGTAGCTGCGATATCCCCAACCACTTCGGTATTCCTCGTTTACGGAGCAGGTCTCGCCTCGGCCGGTACCGGAGTGATCCTTGCCTTCGTGATCGGTGGGTTGATTGCGATCGGGATGGCGATGTCCTACGCCGAGGTAGGTTCTCTATTCCCGTCGGCCGGTGGAGCCTACACGATCGTGAGGAAGGCGCTCGGCCCGGTTGCTGGGGGCGTCACTAACATCCTATTCCTCGTGCTTGGCATCGTGGTGACTGCTTCGATCGTGGTAGCGGCCGCTACTTTCCTGAACTCTTTGGTACCGGCGCTCCCGGTGAACTGGACCGCTTTTGCGATGATGGCGATCATAACCATGCTCTCGCTCGAGCGGATCTCGCCTACCAGTTGGGTCACCGGGGCGATGCTGGTACTCGAGCTCGCGGTCATCACGGTCTTTACCTTCTTCGCGTTTGCCCACCCCGCTCTCGGTGGGAATCCACTTACGCATCCGGTGATGGCGACCGGAGCGAAGGGTGCGCTGGTCTCGGTTGGGGCGGGCGCACTCATGATCGCTGTCGTTCCCGCGCTCTTCGCCTACAACGGCTACGACTGGCCCCTCTACTTTGCAGAGGAGTCCACGGAGGCTCGGCGAAAGCTTCCACGTGCCGTACTTCTTGCGGCTGGAATCGCCATTCTCTTCGAGCTCGCGGCGGTGGTGGGGGCGACGCTGGCGATCCGCAATCTAGGAGCGGTCTCCGCGAACGCTTCCCCTCTAACTCTCATAGCCGAGCAGGTTATGGGCGCGACCGGCGCCAAGATTCTTTTAATCGGGGTGATCATCGCCATGTTCGACACCGGGCTCGCCGGCAACCTTGCCTACGCGCGCATCTACTACGCCTCCGGCCGCGACGGAATGTGGCCGGGACCGCTAAACCGGTTTTTTTCCCATGTGAGTCCGCGCACCCAAGTTCCTGTTTACGGATTTCTGGTCCTGTTTGTCGGTAACGGCATCCTCTCGATCTTCACGTCGCTAAACAATCTGATCACCTTCACCGGCGTTGTGATTGTGGTGATCTACCTTCTGGTCGCAATCTCGGCGCTGGTATCTCGGGTTAGGTTCAAGGAGGGTGAGCGGAGCTTCCGGATGCCGGTATGGCCGGTGCCGCCGCTCTTGGCCATTGTTGGGGTAGCGATCGCGCTGAGCCAGCAAGCACGGAGCGACCTGATCGTGACCGCCATCATTTTGCTGATCGCCGGCGGCTACTACCTGGCCCGTGGCCGTAGCATCAGAGCGGGAGCAGTTGATGTCGCGGTGGAAGACATGGCGGCACCGGAGGAGGCTTAGTGGGCTGCCAGCTGCGGTCGCGGCGCGTGACCTTCACCGGTGTCATTGCAGTTCGGTCTCGGGTGCGGTCGCTGTATGGCGTTGACTGGCAACCGCGCAAGTTGAAAGAAGGCGGTCATCGACCGGCCACTTCAGATGGCCTTCCAGTGGCCAAAAAGGGTAATATTTGGGGCGTCTCTACCGCCAATCGGGCTCGTATGCGAGGCGGCACGCTTATCGCTGAGACCGAGATGGCGCTGATTCGGCAGATCCTGGAGGGGAAGGCGGAATGCGCGTTCGCCCCCGTCGATCTGGCGCGGAGAGCGAGCGTTGCGTCGATGCCGGAGACGCGTTGAAAGGGCGAAAGCCGTTGCCGCACGAGAGATCGCTGGTGCTGATGGGAGAGGAGCGGGTCTCGCGCATCCCGATCGAGGAGTGCGGGGAGCCGATGGTCGATCTCGCCGGTGTTCCGGGGATCGCCATCGACCAGAGATTGGCCGACGCTAAGGGGCGGCATCGGCTGGTTCGTTCCGGGGTCGCAAGCCGCTTGGCCGGTGCCGCGGAAAGCTTGCCTGCCGGCCTCCAGCTGCTCGTGATCGAGGCCTACAGGCCGGTAGAGATGCAGCAGCGGTACTTCGATGCGCATCTGGACGAACTGAGGGTCGTTTATGACGGGTTGCCGGAGCACGATCTGCTCCTGATGACAAGCCGGTTTGTCGCCCCGCCGAAAGGCGTTCCTCCCCACTGCTCTGGGGCCGCGGTCGACCTGACGCTTTCGTTCGAAGGGGGGGCTGAGTTAGAGATGGGAACGGGTATCAACGAAGGCCCCGAGCAGAGCGAGGGGCGTTGCTTCTCGGACGCCCGGAATATCCCGAAGGAGTGCCAAGAAAATCGAGCGGTTCTATTTCAAGCTCTGACGGCTCAAGGCTTGGTGAACTACCCGACGGAGTGGTGGCACTGGTCCTTTGGGGACAGGTACTGGGCACTTCTGACCGGGGCACCGGCGGCGGTGTATGGTTTGATCGGGTAACCTCGAGCGCAAGACCGCTGGGGGAGAGTTGGACTACTGGGTTGGAGTTACAAATCCAAATTGGTTCGAGTTTCTGTCGACGCACGCCATCGATTCCGAAGTCAACTTCTGGCAACCTTCGCCTACTCCGCCTACTAGGAAACTCCAGGAGGGAATGCCATTTCTCTTCAAGCTCAAGTCCCCTTATAACGACATTGCCGGGGGTGGCTACTTCGTCTCGTTCTCGACGATGCCGATCTGGTTGGCGTGGGAGATATTCGACAAGGCGAACGGTTTCGCGAGCCTCGACAAGATGCTCCAGGCATTTGCAACCTCGCTAGGAGAGCTAGACGCTAATCAAGAGATCGGCTGTACAACGTTGGCGGCCCCCTTCTATCTGCCCAAAGATCGGTGGCTCAACGTCAACTCACGGTGGCCGCAGTCGATCCAGCGCGGCAAGGGCTTTGATCTTGCGACCGTTGAGGGGCGTGGTCTCTGGGATGGCATCACGGAGATGTCCGGCTTGAGCGAAGCAATTCCATCGAGCTTCGGCTATGCGGTACAAGGCCTCCCCTTGGATGCGGGGACGAGATCGGCATGGGTGCGGCAGCGCATTGGCCAGCGCGGCTTCAGGGTTTTGGTCACCAGCGCGTACCGGGGGCGGTGTGCGATAACCGGCGAGAACACTCTTGACGTGCTCGAGGCCGCCCATATCAGGCCTTTTTCCGAAAGGCAAGATCATGACGTGCGAAATGGCCTTCTCCTCCGGGCTGACTTTCACCGCCTCTACGATCGCGGACTTGTGAGCATTACCCCCGACCTTCTTGTACGTGTCAGTCCCCGGATTCGTGAACGTTACGTCAACGGCAAGGCCTACTACCGCCTTGACGGGAAGCCTCTCAAGATCCTTCCTGAGGACCCGAATAGCCGTCCCGATCTCTCTCGCCTGGAGTGGCACTTCGAACATAGATTTCAAACCGCTTAAGTAGGTGGTCCCGCAAGGGACGATCTGGCAAACGATGCCACGCCATCATCGAAACTGGGCTGTTTCGTGCGCGATGGAGAGGTCGAATAGCAGCGCCGCGCTTTTGATCGCACGGTTAGCTCCGATGCCGGTCGCTCGTGTCCGGAGCTTGCTTTCGCGCTTCCTCGGATCTGGTCACCTCAGAGAGGCGGTCCTCGCTGTAGTGCGGATGATATCGCGAGCACAGTCGCTTGCGGAAATGCCGGCGATCTCGGACGGGGCAGACCTGGCTGCTGGCGATCGGAATGCTGATATTTCTTTTAGGAATATCCGGATTGTCTCGGAGCGTAAGCGGGGCACTCCGCAAGGTCCGATGCAAGCACTTGAGCGCTGAATACGCTTGACCTTTCTGACACTACCGCAATCGACTGAATTGCTTCCAGCGCCATGGTCCATCGTTGGCGGAGTTTTCAAGCTATAGGTCGTTGCCGGCATAGGACAGATTGAAGCTTTTATTAGCGAGCGGAAAATCGGGGACGATGGTGTCGGCGAGCGCGACCGATAGCGCCGGCCACGAGAGGAAGGAGGGGTCGACGATTTTGCAGCGTGTCAGGTACCCGCTAGAGTCGATTTCGACCCGGTGCACGATCGCCCCTCGCCATCCTTCTGTGATCCCGAGCCCTGAGCCTCCACGCCGAGGTACCTCACCGGCGCTAACCTTGAGCGACCGGGTGCGACCGGTCAGCTCGGAGATCAGGCGCAACGAAGCAGTTATCTCGCCGGCGCGGACCATGAAACGCGCCAGCACGTCGCCTCCCTCACGCACTACGGGCTCGAAGCCGACACCAAGATCCACAAACGGGTGGTTCACACGAGCATCTGTGGAAATGCCGGATGCTCGAGCAATGACACCTAGCACTCCGATCGCCTCGGCATCCTCCCGTCGCAGCACCGCGGTTCCTCTGAAACGGTCCATGACCACGGTGTTGGAGGTGGCAAGGCTGATGAGATCGTGTACTTCGACGGCAATCTCGGCGAGGTCGGTTTCGGTGGGCAGTCGACGCAGCGTGACCGCTCCGGGGAGTATCGCGCCGCGGAGCAAGCGGTGTCCGGTTATCTCGTTGGCCAGCCTCAACAGGTGTTCGCGAAGGACTAGGGCACGAGCGTGCGCAATGCCAAAGCCCACGTCGTTGCAGAGAGCCCCGAGATCTGCAACATGGTTGGTAACTCGCTCTAACTCGACCAAGATCGCCCGTAAAACTTGGGCTTCAACCGGGATCTCGATTTGAAGGGCGTCTTCGACGGCGAGGCAGTAAGCGAGAGAATGGGCCACAGCGGTGTCTCCGGAGATCCGCTCGGCGAGGGGTACGGCGCTGACAAGCGTCCGGCCCTCAAAGAGTTTTTCGATGCCGCGATGGAGAAACCAGAGCCGTGCCTTCATCTTGAGAATGGTCTCGCCTACGACGGAGAAGCGGAAGTGTCCGGGTTCGATCAGCCCGGCGTGCACGGGCCCGACTGGTATCTCGTAGACGCCCGCTCCGGCCACCTCGACAAATGGGAATGGCGGGGCATCGGGGCGCATCTGGGGTGGTGGCCCGGCATTCAGCCGCATCGGATGCCACGTCTCGGGCCAGTGCTGGTGGCGCACGAGAGGGCGCACGAAGGGGTGGCCTATCAGCTTGATGCCGAACAGGTCGGCCAGCTCCCGCTCGAAGCGGCTTGCAGAGAACGAGAGGGCAGCGAGCGAGGGCAATTCCGCTCGGTTGGCGTCAAGCCGGACCTGCAGCTCGACCCGCCGATCAGGTTGCCCGGCACAGAGGACGTACACCACCCGCATCGCATGGCCATCGTCGTGGCCAGCGATCATTGCAAGGCGGAATCCACGTGCTAGCAACGCGGAGAATTCGGCTCGGAGTTCGCTCCTAGCAATGAACGTACTGGTGCGACGGGGATCGGGATCTCTCATGAGCGACGGGGTCATCGACCCACCACACTGGCCGCAGCGTAAAGAAGTGATTGGAGCGGCCAGGCTGATATACCGAGGATCGCGCAAATGGCTAGGCCGCCGACGAGGGGGATCGCGACAAGTCGAGACGTTGACGTTTGCGCCTCATCCGATCTGCCCAAAAGGAGGCGGCGCCCGTGGTGTGTCACCGCAACGAAGACGATCGCCATCGCGACAAGCGATAGCGCAGCCGCCCAACCAAGTCCAACCTGGAGCTCGGCGCGAATCATGTTGAGTTCGCTCACGAACAGGCTGAACGGTGGCATGCCGAGAAGGGCGACGATGCCGAAGCCGAAAATTCCGCCGAGCAACGGACGCCGGGTGAGCAGGGCGGGAATACCGCCGATATCGGTTGTGCCCTCGACGATCAGAATCTCGCCCGAGGCAAGAAAGAGCACGGCTTTGGCGATTCCGTGCCCCAAGATGTGAAGCAGCACGGCGGCGATGGCAAGTGTGCTTCCGGCTGCGGCGCCTAGAGCGATCAAGCCCATGTGCTCGAGGCTGGAGTACGCGAGCATTCTCTTAAGATCGCGTTGAGCAAGCAAGAGCGAGGCGGCAGCGAATAGGGACCCAAGCCCGGCGACCAGCAGGACGGTGCGGAAATACCCGGGTCCGAGGGCGGCGTCGGCAACTGCCTTGAACCGCAGGATGGCGTAGAACGCGACGCTGAGAAGTACTCCCGACATCAGCGCCGATACCGGGGCGGGTGCCTGGCTGTGGGCATCAGGCAGCCAGCTGTGCAGGGGCGCGAATCCGACCTTGGTGCCGTAACCCAATATGACTAGTGCCATGGCGAGGCGGACCACCGCCGGGTCGAGGTGATGCGACACGCGCATGAGCGACGTCCAGTCGAGCGCCGCTGCCCCACTCACGTGCCCGGGCGCGTGGAGCGCGGCGAAGTAGAGGAACACCGTACCCAAGAAGGCGAGAGCGATGCCAACCGAGCAGATTACGAGGTACTTCCACGACGCTTCGAGGGCTTTGTCGTTGCGGCGGTGGCCGACCAGGAAGGTTGTTGCAATCGTCGTTGCCTCGACGGCTATCCACAGCGCACCGAGGTTGTTGGCCAACACGGCAGTGAGCATGCAGGCGACGAAGAGCTGGATTAGAACGGTGTAGAGTGAAGCATGGCGGATGGTGTGTTCCCCACGGGTTATTCCGACCGCCAGGTATCGGAGTGACTGGATCGAAGCGAGCAGCAATATCGCGCCGATCACGATGGTCATGAAGGCGCTGAGGGCATCCGCTCGCAACACTCCAGCCAGCGCGCCGACCGCGCGGTGACGCTCGGTCTTGACGGCGAGAGCGACACCAAGGCCAAGCACGGCGGTGCTGGATGCAACCATTGCCCATCCGATTCCACGCCGCCACGGCACCACTGCCGCCGCCACGGCACTTACGAGCGGGACGGCAATTACGGCGATAATGAGCATCAGTCGTGCAGCTCCCTCAGTTGATCAAGGTCGAGATGGCCAAAGCGGACCCGCATGGCGGCCACGAGGACCTGGAGCACCACCACAGCCAGCAGGACGTCTAGCGATACGCCAAGCTCTACGAGTAGCGGCACTCCCGCCGTGAGCACAAAAGCGACGAGAGCGACGCCGTTGTCGACAAGGAGCAGGCCGACTATTTGAGAGATCGCCTTTCTCCTGGTAACAAGGAGGAAGAACCCGATGAGCACCGTGGCGAGTCCGAGCGGGGCGAGCCGGGTAACCGGATCGGATAGGAGTCCAGTGAACTGACCGGCCACCAGGAAGGAGAGAACGATGAGCCCGGAGGCGACTACTAGAGAGGCCGGCACGTTTATGAGCGGATCCGCCTCCCGGCTTCCCGGATCGGTCCGAACTACCCTCGCTAAAAGGCTTGGGATGACCAGCCCCTTGACGGCAAAGACCACCACTGCAACGAAGCCAATACCGGCATCTCCGATGTAAAAAGCGAGAGCGGCGGCAACTGCGGCGAGCGCGATGCCTTGAATTCTGAGGGCCGAGATCAAGGCGCGGAGGTCTTTGCGCCACAGGGTTAGAACTGCCGTCGCGAGCACGATGCCGCTGGCGAGCTCTACCAAGTCGAGGGAGAAGCCGAGAGTCACTTGATCACAAGCCCAGCGGTGACCGCCATGACCGCGAGAACAAATCCACCGGCCAAGAGCTCGGGAATTCGGAAAAGCCGAAGCTTCGCCGTCGAAACCTCGATTAAGGCAATCACTATGGCAAGCAGCGCCGTTTTGGCGGCGAGAGCTACGAGCGCAATGAGTAGCGCGGCAACTGACCTTGAGGTGTCGACACCCCAAGGAAAGAAAAGATTGACAAGGAGACCGAGTAGCAAGGCGAACCGCATGGCTTCACCGGCCGTGACCATGCTTAGGTCTGGTCCCGCGTATTCGAGCATCATCGCTTCACGGATCATCGTGAGCTCGAGGTGAGTGGAGGGGTTATCTACCGGTATCCGGCCGGTCTCGGCTATCACCACGATAGCCAGTGCGGCGAGTGCGAGGATCCATTGGGGGCTTGTAAGCCACGCGGGATGCGCGAGAGTACCTGCGACAATCCCCGGCAAGCTGGAGGTCTTGGCTTGAACCGCCATAGCAAGGATGGCGACGAGGAGTGCGGGCTCGGAGATGGCCCCGATGGTCATTGCCCGGCTTGACCCCATGCCGCCAAAGGCCGTGCCGGCATCGAGGCCACCGAGCGCGAGCGCCACCGACCCCATTAGCAGGAGATAGACGACTACAAATAGATCTCCTCCACCCGTGATGATGGTGCTGGTGGTGAGGAGTGGCGTAACCGCGGAAGCTACAACAGCCGAACCTAGAAGCACAAGCGGTGCCAGAGAGGCAACGGCACTGGTGTGTTCAGCTCTGATGGCCTCTTTGCGGACGAGCTTGCGCAGATCGGCTAGCCCCTGGGTTATCGGTGGGCCAATCCGGCTCTCTGCGCGGGCTCGTACCTTTCCCATCAAGCCGAGCAGGAGCGGGCCTCCTACGGCGACCGCGACAACTTGGAGGGCCGATGCGAAGATCCGCACCCAGAGAAGTGGTGTGGCGGCGGCCAGCATCGCGTTCGCACCGGTCACGTGAGAGCCGCCAGTACTAGCACAAGTGCTACGAAGCCAAAGGCCAGGTAGCGGTGCACGCTTCCGTTAGGCACCCGTCGCGCCAGGCGGCCCCACCACGACATCGCCGAAATTACCGGACGGTAGGCAACGCGCTCGATCGCGTCGTCCACGCTGCGGTGGAAGGTGATCGCTTCGACGAAGTACTGGGACTCGGCGATGTGGGTAACCTCGAGGTCATGGTTGGGCCGGAGCACATCGGCGAAGACACGCTGGAGCGGCTCGGCGAAGGAAGTCGCAGTGATCTCCATGCGCGGCGTTTGCAGCTCTCGCCCACATCCCCACGCCTCCGTGCGCCGCGGGCGGTAGAACCCGGCGCGCTTCTGGGCCAGTTTCAGCCCGCCCCAAGCGACGGTAACCACCGCGAGCAGCCCCGCGGCGAGCTGTCCCGGCTCGATGGCACTCTTCAGGGAGGTAAGGTCGAGCCCGAGCCCGGATGCGAGCGAGTTCGGTGCGCCTCCGGCTAGTCCGGCACTCGCCGCCCGATCAAGGGCGGGAACCACCAGACCGGGGAGGATGCCGAGGACGACGCACCCGAGGGCGAGAACGGCCATTCCCGCCACCATGGAAGGTGCAACCTCTCGCGCTGATTCGGCAGCCCCGGTCCGTGGCTGGCCCAGGAACCCGGTTCCGATTGCCTTTACGAACGCCGTCGCGGTAAGGCCGCCCGTCAATGCCAAGGCGGCAACACCGGTCAGCATCGCGGCTTGGGTGACGGCAGGGTGAGCGGCGAAGCCATGCAAGAGACCCTGGAGGAGAAGCCACTCACTGGCAAATCCGTTGAGTCCCGGTACCGCGCATATAGCGAGAGCGGCGACGGCGAACAGAGTGGTGGTCAAGGGCATTCGCGCGGCAAGGCCGCCAAGTTGATCAAGGTCGCGAGTACCGGTGGCGTGTTGGACGGCTCCGGCGCCGAGAAACAGCGTTCCTTTGAAGAGGGAATGGTTGACGAGTTGGTACAGGGCGGCAAGTAGCGCTAAGGAGGCGAGGATCCGCTGGCCATTGGCGAGCAGGGCTCCGGCAGCGCCCACACCGATCAAGACGAGTCCAATGTTATCGACTGTCGAGTAGGCGAGCAGCCGCTTCAGATCGGCGGAGGCGGAGGAGTGCAGGGCTCCAAAGAGCGCGGATGCGACTCCCATGGCGACAACCAACAGCCACCACCACAGTTTTCCGCCGCCAAGGAGAGTCTCGTCAACGCGGAGGATGCCGTATATGCCGAGACTTACCATCGCGCCCGACATTAGAGCTGAGATTGGGCTCGGAGCCTCCGGGTGGGCACGTGGAAGCCAGACATGCAGTGGAACCGCGCCAGCCTTCGAGGCGAAGCCAATGAAGGTGAGGACGAAGACTGCGGAGGCAATGGGCATAGAGAGCAGCGGGCGACTGGCGGCGATCGAAGCGAAGCTCTGCTCACCGGTGCGCGCGGCAAGGAGGATTAGGCCAAGGAGGATAAATGCCGCACCGGCATGGGTCATTGCCGCATACCACTGAGCCGCATCGCGAGTTTCGGGACGTTCACGGTGCTCGGTCAGCAGGGCAATTAGCGAGGTCAGCGCCATTAGTTCCCAGGCGATCATGAAGGTGGCGACGCTCGAGGCCGCTGGCACTAGGAGCAACGTGGCGAGGAACGCTGGTTGCGTGGCCACGAGAGCTCGATTGTTGGGGGTGTGCGCGGCGTATGCGATCGTGTAGAGCGATACGGAGAATCCAACGACGGCGGTTGTCGCGATAAACAGGGCGGACAGCGGATCTAATGCGAGATCTGCGCCGGTGAAAGGGAGCAAGAGCGAGGTGTGCAGTGAGTAGCTGTTTCCAGAGGCGAGAACCTCGCCGGCGCTGGCCATCGAAAAAACGCACGCGGTAGCGCTCAGTATTCCAGAACCGCGAACGCGCCACCGGGGTGGCAGGACTAAACCAAGAAGGGACGCCAAGACCGCTGCGCAGAGACCGGTCAGGTATGCCACCATGCTCATCTCCCGCTGAGCCCTCGCAAAGCCGCGATGATCGTGGAAGGCGCTGGCGGGCACCCGGGTATCTCGGTATCGACGGGAGTGAGGGCGCCAACGGGCCCGGCTACCCCGTAGGCAGCGGCGAAGATTCCTCCATCGATGGCGCAGTCGCCGCAGGCAACAACTCGCCGCGGTCTTGGAACGGCGTCAAGCGTCTTGAGGAGTGGCGCCGCCATGTTCTTGGTGACGACACCGGTGACGAGAACTCCGTCGGCGTGTCGGGGCGATGCGACCAAGCGCACTCCAAAGCGGAGGAGGTCGCCATGCGGTGCGAAGGCTTGGGCGATCTCCACTTCGCAGCCGTTACAGGATCCAGCATCGATGTGGCGAAGTTGGACAGAGCCCCGGAACAGTGGTGTCGTATCGTCGGGCTGCTCACCAGGAATATCTTCGGTGACTGGACGTGCAAGCAGTGCGGCGAGCATCGGAAAGCGATGACGAAATGACGACTTGATCATACAATCAGATTATCATAGGTTGGCTGGCGTGCCTCTAGACCACATACGCCTGCCTCTGATTTCCGATGGATTTCGAGTGCGGTAGCCGGTCGAGGTCAGCACCTCGTCCCACGAGGGGCCTTTGGCGAGGGCCTGGATCGACGAGTTCCATAGTTCGAAAACGGCGGAGCGGTAAAGCTGCCTGGCTTGCGTCTCTGGAACCTTTATGGGAATCGCGCGCAGCCGTGAGGAGGACGAAACTACTTTAAACCGGCACTTTTGTCCGCTGTCGCTTATTTTTCAGCCGGCTGCAAATCGAGCCAGCGATCTACTGTCGATTTTGTTTGGTTCGGCGTGCCTGATTTACGTCGGCGCATGCCGATCTCGATGGCCGCGATCAACGGGTTTCCCGTTTCGCTCAAATTTCTTGGCGTGGCGCTTCGCGCGGGGGTGGCTGGAGCTTCGTGAACTCTACGCCCTCGAGCTCGGCCAGCAATTGGTTTGCTTCGGCCAAAGTTCCTGTGAGGATCGTCTTCGCTACCGCGAGTAGATCGAAGATTCGGCGGTCGGATACCGAATATCGTACGGTCGAACCGACCTTGCGGCTCTGCACGATGTTTGCCCGGCGTAGTATGCCGAGTTGCTGGGAGAGGTGCGAAGCTTCAAGGCCGACCTCAGGTATTAGCTCACCCACAGAGCGTTCTCCGTCCTGCAAGAGTTCAAGAATCCGGATGCGGGCCGGATGGGCCAGAGTCTTGAAAAACTCCGCCTTCACCTGGTAGATGGGTCGAGTCATCGGTTGCATGACTCCGGGGCAACCAGCGCGGGCAGCGTCTCCGACGATCGCAGGCAGGACAGGGCCGAACTTGAAAAGAACATCAATTCGCCAGGTTATCAGCTTCTTGCTGCGCGGTTGTGCCTTCCTGGTTCAATCACCTCGGACTGCGCAGTTGGGCCTTCTTGGCATCTAATCGCGGTTTGCGGGCGGAGATTGTGGAGGCAACAAGGAAGCCGTGTTGGCGATGGCACTTTAATGAATCGTTTTTGCCTGAAATTGAAGCTTCAGTTCACCTTGGTTTGAGGTGGACCCCATCCTTGGGACAATCTGACCGCGACGTTAAGCAATGGGCAGGTGGTCGGGGTTGATATCAGGCTACTTGGGCCTGGTCGGTCTCGGTCTGGAAGTAGGCCTCGTCGGGAGTCCAGCCAGCACCGAGTCGAGCAGGCCTGCGAGACGCTCCTGTGCGAGGGCGCCGCCGTCACCTTCACGGCTGTCGCCTCCGCAGCCGGGGCCAGTCGCACCTCTCTTTACCGCAACCAGAACCTCCGAGCGGTGGTCGAGGAACGTCGAAGCCGCAGCCACGACCCGCGCACGCTCTTGGGCCTGACCACCGAGGTCGCTGCGCGTTGCTGCGAGGCCCTGGCCGAAAGCGTCCGCCGCCATGAGGAGCGGCTGCGGCGGCTCTCCACCCAGCGGAAGGCCGGCTGACGGTTAGCGGAGCACTCCCGCCGGAGGCTGTGGCCCGATTAGCCGGTTAATCCTATGAAACGCCATCGCCGGGAGCTTCAACGGCCTCTACAATGCCCTTTCCGTTATTTCTGGAGACGCCTACGGTAATTCTGGAGATGTCTGACGGAGTTTCTGGAGAAACGTAACGGAATCTTTGGAGATGCGGCCCCAAGTCGGGCAAGCGCTCACCGACCGCACCC
Source organism: Actinomycetes bacterium (assembly GCA_021819205.1). Classification (GTDB taxonomy): domain Bacteria; phylum Actinomycetota; class Acidimicrobiia; order Acidimicrobiales; family Acidimicrobiaceae; genus JAKARV01. Next base: position 499 of record JAKARV010000011.1, on the reverse strand, counting down.
GTTCTCGTTCAAACTCGCTGTGGGGAGGTGGCCAAGGTGGCCACCTGCTATAGCGGAAGGAGCAATGGCGGAACGGAGGAGTTGGTCGATGGAGACGAGATATCTTAGAAAAGTCCTCAGGCTGCATTATTAGGAGAAGCTCGAGTGCACACGTATAGCGTCCGCGCTCGGAGTGAGCTATGCAACAGTGCGAGAACGCTCGCCAAGGCACAAACCAACGGTGGTGGGGAGCTGCTCTCACTGGGTGATTCCGAGCTCTCTGCTCTCTTCTACCCGTTGCGTCCCGGTCCCAAAACCAGGGCCGAACTGGCCAAGGCGGAACTGGAGCGGATCACAAGAGGGCTGAAGCGAAAGGGAGTGGCCCGCCAGCTGCTCGACCGGCTTCTCCACCACTGCGTGGTTGTGAACATCAAGGGGGACAGCTACCGCTTGAAGGACCGGGCAAAGCAAGGAACGAGCGCCCATTTGGATGTCGCACTCGCCAAAGCGAAAGGAGAAG
>JAKARV010000061.1 GCA_021819205.1 Actinomycetes bacterium | reverse complement strand
CCTCGAGACCCCCACGGTCACCTGGCTAAACGGCGCCAACGAGGTCTGGCTCAAGCACGCCGATCTCGACATCGCCAAGGAGAACTTCCAGAGAGAGGGCAAGGGAGTCATCGACCGGTCGCTCTAGCGGCTACCGCCGTCACCAGCGAGGACCGTTCCGAAAGAGAGGCATGGATGTGTCGGACGTAGATTACGAGGAGATCGGTTATCCATTGATGCCCACGGCGTCAACGGATGTAGTTGACGTTACGGACGCTGCGCTTGCCAGGATGAGGGGTGAAGAGGTCTTTCCTTTTTCAACCCCGGTCTACCGTCCTAGGTCGGGACACCGCGCTTTGTGGCTGGCGATGGCGGTCGTAGTGGCTTGTGCGGCGGTGGTTTCCTGGTTCTATCTGGCTCGGTCGGGTGAGCCGCTTACAAACTTGAGTTCGCAGGTGGTGAACTCCGGGGAGATTCCACTTAACTTTTCGCAGGCTGGCGTACTGTCGGCGATAAAGGTGACCCCGGGAGAGAAGGTCGCGGCTGGCCAGGTCTTGGCTGTGGAGTCGGTGCCAGGGCTTGCGGGAGCGGTATCGGCGGCCCTCCAGGCGGTTGCCGGCGATCGTCAGGAGATTCAGGCCTTGAACGCTCTGTTGGGGAGCGTGCAATCTTCCTCTGGCACGAGTGCTACCGAGATCCAGGCCAGCAATTCGGAGCAGTTGGCTGCTGCAAAGGGTCAGCTCGCTACCGCTGAGAGCAGTTTTGCCGCTGCGAAATCTGCGGGTGCTGCGGCGGTTAATCAGCTGAATGCGCTGATCGCGTCCGATCAGGCTCAGGTCGCGTCGGCCTGCGGTGGGGCTTCGGCTGGCTCCGCCACCTGCCTTTCGGACCAGCACGTTCTTCTTGCCGACCAGGCGAGTTTGGCGCAAGAGCAGGCTACGGTTGCCAGCGAGGAGGCGCAGGCATCCTCGACGATCGCTACAGATCAGCGCACGATTACCGATCTCCTGGCGAGCCAGGGCGTTGGGGGCGGCTCCGGGAATGTTCAAAGCATCGAGGCCGATATCGCGGCAGCGCAGAATCAGCTGACCCGGGACGAGTCGGCTCTTGCAGAGGCCCAAGCCAAGGCTAGCAGCCAGCTTCTTCGGACGCCGGTCGCCGGGACGGTGGTGTCGGTGGATGGATCGGTAGGCGAAGCGATCTCTGGCAGCGGCGTATCCAATGCTGCGCCGTCGGGAAACTCGGTCTCGGTCCAAACTGGGTTGCAGCTTTTCCCAGGGAGCGCGTCACCATCCTCTGCGGCTGCGTCGCAGGCCGCGGTGGCGGTGATCGCCGGGTCCAGGACTACTACGCTCGAGGCGCTCGTGCCCCAGGCTCAGATTGGGTTGGTCAAGGTTGGAGACCGGGCGATCTTCACCCCGAGCGCCAGCGGCTTTGGCGAGTTGAGGGGACGGGTGCAGCAGGTATTTCCGAAGCCTACGGTCGTCGGCGGCAACCTGGTTTACGAGGTACAGGTGACGGCGAATAACAACCGGGGCAGCTATGTAGACGGCCTCACCGGGTCAACTTCAATTCAGCGCTAGTCTTCTGGCGATGCTCGTACTGCTTCCTGCGGTAGCGGTTCTTGTGGTTCTCGCTGGTGGGCTGGTTGCGATCGTTGCCCACGCTGGCGATGGCGATCGTGGTGATCGCTTTCGCCACGTCGAGCTTCCGGCGCCGAAGCGGAGTGACGCGCGGGTGGCAATCTTCCTTGTTGGAATGGTGCTCCTGTCGGTACTGATAGCTCGCGGTTACCTTCTCTTTGTTATGCCACTACGGCGGCTGCTTTTTTTGCTTGATGCCCAGGCGGTTGGGGTGGTGGGGGCTTATCAGCAGACCCGATATCTCGATCCGCTGGTTCTTGGGCTGGTGACCGGTTCCCTTCTCCTCTACGTCTTGATCAGAAGGCAGTCACTCTACGCCTTGGTGGTAGGGGTGAGTTTTGTTGCCGGGTACGTGCTCGCTTCGTTCTCTCTCGGGTTGTTGGAGGTGGCGGTATTCTCCTGGCTGGGTATGCCACCAAATGCGGCATTCTTTCTATTCGACTTGGGGACACTGCTTCTAGGTGTGGCAACTCTGATCGGTTTGGTAGCGGCGACCACTTACCTTCCTGCGCGCTTTCGGGTACCGGTACAGGTCTCGCGGTTCTGGCCTTTTTTGGCGATGCTTGCCCTTTTTCTTTCGGTGGTTGCGTGCGCCGGGGCCGTTTTTCACTTTGCGGCCTCAGTGCTTCTATCCGTATTGCCGGCTGGTGGATTTCTGATGTTTCTCGCCCTTCCGGTAATCTTTGTAGTGTTTTTGCTGCTTGCGCTGCTTTCGCAACGCAAGATTCGCCCTTATCCGGTAACCGGCCGCTTGCCTCCGCTTGACGTGATTATGCCGTGCTATAACGAGGAGGCGCAGATTGCGGCGACGTTGCTTGCGATCGACGCTGCTGCCGGCGAGTATGGGGGATCTGTGAGGGTGCTTGTCGCGGACGACGGTTCCACAGATCGGAGCGTCGAGATCGTCGATCGGATAAGGAGGCAGGCGCGTTTCGCCGTTATCGAGCCGGTTCCTGGTCCGCACGCAGGCAAGGCCGGAGCGCTCAATCGGGCGCTGGAGGCGGCCACCTCGGATATCGTGGTCCGGATCGATGCGGACATCATCGTTGGAAGCGGGGTCTTCAAGCCGCTTCCAGGTTGGTTCGAGAACCCGACAGTGGGCTGCGTAGGCGCCTTCGATCTTCCGAACTTTTCACTTCCAGCCTGGTATACCAAGGGCCGCCTCTTCGAGTGTCTTTTCAACTTTGGCTTTAGCCGCCTTGCTTACGAGCGTTTTGATGGCAATAACATTCCGGGAACCTTTCAAGCCTTTAGGCGTTACGAAGGGTTGTCGCTCGGCGGCTTTGTCGAAGGGATGAACGGCGAGGACTCGGATCTGACCTTTAACCTCGGCCGGATCGGCATGGTATCGGTAGTGGACCGGGATATCGTGATCTACGAGGACGTTCCACAGTCGTTCTCGGCGCTGGTGGAGCAGCGGACCCGCTGGTCGCGGGCTGCCTTTCACCTGGGTTTTCGACACCTTCCCTACAGCGTCCGGGAGTTGACTCCGCGATACTTGGTGCAGCTGCGCTTTCTTGCGATCAAACTTACCAGTTCGCTCCGCCCAGCCTCGTTGATCAGCGCTGTGATCTTTTTTTCGCTACTTCCTCGAACTCCTTTCGATCTTCCAAGGATCTTGGTCCTGATCGGGGGTGCGGTTGTGGTGGATCTGGCAGCCGTGACCGTACTGACGCTTTACTACGGCTTTTGGCGCTTTTTACCTTGGGTCTGGGCATGGATTCCCTTTGTGGCGCTGCGCAAGATTGGGATCCTTGGCGGGATTTTTTCGCTTCCTACCCGTACGCGCTATTCGGTTGGACCCCGGCGGTCTAAATCCGATGCGATGGCTGGGGCGCGCCCATGATGGCCGGATCTCGAAGGCGTTGGCTCGCTTTAGTTGGTGCGGCTGCACTCCTCGCGAGTTGCGGTAGCGTATCGACGCAATCGGATAAGCCGCACCCTTCTGACGGGCAGGTATCGGTTCGAGAGGGTGGTGGACAGCTTCATTGGATCATTGCCGCATCGGGGCTGGAGAAGCTGAAGAGCGTTGCCGGCGCCTCGTTCATCGCTGCAAGGTTCGACTCTCCAGGAAACTATGTTGTGGTTGGTGCGACTCCGCCGGCGTATTTGGCTAGTTGGCACGCAAATATTGTGG
>JAKARV010000036.1 GCA_021819205.1 Actinomycetes bacterium | reverse complement strand
TGTGCGCGTCGAGGATGCCTTCCGGGCCCTAAAGAGCGATCTCGGTCTCCGCCCGGTCCATCACCAGCTGGGCAGGCGGACCGCTGCTCATCTCTTCGTCTCGGTTCTTGCCTACCATCTCCTGGCGACCATCGAGCACACCTTGGCTATCAACGGTGATACCAGGCGGTTCTCGACCATCAAAGATCGACTCATGACCCATACCCGCTCCACCATGGTCTTGACCAGCGACAAAGGGGAGGTCTATCACTTGAGAGTCTCTGGCCAACCGGAACCAGCGCGCCGGGAGATCTACCGGCTCTTGGGGGTCAAGGATCCCCTTGGAAGACGAAAGAGCATTGCGACACATTTGTAGTGTTGAACTCTCACCCCAGAACGTAGCTACCAGGGGTTTCGGGCCAGAAAGCCGAAAGTTGGGCTAAGCGACAGTGCCACGCACTCGACTTTGCGCGTGGAGATCATCGTTGTCGACCCCGCGTACACGATCCAGCGTTGCTCGGAGTGCGGGCCAAAGGGGAACCGCAAGAGCAGGCAATCTTCTCACACCGGTCCTGCGAATACGTCGGCGTTGCCGACGTATTCGCGGCCAACCACATACTTGCCGCCGGACTGGCGGCCTCGCAGAGGGATGCCGCACGGACAGTTATGGAACTGCCCACAGCCGCCCGAAGAAGCGTCAAGTATCCGAGCGGCTGCATGACCGGCCCGGGAATCTCCGTGCTTATCGGGCGGAGAGGATGTCAATCGGGCCCGCTCGGTTGTTGCGCACCACCCGGGCCGAACCCTTCGATACCGGGTCGGAGGGAGACGAAATGGTCGAGTATCCTGAGGTCGGGGGGAGTGGCGTGCTCTGACGACGTCGGCACGACTTAAGAAGAGAGAGGTAATTGAGATGCTCATTAACCCATGGGACGCTGCTCTTGATGACGCCGAGTGGCGGGAGTGGTTGGCATCGACTGAACGATTCGGAATTCTCGCGGTCAACAACGTCGAACCGGCCAGTGCCCCGTTCGTGCTGCCCCTCCACTTCACCATCGCGGGCGAGGAGCTGCTCCTTCACCTTGCCCGTTCAAACCCAGTCTGGCCGCATTTGGAGACGTTGCCGGAGGTTCGGCTCGCGGTGTTTGGGGACTATGCCTTCATTCCCAGCTACTGGCGAGCCAAGGCTGGCGGTCCCGACGAGGATGGGGTGCCGACAAGCTACTACGCCGCAGTCCAGTTCGTCTGCCGTCCCACGATCGTCGACGATCCGGAAGGGAAAGCGGCTATCCTTGCCGCCCAGTTTGCCGATCTCCAGCCGGAGGGGCGCCATGCCCCGGTCTCTGCGGACTCACCACCTTACGGGCAGCTTCTCGCCGGCATCCGGGGTGTCCGGCTGGCCGTGCTTCGGGTGGAGGCGAAGTTCAAGTACGACGATGCCAACCCGATCGAGCATCGGGAGCGGGTGATCGCTAACCTCGAGCGGCGGGACCGTGGCCGTGACGCCGGTGCGGCGGCGCAGCAGCGGCGAAGGCTTGCCGCCATTGGGGATTGGCAAACACGTCTGGGCCGCCAGTGAGCGTGACGACCGGCTGCCAGATGGAGATGCCGGCGCAAGCTTGGCACTGGCCGCCATGCTCTCGTTCCAGCTCGGTGCTATCGGCAGCGCCCCGTGGGCTCCGGCGTAACCGCCTCGCCGAGACGAAGCACCGGTGCTCTCATCTACTGGCGATTGCCGGCCCCCGGCTTCGGTCGTTGAGCCTGCCCGATCTGGCCACGCTGCTGACTTTGGAGGTGAATTTAGGGATCGGAACCGTTGCCTTGTCTCCACGATCGCGCGGATTTCGCTCGGAGCCCCGATCTCGGTAGAGGTTCTCATGCCTTTCACGGTATCGGCACTTTGCAGTCTGGGGATCCGTCTGCCGGTCTGGCCGGCTTTGGTGTTTACGGCGTGGGATTGCTCACCGACCCGTGGTTTGGCGCGATTAATCCCTCCGGGATCGCTTTCGCAGGGCTGCCCGTTGTGAGCTGGGAAGGTTTACACCTTCTTGCCAACCCCGCCGCCGATCGCTTCTCAGGCGTGCCGAGGATTTTGCCGGCCATTGCGGCCGTTACCATCGCGGACAGCACAAAACGCGGTTTTAGCGCGTGGCCAGGTGCCCCTTGGGCCATCGTTGCCGTGGAGCGGCAAACTCGGGTTGGTTCGGGAAGTGCTAGCCCCCTTGGCTGCCGGGGTGGCTAAAATCCAAGTAGAGCTCGTTCCGGGGTGCGCCTTTGCCGGAGCTCAAAAGGCTGATACCGGGTGCGCCCTCCCAGTGAAGGATGGTACTTGGCAGATCGCTCGACCTTTGTTGACCAGAGCATGCGCTATGCCGACAACCTGTACTCGGCAGCTATGAGGATGACCCACAACCAAGCCGATGCCGAGGACCTGGTCCAGGAGACGTTTTTGAAGGCTTATCGTGCCTTCGACTCCTACCACGATGGAACCAACCTCAAAGCCTGGCTGTACCGGATCTTGACGAACACGTACATCAACTCCTATCGGGCAAAGCGGCGGCGTCCAGAAGAGACCGACATTGACGACGTAGAGGATCTCTACCTCTACCACCGGATCGGCGGCCTGGAGGCGGCGCAAGTTGGGCGGAGTGCCGAAGAGGAGGTGCTGAGCAGCTTCACCGACTCCGACGTCAAGGCGGCGATCGATGGGCTTCCGGAGCAGTTCCGTCTCGCGGTGGTCCTTTCCGACGTCGAGGGTTTTTCGTACAAGGAGATTGCCCAGATCATGGATGTCCCGCTGGGGACGGTGATGAGCAGGCTCCATCGTGGAAGAAGAGCGATGCAAAGAGCGTTATTGGATCTTGGGATGAAGAGGGCCAAGGTTGGCCAGGATGAGTAGGAAGCCATGCCGAAGAGTCAGCCCATAGACCGGGAGTGCAGGGATATCATAGCCACGCTCTACGAGTTTCTGGACGGCGAGCTTACCGACGACAGGCGGGTCAAGGTTCGCCACCATCTGGACCGTTGTGGCTCCTGTCTCGAGGCTTACGAGTTCGAGGCCGAACTGAGAGAGGTCGTCGCCTCCAGATCAAGGGAGCGGATCCCAGTCCACCTTCTCAATCGGCTCCAGCAGATCATCGATGAAGAGCGGAGCAAGGAGATCAACGGCTAAGGAATAAGGGACCCTTGAGCTTGGTTGGGTGGGGTATGCCGAGTGATGGGGATGAGTTGGTGGGCCAGCCCGCGCCGAGCACGGGAAGGCCCACCAAGACGTTTGGTAAGGGGAGGGTATGCAAGGAGCCCGATTGCGGTACCGCTCTCTCGATCTACAACAAGGGCAAGTACTGCTACCTGCATGAGCCGATTGCGGTGCCACGAACCCGGGGTCGCAAGAAGATCGCTTGAGGAGAGGATAGCCGTCGCCGGAGAGATTTGCTAGCTTGGCTAGTGTGCTTTCCAAGTCGATAGCAGTTAGAGCCGCGCGTCTGGTTACGCGCCCCTCCAAGGCGGTGGACGCCGAGGCGATGGTTCCGCTTGTACTTTCGGCGGCGCCTCTGGTGGAACAGGCCGTCGGCTCCTCGATCGAGATCGAATCGATTCGGGTTCGAAACCTGAGCAGGTGGGAGTGGATCGACTCCAATATCGATTCTTACTTCCGGTTGATGGGCCAGGTCTTGCCGGAAAAGTCTCCGATTGGGGCCGTAGAGCTCAACTCTGCTTCTCTGGGCTTGGCCCTCGGGATCTTCTCAACCCGGGTTATGGGCCAGTACGATCCAGGTTTGACCGGAACTCCGGGGATTCTCTGGATGGTGGAGGAGAATATTGCCGAATTGGCAAAGGCGGCAGGCGTTGGGATGCGGGAGACCTCTCTCTGGGTAATGATCCACGAGCTGACGCATAGAGCGCAGTTTGTCGGCAACCCTTGGTTGGTGCCTGAGCTTTTTAGCCTGATCAAGGGGGTCGCCGCCGGCAGCGCTATCTCTTTCCTTGATGTGGTAGCCAACCTGGTTGATGCGCTGGTGAAGTTCCGCTCGCTCCGTGCTCTCGATCCTTTGGCCGCCTTTCTCCCTCCGGATCTCCACGACCGGCTGGAGCGGATCACTTCGATCATGACCGTGCTGGAGGGCCAGGCCGAGTGGGTCATGCGCTCGATCGATAGGTCGGTACTCCCCAATATCGAGCTGCTTGAGCAGGCGGTTGATCGCCGCCGGCAGCGTTCCGGGACCAGCCAGCTGCTCTCCGGGGCTCTCGGTGTTGGCGCCAAGCAGCGGCAGTATCGCCGGGGGTATGACTTCTTCCGGATGGTAGCGTCGGCGCGGCCGGGCCTGGACCGCCTGGTGCTTCGGTCCGCAGCAAGCATCCCACTCCCGAGCGAGCTTGACGAGCCATCCGCGTGGATAAGGCGCGTTGTGGGAAACGCCGTCGAGCTAGCCTGACGGCGTGTACTCGCGTTCGCAGACAGTCGCTCTCCTGTCCGGGCGGGGGCTGGATGTAGGGGAGATGCTTGCGCGTAGCGACATCGGCCTATGGGGCGAGGTGATCCGGGCTGGAGTATCCGGAGGCGCGGACTCTATGGGGTTGGCCCTTTTAGCCTGGTTGAGTGGGAGAAGGGTAGTGGCCGTTCAGGTGGATCACGGCTTGAGGCCGATGTCCGCGGCGGAAGGGCCGTTTGTCGCGGCCCAGTTGGCCAGGTTCTCGATCCCAGTGGTTCAGAAGCGGGTCCGGATCGAACCTGGACCCAACCTGGAAGAACGGGCGCGGCTTGCCCGCATGGCGGTTCTCGGTGAGTGCGCGACCGCACACACCCTCGACGACCAGGCAGAGACCGTTCTCGTCAACTTGTTTCGCGGCGCTTCTCTCGCTGGGGTTTCGGCGATGGAGCCCGGTCGCCACCACCCGGTCCTGCGCCTCCGGAGGGCGGAGCTACGAACGCTCTGCGAAGCACTTTCGGTGGAGTGGATCGAGGATCCGTCGAATCTTGATTCCCGCTTCCTCCGGAACCGCATTCGCCGCGAGGTGATCCCTCTGGTCAATGAGGTCGCCGGCCGGGACGTCGCCCCAATCTTGGCCAGGAGCGCAGACGTGAGCCGTGAGTACCTCGTTGCTGCCGGTGAGCTTGCATACGGAAGCGGTGATCCGCTAGCCCTCCCGGGAGTACTGTTCAGAATGTGGCTTGGCTCAAAGATCCGCGAGCAGACCGGACTGAAACTCTCCTCATACCACCTCATTCGGGTTGAGGGTGTCGCAAGGGGGCAGTTAAGAGCCCATAACCTACCGGATAGGATTCTAGTCCGGAAGCGTGGGTGGCGACTTGAGCTATCTGGACCAGCCGCGCCGGTGAAGTGGATAGACCTGAATCCAGGAGGCGAGGAGAGATGAGCGGCTTGCTATCGGAGGATGCCCATCTTGGCGAAGTTGTCGTCTCGGAGGCAGACCTCGCCGAGCGGGTGAAGGAGCTTGGCGCGACGATTACCCGGGATTACGCGGGACGTGAACCGCTGCTGATTGCGGTGCTAAAGGGCGCTTTCATGTTCCTCACCGACCTCTCGCGCTCGATCGACTTGCCGGTGAGCGTGGACTTCATGGCGGTCTCCTCCTACGGCGATGCGACCAGGACGTCCGGCGTTGTCCGGATCATAAAGGATCTGGAGATCGATCTCGTTGGGAGGGACGTGATCGTGGTTGAGGACATCATCGAAAGCGGCTTGACCCTTAAGTACCTACTCAACAACCTCCGCTCTCGCGAGCCCAAGTCCTTGAAGATCTGCACCTTGCTGCTAAAGCGCGGCGAGCAGGTGGAGCACCTTTCCGCGGACTACGTGGGCTTCGAGATCCCTCCCGCCTTCGTCGTCGGCTACGGGTTGGACGTTGCCGAAAGGTACCGCAACCTTCCGTACATAGCCACCTTTGTGGGGAGCGGCGATGAGTAGCTTGACGCGAAAGGATGCAGAGTCGGCCGTCTCCACGCTGCTGGAGTACCTGGGCGCGACGGGCGTCCGGCTGCCCGCCGAAGTCAGCGCCAACACGCCCTTGCGCGTCGTTGAGATGCTCGAAGAGGTGCTATCTGGTTACGGCGAAACTGCGGAAGGCGGCAGGCTTTACGCTGCTCCTCACGGCTTACCGGTTGCGGTGATGGGGGTGCCGTTCTACTCGATGTGCGAGCACCACCTGCTGCCATTTTTCGGCCATGTCGACGTCCGGTATCTACCGGAAAGCGGCGCTCTTGGCCTATCCGCCATCAGCTCGCTGGTTGGGAGATTCAGCCGCCGCCTGCAACTGCAGGAGCGGATGACCACGGAGATCGCCACCGGGATTGCGACTGCTTCGGGGGCGAGGGTCGTCGAAGTGGTGGTCGAGGCGGAGCACCTTTGCATGGCCATGCGTGGGGTAAAAACACCTGCAGGAAAAGTCCGCACCGCGGCGGTTGCCGGACGTCAGGCAGCGGATCCGGATGCGGTACGGATGCTGGACCGGGTGTGAGGTTGCCGTGAGCGTCTCCATCATGGGCATCGTAAACGTTACTCCCGACTCCTTCTCCGATGGCGGGCGCTACTACGAGGCAAAGGCTGCTATTGCCCACGGGTTGGATCTTGTCGCCGAAGGTGCCGACATCATCGACGTCGGTGGCGAGTCGACGCGTCCCGGTGCGCTCGAGGTCCCCGAACGCGAGGAGTTGCGCCGGGTCATCCCCGTGGTGGAGGCGCTCTCCGAAGCGGTCAGGGTCTCGATCGATACCCGAAAGGCCGCGGTGGCTCAGGCGGCGGTGCGCGCAGGAGCAACCATCGTCAACGATGTTACCGGACGGCTCGGTCCGGTCGCTGGCGAGTGCGGAGTTGCTTGGGTGGCGATGCATTCGCAGGGTGACCCGCAAACAATGCAGATCGCGCCGACCTACGCAGACGTAGTCAGCGAGGTCGCAGGCTATCTCGAAGAGCGGCTGACGATCGCTTCGCGTTATGGGGTGGACGAAGTCTACCTCGACCCGGGAATTGGGTTTGGAAAGACCGCCGAGCACAACCTCCAGCTGCTCGCGAAGCTTGATCGGATCACTTCTCTTGGGGCGCCGGTGCTCGTCGGGCTCTCGAGGAAGAGCTTTCTCGCCACTCTCTCTCCTTTTGGCGCTGCGGGATCACCCCTCGAGCGTGAGGATCAGACGCTTGGCGCGAATATAGCTGCGGTCATGGCGGGCGCACGGGTAATCAGGGTCCACGAGGTCCGGCCACTGCGGCATTTTCTTGATTTGATAAAGGCGATGGGAGCTTGAGGCGCCGTACGCCAGCCCTTGCCGGAGGGCTGCGGGGGCTGCGAACGGCATGTCAAGCTCCGAACACCTGCGCCGAGGATGTTGACCAGCATTTCGAGGGGTGCACGGCGCGGAGCTGGGAACACCACCAAACTTTCCAGGCCGGGCTTGGTCTCTGTCGGGGCATCGGAAAGGGCACGCAACATTGCGAGGAGATGAGCGTGTGCAGAGCTAGCCACCTGGTTGGCGGGTGCCGGACCGGGAACGATCTGGCGGGATGGATGCGCCCTTGGTCTCTCGGCACCGGGTTTCGGAGGCCCTCATCCCCAAGCTTCCGTGCGCCCTGCGCCAGCTGCCGGGCTGATGGAGCCGCTTGCGGGGGATGGAACCTCCGCTTCGGCGAGGGCGCAAGTGCCGCAGATCGCGCTCCTGGTTTCGCACTTTTTCAAGACGGGTGGGCGGAGCGCACGATTGTTGAAGCGTGGGTCAATGAGTAGCGGCACCCCCGTCAACGACGTCATCTCGGTAAAGGGCCTGCGGCTTTCGGCACGGATCGGCGCCAGCGAGGAGGAGCGTGCCAAACTCCAGCCGCTCCGCATCGACCTGCGTTTTGGTCTCCGCGACAAGGTGGCAGCAAGCGAGCTGCTGGAGTCCACCTTTGACTACTCGGTGGTGGACGCTGTTCTCGCATCGGTCTTCCGGCGGCCAATGCGCCTGCTCGAGACGGCCGCCACGGTGATCGTTGAGGCGTTCTGCGAACTTCCCCAGTGCGTGGCCCTCTCTTGGATCGAGGTAGAGGTGGCAAAGCTTGCCCCTCCGATCGCCACCATCGCGGAGAGCGCATCGGTCTGGGTCCGGCGGGAAGTGGGGCGGTGATAGTTTATTTGGGCCTTGGGGCGAACTTGGGTGAGCCGTTCAGCACGCTCAACCAGATCGTTCCGCTTCTTCCTTCGCCTGCTCTTTCGCGTCTCTACGCCACCGAGCCGGTTGGTGGGCCACCGGGGCAGCCAAGGTATCTGAACGCGGCGTGCCGGATTGCCTGGGCCGATTCCCCCTTCGCGCTGCTCGAGTGGTGCCTCAAGACCGAAGCGCTCTTTGGACGGGTTCGTGGAGTGCGTAACGGCCCGCGGACCATCGACATCGATATCGTCTACATCGAGTCGGTATCGATTCATAGCCGGGAGCTGGAGGTCCCGCATCCCCGGGCAAAAGAGCGGGAGTTCGTGCTCCGGCCGCTTGGTGACCTCGACCCCGGTCTGGCTTTTAAGTTGCGCGCGGGCTCTACGGCCCCCGGGTCTGGCAATCCGATAGTCTATGCGGTGCCGGAAGGTGCTGGCTGGAGGAGGGTCGGGTAGTGCGGAGGCTGTTGCACCCCAGCGAGATGGTGGAGTACTGCTACGGATCGTTCCGGTCGGGTTCACTGGTGGGGCTGGTGCCGACCATGGGGGCGCTCCACGGCGGGCACCAAGCATTGGTCGCCCGGGCCAAAGACGAGTGCGATCTGGTCGTGACGTCAATCTTCGTGAACCCGCTCCAGTTCAACGATCCAGCCGACTTGGAGAAGTATCCGAGGAGCCTGCAGGACGATCTCGAGGCGCTGGAGGCGTTGGCGGTGGACGCGGTCTTCACTCCTGAACCCGACGAGATGCACCCAGAACCCCGAGTGTTCTCGGTCGCACTTGTCGGGTGGCAGACAGAGATGGAGTCAACTTCCCGCCCGGGGCACTTCTCAGGAGTGGCCACCGTGGTCATGAAGCTGCTCGCGATGCTGGGGCCGGGCCGAGCTTACTTCGGCGAGAAGGACTTCGAGCAACTTGCAGTGGTAAAGCGGATGGTGGAAGAGTTCCATCTACCAGCTTCGGTGGTCTCATGCCCCACCGTCCGGGACCCGGGCGGGCTGGCGCTCTCCTCCCGGAATCGGAGGCTCAGCGCAGCGGGCGTTGAGCGCGCCCGCAGTCTTTACTCGGTTCTCACCAAAGCCAGCTTGGATCTCCAGGCCGGCCGTAGCGTGCAGGAGTCCGTAGCGACGGCGCGGCTGTCGCTCGAAGAGCGCGGGATCGATGTCGAGTACCTTGTCGTTGCGGATCCTCCGTTGTTGCGCAGAGTGGAGGCGGTTTCAAAACTCTCACGGGTCTTTGTCGCGGCCAGAGTCGAAGGGGTTCGGCTGATCGACAACGTTGCGGTTGGGGACGGGAAGCCGTGACGCTGTTGCTTGCCGTGGACGTCGGCAACACCGAGACCGTGATCGGTGGCTATGAGGTTGGATCTGGGTGCAAGGCCGCTGGCGAGGGGCTCCGCTTCCAGTTCCGGATGTCGACCGAGGCGAGGCGGACCGCCGACGAGAGTTTCCTTCTTCTCTCCCAGTTCTTGGAGAGGAATGGAGCCGGCGATCTAGAAGAGATCGTCGGGGTGGTGATATCCTCTTCCGCACTAAACGTTACCAGGACGATAGTGGCGATGGCCAGCACTTGGCTGGGCATCGAGCCGCTGCTGATCGCTCCGGGTATCAAGGTTGGGATGCCGATCAGGTACGAGAACCCTAGGGAAGTTGGACCCGACCGGATCGCGGATGCGGTTGCCGCGGTCGCTCTTTACGGCTCACCGGTAGTGGTGGTTGACTTTGGAACCGCCACCACCTTTGACGCTATCTCCTCGGCCGGCGAGTACTTGGGGGGCGCGATCGCCCCAGGGATCGAAGTCTCGTTGGATGCGCTGGTGGCGCGTGCCGCAGCGCTTCGCAAGGTCGAGCTGGTCTTTCCGCGAAGCGTTATCGGTCGCTCCACCGCCGAGTCGATCCAGGCTGGACTGATGCATGGCGTGGTGGGGCAGGTAACCGGGGTAGTGAACGAGATGAAGGAGATCGTCGGCGAGGCGACCGTGGTCGCCACCGGCGGCCTCTCTCAAACGGTTGCTCCGTTGATTCCGGTTGTCGATCACGTCGAGCCCTGGCTGACCCTCTTCGGTCTTAGACTGCTTTGGGAGCGCAACGGGTCGCCGGGTGGCAGGTGCGCAAGAGCGTAGCTTCCAGCTCTGCCTGGCCCGGATCTGTTCTAGTACGAGGTAGAGGCATGTCCGAAGGAGAAGGTGGCGGGGTTACGGCTATGGAGATGCCCTACGAGGTGGATGGGGTGAATTCGGTGGCCGGAGTTCGCCAGGGAAGAGAGTCGCTTCCTCCCGAGACCAGCACCGGGGTGACGGCAAAGGTTGCCGGCCGGCTCATGCTTCTTCGCCGTCAGGGCAAGCTGGCCTTTGGTGACTTGGTGGACTCCTCGGGGCGCATCCAGGTGATGTTGAGTTCCCGCAAGACCGAAGGGTTTGACCGCTTTGTCCACGAACGGGTTATCGGTGACTGGCTGGCCGTCGAGGGCGAGGTGATCACTACCAAGTCGGGCGAGCTCTCGATCCTGGCTGACCGGTGGGAACTGCTTGCGCGGACCCAGCGGAGCTTTGGGGACAAGTGGAAGGGGATCTCCGACCCCGATCTTCGCTTCCGACAGCGCTACGTCGACCTCTGGGTGAACCCGGAGGTTAGGCGGCGGCTGCAGTCCAGGAGCGCGGTGGTCTCCAGGATCAGGTCCGTGCTTGCCGAGAAGGATTTTATGGAGGTGGAGACGCCGATCCTCCAGCCGATCGCCTCGGGAGCGGCGGCTCGGCCGTTCGTCACCCACCATAACGCGCTTGACATGGATCTCTACCTGCGCATTGCGCCTGAGCTGTATCTCAAGCGGCTGGTAGTAGGTGGCTTCGAACGAGTCTTCGAGATCGGGCGGGACTTCCGGAACGAGGGGATTTCGCCCCGGCACAATCCCGAGTTCACGATGCTCGAGTTGTACCAGGCATACACCGACATGTATGGGATGATGGAGCTTGCCGAGCTGTTGGTAGCCGAGGCGGCCCTGGCGGCGACGGGCTCTACCTCCGTCGCCTACCAGGGAGAGCAGTTTGACCTTGCTCCTCCTTTCAAGCGGGACTCCATGGAGTCACTGGTGTCCAAAGCACTCGACCAGGAGATCGCCCTCGAGATGGGAGCGGAGCGTCTTGCTGCACTAGCCCGGAAAGCGGGGCTTGACCCGGCACCCCACCTCGAGGCGGGGCACATCGTCATGGAGCTGTACGAGGAGCTAGTCGAGCCGGAGTTGCGCGACCCAATCTTCGTGACCGGCTTTCCGCAGGTGGTCTCTCCACTTGCCCGCCGCCATCGCGATCCGGAGATGGCCGGGCGCGCCGAGCGCTTCGAACTGGTAGTAGGTGGCCGGGAACTTGCCAACGCCTTCTCCGAACTCACGGACCCGGCAATACAGCGGCAACACTTCGAGGAGCAGGTGGCCGAGCGGGAGCAGGGAAATGCCGAGGCGATGGCCTTTGACCAAGACTACGTGCGCGCTCTGGAGTACGGTCTTCCTCCCACTGGCGGGATGGGGATCGGCATCGATCGCCTCGTGATGCTGGTCACCGACGCCGCCCACATCAAGGAGGTTATTGCGTTCCCTACGCTCAGGCCGGAGCAGAGCTGAAAGGCTAGCTGGCGGCTCCGGCCGCCAGTCCGATCGCGGTCCTCCGGGCATCGGCGGCTAGGGCGCTGCCTAGCCGGACGAACCATCGCAGGTGCTCCGATTCTGGTAACCCGTTATCAAATTCGGCGGCGAGCAGCCGATTCTTCTCGACATAGGAGTCGAGGACGCCAAGGGCTCTTGGGAGTGAACCGCTCTCCCGTATCAGCTTCGTTGCGGCCAGCTGGCCCTCGGCGGATAGCGCTTTACCCAGCAGCCGCGGCAGCTCCTGACGCACCGAGGCATCTTCAAGCGCCAACAGAACGGGGAGCGTGTAGATCCCCTCCACTAGATCCTGGCCCGGCTCTTTTTTAAGCGCCTCGCGGGTGGCGAAGAGGTCGAGGATGTCGTCGCGGAGCTGGAAAATCAGCCCAAGGTTCTCGCCGATCTCGGTGATGGCGTCGAGGAGATGTTCCGGGGCACCGGCGATGATTCCCGGGATCCTCGCGGAGGTGGCCATCAACGAAGCGGTCTTTCCCGAAATTGCCTGAATGTAACTCTCTACGCTCCGGTCGAAGTTCCCGGCCGCTCCTACCTCGAGGATCTGCCCCTCGCACATCTTGGCGAGGGTAGATGCCAGCAGCTCGGCCACTTCTTGTCCAAGACGGGCGGCGATCTCTGCCGCCCGGGCAAGAAGGAAGTCCCCGGTAACGATGGCCAGCAGGTTGCCGTACCGCGAGTTCACGCTGGCGACACCACGCCGTTCGCTGGCCTCATCCATCACGTCGTCGTGGTAGAGAGAGGCCAAATGGACCAGCTCGACCGCGATAGCGCCATTTAGGGTGGCCTCTGTCCGGCTCTTTGGAGAGGCGAAGGCAAGAGCAGCCTTGAACGAGACTATTGGCCGGATTCGCTTGCCCCCGGCTCCGATGAGGTGCGTCGCCACCTCGGTGATGAGCGGATCCGGGGTAGATACCACTGCAAGCAGGCCGGCCTCCAAGGAGCTGAGGTAGCCCTCCGTCCACGTTTCGCTGAGAATCTCTCTGTACTCCACCGACGTTAACCCTAGAAGCTCAAGCCGGGCTCGCGGGCGTCGCGAAGCAATCGCCTTAGATGCGTTCCCTCCTGGCCTTTGAAGGCTGATTCGGTCACTTGCTCCAGATTCTTTGGTTGGTGGGTAGAATGGCATCAGGAGCTTCGAGACTGCAGCGACGCGGATCGGAGCCGGTTCATACTCCGGACGCCAAGCAAAAGTCCGGTCGCAAGTTCACTTTGGGCTGGTGCTAGCCGATTGGTCAAAGATGACTCGGAGAGTTTGGCACGCGCTTTCCGGCGAGACTCGAGTCTTGGCCCGGATGGCGAATTTGCTAAATGAGGTATCCGTGGGCATGAATCTCTGGCGGGCAGTGTTTGGTAAGATGGAAGTGCAGTTAGGTCGGGGCCGTTGGTCTGAAATTTTGGGCCGCCGGTTCCGATTGAGGAGGCAGGAACTTGTTCGAGCGATTTACAGATCGTGCACGCCGAGTATTGGTGCTTGCTCAAGAGGAGGCAAAACTCCTGCATCACAACTACATCGGGACGGAGCATATTCTTTTGGGCCTGGTCCACGAGGGTGATGGCATCGCCGCAAAGGCGCTTGAATCGCTGGGAGTCTCGCTTGATTCGCTTCGCGAAGAGGTGGTCAGGCAGTCGGAGCCGTCTCCAGGCCCGACCCCCAATTCTCCGGCCTTTACGGTGCGCGCCAAGAAAGTACTCGAGTACTCGCTTCGCGAGGCTTTGCAGCTAGGGCACAACTACATCGGTACCGAGCACATGCTTCTTGGGCTGGTTCGTGAGGGTGATGGGACCGGATCCAAGGTGCTTTTGGCGCTGGGTATCGATCTGGCCCGGGTGCGCTCGCAGGTCATGCAGGTACTCTCTTCATACGAGGGCAAGCAGACCGCGAACGCTGGAGTCGGCCCTTCGACTGGACAGGAGCAGCAGGGAGGATCGCCGATCCTCGACCAGTTCGGCCGCAACCTTACCCAGATGGCTCGTGATCGCAAGCTTGACCCGGTGGTCGGTCGCGACTCTGAGATCGAGCGGATGATGCAGGTGCTTTCGCGCCGCTCCAAGAACAACCCGGTGCTCATCGGGGAACCGGGTGTCGGGAAGTCCGCCATCGTCGAGGGCCTTGCCCAGAAGATCGTCGCCGGAGACGTTCCGGATACCCTTCGCGGGAAGCAGATCTACACCCTTGACCTCGGAGCTCTGGTGGCGGGATCCCGGTACCGCGGCGACTTTGAGGAGCGCTTGAAGAAGGTTCTCAAGGAGGTTAAGACCAAGGAGAATATCGTTCTCTTTATCGACGAGATTCACACCCTTGTCGGTGCTGGCGCGGCGGAGGGGGCAATCGACGCCGCCTCGATCTTGAAGCCGATGCTTGCCCGTGGAGAGCTCCAGACCATTGGAGCCACGACCATCGACGAGTACCGCAAGCACCTTGAGAAGGACGCAGCTCTCGAGCGGCGCTTCCAACCGATCAAGGTTGGGGAGCCCACTATCGAGGAGACTTTCGAGATCTTGAAGGGCCTTCGCGAGCGGTACGAGACCCACCACAATGTAACCATAACCGATGATGCTCTGGTGGCTGCGGCGAACATGGCGGATCGGTACATTTCGGACCGCTTTCTTCCCGACAAGGCGATTGACCTGATCGACGAGGCGGGGTCGCGACTCCGGATCAAGCGGGTCACATCGCCACCAGAACTTCGCAAGATCGAGGACGATCTGAGCCGGACGCGGCGAGACAAGGAGGCCGCAATCTCTCGCCAGAGCTTTGACGAGGCCAAGCGGTTGGCCAACCGGGAGGCTGAGCTCAGCCAGCGCAAGAGCGAACTCGATGCCGCCTGGAAGCAGGAGGGCCAGGAGCGCTACGGAGTGGTCGACGAGGAGGTTATCGCCGAGGTGCTGGCGATGTGGACCGGGATTCCGGTACATCGGCTCACCGAAGAGGAGACAGCCAAGCTCTTGCGCATGGAGGAGGAGCTCCATCGGCGCATCGTGGGCCAGGAGGAAGCGATTTCCGCGCTTTCACGCTCGATCAGGCGTACCCGCGCCGGACTCAAGGATCCGCGGCGTCCGTCTGGCTCCTTCATCTTCCTCGGCCCCACCGGTGTCGGGAAGACCGAGCTCGCAAAGACGCTTGCCGAGTTCCTCTTTGGAGACTCGGATGCCCTAATCCAACTGGACATGAGCGAGTACATGGAGAAGCACACCGTTGCGCGCCTCGTTGGATCGCCGCCGGGCTACGTAGGGTACGACGAGGGGGGCCAGCTGACGGAGGCAGTCCGCCGCAAGCCGTTCTCGGTGGTCCTCTTCGACGAGATCGAGAAGGCTCATCCGGATATCTTTAACACGTTGCTGCAGATCCTCGAGGATGGCCGGCTGACCGATGCTCAGGGAAGGACGGTCGACTTCAAGAACACCATCTTGATCATGACCTCCAACCTTGGCAGTGCCGAGCTGCGCAAGACCCAGGTGGGTTTTGCAAAAGGCTCGGAGAGCGTAAACCACGAGCGCATGAAGATGAAGCTGAACGACGCGCTCAAGTCCCACTTCAAGCCGGAGTTTCTCAACCGTATCGATGAAGTGATCGTTTTCCACGAGCTTACGACGCAGGAGGTGGTCCAGATAGTGGATCTCCTGTTCAAGCGGGTCCAGAAGCAGCTGGAGGCGAAGGGGATGGGCATCGAGCTCACCGAGGCCGCAAAGACCTTCCTGGCCGAGCGTGGCTACGACCGGGAGTTGGGGGCAAGGCCGCTCCGCCGCGCCCTGCAGCGATTGGTGGAAGATCCGCTTGCGGAGAAGCTGCTCTACAAGGAGTTCAAGGCCGGTGAGATGATCATCGTCGACGTCGAGCAGGACGAGGTGGTCTTCCGGGTCATCGAGGGGCTGGAGGCTTCACCGATGGAGCTGGCAGAGTCGAACCTGCCGTCGGAGTAGCGGTGTTTTGCCGACCGGCGCGCTCGGACCGTGGCTGGAACGGCTCGGCGGCGTTCGTTAGCAACCAGGGCTCTGACCAGGGGCGTGGCAAACTGGCCGGGTAAGAGCTGGTAGTCTTGACCTTGGATGGATAAGGGCGAGACCAAGTTTCAGCGTGCGCTAGAGCGTGTCGCTCCAGGCACGGCGTTGCGGGTGGGGTTGGATCGGATTCTGCTCGCCAAAATGGGGGCTTTGGTGGTTCTCGGCGACTCCAAGGAGGTCCTTGAGCTCTGTACCGGGGGCTTCCTTATCGAGGCGGCGTTCTCCCCGCAGAAGCTCTTTGAACTCGCCAAGATGGACGGCGCCATAGTTCTTTCGCAGAACGGCTCCCGGATTGTACGGGCAAATGTTCACCTGGTTCCAGATCCAAGATTGCCTACCTCCGAGACCGGAACTCGCCACCGGACTGCGGAGCGGGTGGCCGAAAGCGTCAACGCCACCGTGGTTGCGGTCTCCGAAGAACTCTCTGTGATCTCGGTCTACCATGGCGGCGAGAAGCGCACCCTTCAACCGCTTCCGCTCCTCCTGAGCCGGGCAAACCAGGCGCTCTCAACCCTGGAGCGATATCGCGGGCGGCTGGACTCCGTGCTCTCCTCGCTCGACACCCTCGAGCTGGCGGAGATGGTTACCTTCAGGGATGTGCTCTTTGTCCTCCAGCGGACCGAGCTGGTGAGAAGGATTCGGGAGGAGATCGAGGACTATCTTGCCGAGCTCGGAAGCGACGGTAGGTTGCTTGCGCTCCAGGTAGCGGAGATAACCCTGGACTTTGACCGTCTCTACGAGAGCGTTCTTGCTGACTTTCTTGACTTGGATTCCGAGGCCGAGGTGGCGGAGATCCAAGAGTACGTGGCGTCGCTCCCAACCGACATGCTTACCGAGCTCATGGCGTTTGGGCGTGGCATCGCGGAGAGGTCGCTCTGCCCTCCTCTCAAGCACGATGACCTTTACGACCGTGAGCTTCTCGGGGTCAACCTCTGTTCCAGAGGTACGCGACTTCTCTCCCAGGTCCCCCGGCTCCCACGCTATGTTGCCGGACAGATCTCCAAGGTTCTCCCGACGTTGGCCGAGATCAAACAGGTTGATGTCGGAGAGCTGGCGGAGATACCGGGCGTCGGACCGGACTGGGCCAAGGCGGTAAAGGACTACTTCAAATCGCTGGAGTGATCCGGCGTTGCGCTGGCTGCGCGGAAGTGCCGGCCGTAGCGAGCGAGAAGGTCGCGATCTGTGATCCGGTAGTTTCGGGAGTTGATCGATATAGCCCCCGACTTGACCAGCGTCGAAAGTGCCTTGTTGGTGCGTTCTCGCGAGGCACCTACCAAAGACGCCATCTCCTCCTGGGTAATATCGAGGGTAAAGGCGTCATCCGGACCGGCAATCTCCAGCAGCCTGCGTGCTAGCCGGGTCAGGAGTTCGACGGCGAGCGCGTCGGCGAGGAGGTCGTTGGCGTGGCGGACTTTCCCGGCGAAACTGCTTAGGAAACCCCAAAGGAGGTGGGGCTCCTCGACCAGAACTGCTCGAAGCGGGGCGTAGGGGATTCTTAACAAGGTGCAGCTTTCCAGGGTTTTCGCGCTTGCCGCCCTTGGCCTGGAGTCGAAAAGGCTCAGATCGCCAAAGAGCTGCTGGGGGATTCTGATTGCCACCATGCATGGCCGCCTTCCGATCGCGCAAGAGATTAGCCCCACCCTTCCGCTGACCACCTGGAAGCAGTCGGAGGCTTCGTCGCCGCGCTCGAAGAGGGTGTGGCCCCGCTGGCATTCGATGTAGTCGCTGGCACCGGCGATCGCGTTCAGCTGCGGCGCTCCCATTGCGGCAAAGACCGGGTTTGACGCGATTATGCGCCTCAAGTCATCGCCTGCTCTATCCCCGTAGCGATTGGCCAGCATCTCCCCTCCCGAGGCCTTGAGCTGGTATACTAGTAGGAAAACAGACGTTCGCGGGAGCCTTTTGCGTGTCGGAAAGCAGGTTGTTAGTGCCGTTCCAAGTTGGCGACAAGGTCGTTTACCCGCATCATGGTGCGGCGGTGATTGAAGATCGCACTGTGGTCGAGGCCTTTGGCGAGAACAAGGAGTATTTTGTGCTCCGTATCGCGTTTGGCGATTTAACCGTGAGGGTGCCGGTGGACGCGGCCGAGAAGGTCGGCCTCCGCGAGGTGATCAACGACGAGGAGGTCGAGGAGGTCTTTGCCGTTCTCGGCAAAAAGGACGCCAGAATGCCGACCAACTGGTCGCGCCGGTACAAGAACCACGTAGAGAAGCTCAAATCGGGAGATATCTACCAGGTCGCGGAGGTGGTCAGGAATTTGACTCTGCGCGACAACGACAAGGGGCTGTCGGCGGGAGAGCGGAGGATGCTTGCCAAGGCGCGCCAAGTGCTGGTTTCCGAGCTTACCTTTGCCCTCGGGGTCAGCGGCGACGAGGCTGAGCACCGGCTCGACGCTGCTCTCCAGTAGCGGTGGGTGTAGCCACCATCGTCGTTGCCGCCGGCTCTGGCAGCAGGTTTGGTGGCGAGAAGCAGTTCTCTCTGATCGGCGGGAGGCCGCTGGTCGATCACGCGGTGGCGCGGGCGCTTGAGATTTCGAACGCGGTATCGGTCGCCGTTCCGCACGGCTCCGACTACGCCTACCCAGATCCGCGGGTAACTGTGGTTGCCGGGGGCGCATCGCGATCAGCGTCGGTGCGGGCGGCTTTTGCTGCGCTCATGGGAGAGTTTGAGACGGTCTTGATCCACGACGCGGCGAGGCCGCTTACGCCGGTCTCCGTCTTTGAGCGAGTGGTGGCGGCGATTGCCCGCGGCAACCATGTGGTGGTGCCGGTGCTTCCGGTCAACGATACCTTGAAGCGAGTGGACAAGGGAGTGGTAATCGGCACGGTCGATCGCGACGGGCTGGTCCGTGCCCAGACGCCCCAGGGGTTCTCTCGGGAAGCGCTGGTCGCAGTGGT
>JAKARV010000035.1 GCA_021819205.1 Actinomycetes bacterium | reverse complement strand
CCCTGGAAAGGGAGTGGTGGAGGTGAATCGGCAACCACCAACGTGGCCACGAGCAAGGAAGCCGCGTCAAAACACGCCCTCTGGCCAGACGCAAAGACCGCCCCTTTGCCGCCTTCAGCTCGGATCTGGATCTCTGGCGCCTCCCAAGTCTTAATTGAGTGGTGGCATACCAGATCCGCCCGCCTTCGTCGTAGGTGGAGTCCAGCAATATTGCAGGTTCGAGCCGACCAGTTCATGCCCAACGCGAGCCCTCTAGAGCCAAGCCATCGGATCTATCGCGCCACTACCAGCCCCCTGGAAACCGGAGTGGCCGTATCGCAGCAGCCACCGCTCAACTAGGGGCCAACCGCCACGAAACACCCCTGGACTAGCGCTTCTCCTTGATCTTGGCGGCCTTGCCAACCCGGCCACGAAGGTAGTAAAGCTTCGCGCGGCGAACATCCCCACGCATGATAGGCTCAATCCGCGAGATCAGCGGAGAGTGGACTGGAAAAATCCGTTCTACTCCCACCCCAAAGCTCACCTTCCGGACGGTAAAAGTCTCCTGGAGGCCCGAACCATTTCGCGCGATAACCGCACCCTGGAACACCTGGATGCGCTCGCGCTCGCCTTCCAGCACGCGCACGTGAACCTTGACGGTATCTCCAGGAGCAAACTCGGGAACGTCCGCCTTTAGAGACTCGGCGTCCAGCATGTCAGTCGGCTTCATGGCTCCTCTGCTCCTTACGCAACAATTCAACCAAGCCAGCATAGCCGTGTATCCGCAGCTCCTCGACCTCGCCGTCGCTAACCCCGCCCCTCTGTTCAATCAGGTCGGGCCGGCGTTCGATCGTCCGGACCAAAGACTTTAGTTTTCTCCAGTCGTTGATCTCCCTGTGGTTCCCGCTCAGGAGCACATCCGGCACCTCTACGCCGGCCACCACTCGAGGACGGGTATAGTTCGGGTACTCGAGCAGAAGCCGGTCAGAAAAACTTTCCTGAGAAAGAGAGCCAGCGTTTCCCAAGACCCCGGGAACGAGCCGAGCCACTGCCTCAATGATCGAAAGCGCCGCGAGTTCTCCCCCGGCGAGAACGAAGTCCCCGAGTGAGATAGTCTCGTCAAAGCCGATCTCCTCCAACCGAGCGTCGAAACCCTCGTAGCGGCCACAGACCAGGGTGAATCCCTCCAGTTTCGCAAGCTCTTCCGCCCTAGCCTGATCAAAGCGCGAACCTGACGGAGCTAGCCCGAAGACCGGCCGGCTAATGACTGGCTCCGAAAGCGCCCGCAAAAGCGGCTCTGGGAGGAGAAGCATCCCCGGGCCACCACCGTAGGGGGCATCATCCACCGAGCGGCGCGTACCGGTGGAGTAAGTTCGAAGATCGATCACCACGAAGTCCACCAAACCGGCGCGCGCGGCTCTGCCAAGGATCGAGCCCTCCAAATAGTGTTGGACTAAATCTGGGAAAATGGTGACAACCGCAATCTTCAAGCGCGCTCCTCCAACCTCTAAAGGTCGAAGAGCCCGTCGGGCGCCTCGACCTCAACCCGCTTCACCGGATCCGACTGAACACGGCTGATGAAAACTGTGGGAACCAGCGCTCCGGTGTCAAGAACCATCAACTCGCTAGCCGGATTCTCCTCGACCGACACCACCACACCCCGTTCGACGCCGTGCTGGTCCAGCAAGTGCGAACCGATGAGGTCAGACACAAGTACCAGATCCGGAAGGTCAAGAGGTTGTCCGTAAAGAACGCTTCCAACAAGTCCTTCAGCATCGTTGCGCGACGAAACCCCGGCAAACCCAACCAGGTATCCGCGATCATGGGGCCTGATCCGCTCAATGACCAGCTCGCGCCCATTGACAAGCTCAAGCCTTGAACCAATTGCAAACCGCTCCGCGACGTCGGAGAACGGTCGAAGAAAAAGTTCGCCCCTCAGGCCATGGGCCCGACCAAGGCGCCCGACCTCAGCTGGGCCGCCTGCCGCCCCGGTCATCCCTTCTGCCTCCGCCTCTCCTGGGGCCCGAGTGGCCGGAACGCGGAGAACGCGCCGGACGGCGGCCGTCGGTGAACTCGATCTGGGTGTTCATTCCCGATCGTGCCGCCATGGCACCAACCAGGGTCCTTATCGAGTTTGCGGTTCTCCCACCGCGGCCGATAACCTTACCAAGCTCACCAGGGGGAACAGTCACCGTCAGCTGGATCGTCGAATCGGACGGAGGGTTATGCCGCACCGTCACCTGTTCTTTGCCATCCCTTACGAGCGATCTGGTGACGAAAACCAGAAGTGAAGATGCCCTCTCCACCGCCAAACCGGCGGCTGGGTTGACCGGCTCTTCGCTCATCGCTCCCCCTCGGAGATCCCGGCAGCCTCGAGAATTTTTGCAACCCTCTCGGTCGCGCGCGCGCCTTGAGCGATCCACTTCCTGGCCGCCTCGAGATCCACCTTATACTCGGATGGCTCGCTCCTGGGCGCGTACCACCCGATCACCTCGATAAACCGCCCGTCTCTTGGCACCCTGGCGTCCGCAACCACGATCCGATACTGTGGCTGCTTCTTCTTGCCCGTGCGCGCCAAACGCAACTTGACTGCCAACTCAACTCCTTACCACTTGGGTACCAGCCCATTTAAAATGGTTAGTCTAGCGCTTCCGGCGCTTCCGCCCCGAGGCTGCGCGCTTTCGGGTGGCCGACTTCGGCCCAACCCCTATCTGGCGCATCATCTTGCTCATCTCCTTGAACTTCTTCAGCAGCACCTGAACGTCGGTTGGAGAGGTACCGGAGCCGGCTGCTATCCGGGTTCTCCGAGAGAAGTCGATGAGGGTCGGGTTTCGCCGCTCGGTTGGGGTCATGGAAGAGATGATTGCCTCCACCCGATCGATCTCTGCCTCATCGATATCCTGGTTCCGAAGTTCTTTTGGAACCCCCGGAAGCATCGAAAGCACTCCTTTGAGCGGTCCCATCCGCCGAACCTGCCGCAACTGGTCAAGAAAGTCCTCAAGGTCGAACTTCCCCTCCTTGAGCCGGTCCGCGCCGCGCTGTGCAACTTCCTGATCCATAGTGGACTCAGCCCGCTCGATCAAAGAGAGTACGTCCCCCATCCCCAAAATCCTCGACGCCATGCGGTCGGGATAGAACGGCTCAAAGTCTTCAAGCTTCTCTCCCACGGATGCAAAAGCGACCGGCTTCCCAACCACCTCCTTGACCGAGAGCGCGGCACCACCGCGGGCATCACCATCCAGCTTGGTCAGGATGACCCCGGATATCTCCAACTCAGCGTCAAAGCGTCGGGCGATCTCTACTGAGTCCTGGCCGATCATCGCATCGATAACCAAGAATCGGTAGTCGGGGGTGATGGCGTCGTTTATCGCGGCCATCTCGGCCATGAGAGGCTCGTCGATTGCAAGCCGACCAGCGGTATCGACGATGACAACGTCCCTGCCAAGGCGGCGCGCTTCAGCCACACCCCGCGTCGCCACCTTGACCGGATCGGTTGCCTCCGAGAAGACCGGCACCGCGATCTGTTTCCCGAGCACCTCGAGTTGGAGAACGGCGCCTGGGCGCTGCAAGTCGGCGGCTACCAGCATCGGCAGTCTTCCCGCGGTTTTGAAGTGAAGAGCCAGCTTTCCGGCGGCAGTCGTCTTTCCCGAACCCTGCAGTCCCGCAAGCAACACCACGGTCGGGGGGGCCGGAGCATACCGAATACGGAAAGTCTCTTGTCCAAGTACCCTGATCAGCTCGTCATGCACCGCCTTTACGACCTGCTGGCCAGGCGTCAGCGATGGTGACGCCATCGCTCCAACTGCGGCAGCCCTAACCCTCTCCGCCACCGAGTCCACCACGGCCAAATTGACGTCGGCGTCGAGCAAGGCACGCCGAATCTCGATCAGCGTCTCCTCAACGTCAGCCTGGGTCAGCCGGCTCTTGCCACGGATCCGCGACAGTGCCCCCTCGAGCCTTCCACCTAGCGACTCAAACATTCGACTCCCTCTCTAGCCATTCTCGCCGAGGAGACCATCAACAAAGGCATCCACATCGAAGGCGCGCAACGCCCCGATCCCCTCGCCAAGACCGACGAGCTTGACCGGCAACCCCAGCGTCGACTCGATCGCCACCGCGACCCCCCCTTTCGAACTACCATCCAGCTTGGTAAGGACCACGCCTGTCACCGAGACTGCCTCGCCAAACGCCCTCGCCTGCGCCAAGCCGTTCTGACCGGTAGTGGCGTCGATGACCAGCAGAACCTCAGTTACGGCACCCGCACCCTTCTCCGCTACCCGGCGAATCTTGCGCAACTCGTCCATCAAGTTGCCCTTGTTCTGAAGTCTCCCAGCGGTGTCGCAGAGCACCACGTCAGAGCCGATGGCAGCCGCATGCTCGATGGCGTCATAGATGACCGATGCCGGATCGGCACCAGCCTGCCCAGAGACCAGATCCACACCCGCCTGATCCGCCCAGGCCGAGACCTGTTCGGTGGCAGCAGCCCTAAACGTGTCCCCAGCCGCCACCGTCACCTTGACTCCCTCGCCAGCGAGGTGTGCGGCAAGCTTTCCAATGGTGGTGGTCTTGCCGGTACCGTTTACACCAACGAAAAGCACCACGCCAGGCTTGTGATCTCCATAATCAAGCGTGCGATCGGCTTCAAGAAAACGCGCCTTCAGCTCGGTGGCGAGCGCTTGCCTAACCGACTCGGAGTCGAGGCTCTTGCCCCCAAGCGACCTGCGGAGGTCGCCGGAGATTGCCTCGGCAAGCGCTGGGCCAAGGTCGGCTAAGATCAGCGTCTCTTCAACCTGGGCCGCCACCGCATCGACTTCACCAACACCCCGAATCCGGGCAAACAGCTGGGAGAAGGGGCCGCGGGAGCGAGAAAGCGAGCCCGCGTAGCTAGGCTCTTTTGCCGCGAAGTCGCCAACCTCTTCAGCGATCCTCGCGGGCACAGCGCTAGGCGCAGCGACCTCTTGCACCACCTCTGCGGCAGGGACGCGACCACGCCTGCCCTTGGTCGCCACAAACCCCAGCAGCACCAGCAGCACCAGGGCGATAACAAGATACTCCATGCGAGTAGAGCCTAAGCTCTTGGGCCATCCCCCCCGATCGAGGAGCGCCTACTCGAGGACATGGCGGACCACCCTAGAACCGCCACTCGCCCCGAGCGAAATCCCGATCAGCGTCTCGGCGACCTCCATCGTCCTGCGCTGGTGAGTGACGACGATAATCTGGACCAGCCGGGAAACCTCGGTAATCAACCGTCCAAAGGACGCTAGGTTCTTCTCGTCGAGAGCCGCCTCGACCTCGTCGAGAAGTACGAATGGGACCGGCCTGACGGCGAGAACCGCAAAGAGAAAGGCAAGCCCCACAAGCGATCGCTCGCCGCCCGAAAGCAAGGAGAGGCGCGAGACCCTCTTTGACGGAACCACCACTCTCAAATTCACCGACGAGTTGAGAGGATCGTCTGGAATCTCCAGCTCGAGCGCACCGTCTCCTCCGGGAAAGAGCTTCCCCATCATCTCCGAAAATGAGAGCGAAACCTCGCTAACCACCTGGCGAAGCCGGCTGCGCATCTCCGCCTCCACCTCTGCCAGCGCCGCGGCAACCTCTTCCCAAGCCCCCTTCACCTGCTCCTCCTCCTTGCGGAACCGCTCAAGATCAAAGGCAAGCTCCTCAAGCTCCACCCGTGCAAGCGGATTGACCTCGCCTGCGGCGGCGATCTTCTCCTGCACGCCCCGTAACGCTGCTTCTGCAGACGTGGGAGCCACCCCCAAAGGCAGCTCGGAGGCCAAAAGATCCAAGAGTGTCAGTCCAAGGCGCCTCATCGCAGACTCCTCCTCCGCCATCAGTCGCGCCCGCACTTGGCTCTCCGCGGTCGCCGCTTCAAGCATCCTCACGTTGAGTTCTTCCAAGCGGCGGCGCGCCTCCGAAAACGCCCGGTCGGCCTCCGCAGCCAGCTCTGCTTCCCGCGCCTCCGCCCGAGCAATCGCGTCGAGTTGCATCCTCGCCCGCCGTATCAGCGCGTCGAGCCCAGCCTCGATCTCCAGGCATACCTCGCGGCGGCGTGCCATCGCCACCAGATCATTTGACATCTCGCCCGCTGCATCCACCTCCGCCCGGAGCTGCTCGCGGCGGCGCCGGTTGATTTCGAGAGACTCCCTGATTCCGGCCGTTCTCTCCCCCAACGCCGTGGCGGCCATCTTTACCGCGATCTCCTGCTCATCGATAAGGGCCAGCTGCTGCCGCCTCTCGGCTTGCAGAGCCCTCCTCGCTTGAAGTTCTGCAGAGACCTCTTCCAGCTCGCTTCGAAGTGCGCCTTCCGTTTGATCGAGATCATCTCTCTCCCCAACTTCATCAGGAACCGGTTCCGATATCGCGAACCGATCTTGTTCGCGACGAAGCGCCGCCAAGTTTGCCTCTGCTGCGGCAACATCAGCCTCAAGACGCGATCGATCCGCCACCCGCTTCTCGAGCCTCTTCTCGAGGTCAGCAAGCCTTCTCCTTGCCGCATCATCTATCGCAATCGTCCGCTCTAAAACCTCCCGGCTCGACGCAAGATCTTGGCCAGCCTGCGCGATCGCCTCCCCGAGCCGGATCGCCTCGATCCTCGCGGCTGCGCGATAAGAGGAGCCGCGCTTCATCAGTCCACTCCTATAGAGCACGCCCTTCCGGTCGACCAAGGTTCCTCGGATCCCCCGGACCACCGCCTCGGGGACACTCTCGACAAGCGTCACCCCGGCAAAAAGCCTCCGAGCCCAAGCCGGCGACGCCGGCGACAGGAGCTCGCTCTTGGGTGCCTCTCCGGCCTCCGCCACCGCACCCAGAAAGCTGGAATCGGAGCTTCGCTCCATCCCCTCGAGCAACGCCTCAAACGAAGGATATACCCGCGCATCCGCAAACTCTCCGAGAACCGCTGCAGCGGCTAATCTCAGTTCAGGATGCGGTTCCACCTGTGCAAGGAGAAAACTGGTAGAGAGAAGCTCGTCACGCCCAATGCCAGCGATCCGCACGATCGAGTCGCGCTCCTCCTCCACACGGTGAAGCTCGCTCTCGACCCGCTCCTTGAACTGAAGCGCAGCCGCTCTCTTTGCCGATGCGGCAGCCGCTTCGTCGCGCGCCACGTCAAGCTCCTTGACCACCAGTTCCTGATCAACCCGCGACGCTTCAAGCTTCTCGACCAGCCCGCCAAGTTCGACTGCGCCCGCCTCAATCTCGGCCGAGATGGCTGCCACTCTCTGCGCAGTTTTGTCCCGCTCCGCCCGAAGCGCATCCCTGGCTCCTTTGCGCCGGGAACGCTCTGCCTGCAACGCGTTCAGCTGCCCGAAAAGATCTTGACGACGCTCCTCGAGCCCGTCAAATACCGGTTCGGCCTCCTGGAACTGTGCGCGGCGGCGCAGCACCTCAGAACGGCGGGTCGCAAGAGCATCCGCCTCAGCCTCTAGTCCCCCCAGGAGATCGATCGCCGCCTTATCCGCCAACTCCAAGCGTTCCAACTCGTCCATCGCCGCCGTACTCCGGGAGATCGCGCGCTCCCCGACCGCAAGCCGGTTGGCCACGGCCACCTGTTCCTTCGCCACCCGAGCGCGGAACTCCTGGATACGGTCGATGAGCGTCCGGGTACGATCCAGCAAGGGCCTTGCGACCGCTACTCGCTCCCCCGGAGCCGGAAGCGCATCCCGCCTCGCTGCCGCCAACTCCGACTCGATGCGGGCCAAATCCGAGCGCACCCTTTCGTGCTGGCTCCGGAGATCCTCCAGCCGCCGGCGGAGCAGCCAGCGCTCGATAGCGTCTCGCACGCCCAACAGTTCCATACGCTGCTCATACAGCTCCGCTTGCGCGGTCAGCGGCTTGATCCGCCGCCGGATCTCCCTCTCCCGAAGCCGCACCTCCTCGAGCTTCTCGGCAGCCACCTTCAGATTACGCTCGGTGGCTTCCTTGCGCCGGCGGAGCAGCGACACCTGGGCAGCATCCTCCAGCACTCCACGAAGCTCCTCGCCGCGCGCATTGATCAAGGAGTCCACCTCACCTTGGGAGATGATTACGTGCTGGCTCCGGCCGATATTCGCCTCTCCCAGAACCTCAGCCAAGTCCGCCAGCCTACAGCTCCGATTGTTCAGCCGGTACTCGGCGTTTCCACTCCGATCGATCACCCGGGTGATCGCAATTTCCGCTGGTCCGCCGGCTACTGAGCCATCGGAGTTATCGAACTCGATAGTCACTTCCGCCCGGCCGAGAGCGGGCTTGCGGGCGTTACCCGCCCAGATCAGCTCTTCCATTCGCCCTAAGCGAAGCAACCGCGGGCTTTGCGCACCCAGCGCCCAAGCTATGGCGTCGACAACGTTTGACTTTCCCGACCCGTTTGGGCCGACGATTGCGGTGATGCCTTTGGAGAACTCCATCACCGCCGGCTCAGAGAAGGATTTGAAGCCGCGCAGCCTGAGCCGGACTAGTTCCACTCCCCGCCCCCTTGGCACGTCGGGCACCAATGCGAGTGCCTGCCTTGAAAGCGAGTGCGGCAAATCCGGGATCCGCACAAGTAACACCGAAGCCCGTCCCGTTGATACACGAAGAGCTGTCGGAAGTTGCGGCCGAGGTCACCGCGAAGATCGCGATAGCCGCGGTCCCGAAAGGTGGTGCCTCCGGCTTCAATCGCCTGCTCCACCACGACTCGCGACTCCCGGACGATCTCTCCCGCCCGTTCGGCAAGGATCGCAGCAGCAGCGGTCTCCGGGTGAATACCGGCTCTAAACAACACCTCGTCAGCGTACATGTTCCCCAGCCCGGCCAGCACCCTCTGGTCAAGGAGGACAGACTTTATCGAGCGGCGCGAGAACGCCGCACTTTCAAGGGCCGCGACCACTGCCTCCTCCCTGTCGAGAAGATCGGCACCGATTCCGACGATCTCATCCAGATAGGGTGGCTCTGCCCGCAGCTTCGATACCCACGCCTCGCCGAAGGTTCTTGGATCGATCAGGGAGACGCTGCTCTTGTTGTCAAACAGAAGGCGAAACGTGGTGTAACGCTCCAATTGGGAGCCGGCTCCGGACAACAGCAGCCGGCCCGACATGCCGAGGTGGATCCCCAGGCCATACTCGTCCCCCAGCGCCAAAATCAAAAACTTCCCAATCCGGCGCACATCGGTGACCGGCAAGCCAATTACCGCCCCGACCGCAAGCGAACCCCGCCGAGCTACTCGCTTGCCGGGCGCCTCCAACCGCGCAACACGGCGACCGGCGATAGCCTCTACAAGCTGGCGGCGTACGGTCTCGACCTCCGGAAGCTCAGGCATCTCCCCCTACGCCTCCCTCTGGCTAGCGCGCCTGCCGGTCTCGATGATCGCCAAGCGGCAAGCCTCCTGCTCCGCCAGCTTGCGGGAACGACCTTCGCCGGTGGCCTCAATACCGCCGGCAATGACGATGGTGACCCGATACCACCTGCGGTGATCGGGACCGCTCCACTCCACCCGGTAGCTCGGCGGCTCAAGGTGGAGCTTCGCCAAGCTCTGGTGGAGGATCGACTTGAAGTCACCGTGCACCTGGTCCCGACTTGCAGCATCCAGGCTCTCGCCAATCAGATCCGCAACGAACGCCGCAGCCCCACGGTACCCCACAACCATGAACACGGCACCGATGACCGCCTCTAACGCGTTTGCCACCAGCGCCTGGGTCATCGCATCCGCCTGGCCCACCGCCACGCGCCGAGCAAGCCCAAACTCCGCACCAATCCGCTGGAGCGCCGACCGCGAGACCACCGCCGACCGCAAGCGGGTCAGCATTCCCTCGTCAAGATCCGGGTAGCGCCGGTAGATAAGCTCCGTCACTACCAACTGAAGAACGGCATCGCCAAGAAATTCCAGCCGCTCGTTGGAGGCGTTAGGGTCGCGTACCGCCGAGCTGTGCGTAAGCGCCTGGGCAAGCTCCGAACTCTTCTCGACGCCTTCTGGAAGAATCTCCTCTAGCTCGCGGGGCATGGCACTTCTCCTCCGCTAGCGGACAATGCGCCTCGCTAGCTCGCGACCCCCAGAGCATTGGCCACATAATCGACCGCGTCGCGCACTGTCCTCAAATCCTCTAGATCCTCGTCCTCAATGCGGAACTGGTGCTGACCCTTCGAGTACTCCGCTTCGATCGCCTCAACTAGCTCTATAAGGGCAAGCGAGTCCGCCTCGAGATCTTCGACAAAAGAAGAACCTTCGGAGATCTTTACCTCGTCGATCTCCAGGATCTCGGCAAGCTCATGCCGAATCGTCAAAAAGATCTCCTGTCGCGTCAAATCCTCAGCCACCACGCGCCTCCCAGCTCGCTTCGATCCTTCTTATCGTCGATACCACATCGCCATCGCTCAGCTTCCTCGCGTTCCTGATCGCATTCGACACCGCTAGCGGCGATGAAGAGCCGTGCCCGATCAGGTACAGGCCGTCGATTCCAAGCAGCGCAGCCGCCCCGGTAGCATCCGGAGTAAGCTCGTTCCAGAGCGGGAGCAGCCTGGGTAGAGCCAGATCGAGAACCTCCTTGCCGCCCTCGCCAGAGCTGAGAGCGTCGAGGACCGCGTGCGCGAAGATGCTTGCCGCCCCCTCCAGCGTCTTCAGTACCACATTTCCAGTGAATCCGTCGGTAACGACAACGTCCACCCGGGAACTCATCACATCCCGGCCCTCCACATTGCCGACGAAGTTAATCTGCGACTCCCCGTCGAGAAGCTCGAACGCCTCCTTGACAAGCGAGTTACCCTTCCCCGCCTCCTCGCCGATGGTAAGAAGTCCCACTCTTGGAGACTCGATGCCAAGACGCGCCGCCGCGTAGACCGAGCCCATCATGGCAAATTGATGCAACCACGCCGGCGTCACCTCGGAGTTGGCGCCGGCGTCAAGAAGGACAGTCGGCAGACCACCCGGAACCGGAATCTCCACCGCTATAGCGGGACGGGCGATCCCCTTGATCCGGCCAATCTTGAGAAGAGCCGTAGCCATCGCAGCTCCGGAGTTGCCCAGGGTCACTCCCGCGCTCGCCCTCTTCTCCTTCACGAGCTTGGCTACCACCACCATCGATGAGTCGCGTTTTCGGCGGGGTGCAGAAGCCGGGTCATCATCCATCTCGATGACCTCGGTGGCTACGACCTTCTCTACCCCGTCGTGCTCTTCCATCTTGCCCAAGGCGGCTTCGGTGCCTACCACGATGAGCGGGATTTGCTCAGCCTCCAGAAGAGAAGATATCCCTTCCAGCACTACCCCGGGGGCGTTGTCACCCCCCATGATGTCTACGGCGATGGGAAGCAAGTGCTAGGCTTTCACCTCAACCGCAGCCCGGCCCTTGTAATATCCGCAGTTCATGCAGACATGGTGCGGGCGCTTCGGTGCCCCGCAGGTAGGGCAGCTACTCAACCCAGGAGCTATCAACTGCCAGGAGGAAGCCCTTCTGCTCCTGCTCTTCGACTTGGAGGTCTTCTTCTTTGGGACTGCCATCTCTATTTGACCCTTCCACCAACAAAACTGAGAACAGCAGTCTAGCCACTCTTTTGTCCGGACGCCCACAACGCCACAACCGGTGCCGCTGCCTCAGGAGTCGAGTTTGTCTAGTCCAGCCCAGCGGAGATCGCCAAGATCGCTATCGCACCCGCAAGCGCCGAGGTTAAGATTTTTGCCGCAATGCTGGCAGAGTCCGAGACACTCGGGCCGGCAGAGCGGCACCGCGGGAAGCGCCATCACGACCTGGTCGCGAATCAGCTCAGAAAGATCGACAACCTCGCCGGTGAACCCATATGCCTCATCGCTGGTCTCTCCCTCGCGGAAAAGCTCCCGTGCCTCGAGGTCAAGCTTTCCGGATACCGGCTCCAGGCACCGAACACACTCCCCTTCGAAACGGGTGCTGATCCGCACGTCAACCAGCAAACCCTCACCAACTGCTTCGACATCTCCGGCAACGGCGATAGGCTCCTCGGGGGCGACCCGTGACGAAGTGACGAAGAGTTCCGACAAAGTTCCAACGATCTCGAATGTCTGCCGCTTACCAGAACCTCTGAGAAGGCCGGCCACCGAGATCTGATACCGCCTCACCGCTCCTCCTCCGGACCCATATCGAATGGGTTGTCGCCCTCCTCAACCGCCATTTGCGGTATCGGAGCCTGCATTAACCTCGACCTTCCTCTGCGAGTAACGTCCAGCACCTCCGATAGGGCGATCTCAAAACTCGCAAGCCGCTGGTCGATAAAGTCCTCGGTCTGCATCCTCATCCTTGCCGCCCGGTCCCGCGCGTCGTTCACCAAGTGATTGGCGCGTGAGTTTGCCGCCCGCACCACTTCCGTATTGGAGACAAGGGTCTCGGCCCTGGCTCTCGCTTCATCGAGAAGGTCGGCGGCCTCGAGCCGGGTCCGGGCAAGAAACTCTTCTCGTTCCCGAAGCAGCCACCGCGCACCCGATACCTCCTCTGGAACGGAGGCAATGGCCGCGTCTACCAGTGCCAGAAGGTCATCCCGTGGAACCAGCACCGACGCAGAAAGGGGCACCGTCTTCGCATTCAGCACCACGGCTCGGATCTCCTCGAGCACTTCAAAGATCGACATGGGCGCCTCACTTCGCGGTGTCTCGCCCATGATCACACCTTTCCAGCCCCCGGAAGAGCCTTGGCCACCATCACCGGAACCATCCCGGAAACGTCTCCGCCATAAGCGGAGACCTCCCTTATCAGCTTAGATGACAAAAACGAACGCTCCGAAGACGTGGGAACAAAGAGCGTATCGATTCCGGAAAGCTGCCGATTCATCTGTGCCATCTGCAGCTCAATCTCGAAGTCGGAGACGGCCCGCAGACCCCTA
Source organism: Actinomycetes bacterium (assembly GCA_021819205.1). Classification (GTDB taxonomy): domain Bacteria; phylum Actinomycetota; class Acidimicrobiia; order Acidimicrobiales; family Acidimicrobiaceae; genus JAKARV01. Next base: position 6,126 of record JAKARV010000035.1, on the reverse strand, counting down.
ACGATCACGTTGGCTTCGACTTCGCGGGCCAAATCCACAACCAACCCGGAGAGCGCGGTCACCCGTACGTTGCCGAGGTGCGACAGGCTGGCAGCGATCAACGCCATCCTCTCCTCAAGGGTGAAAAGCGGTCCCGCCTTCTGTGGATTTCTCATCGCCGCCACCACAAACTCATCAAATAGCGCACTCGCGCGCTCCACCACTTCCAGATGCCCGTTGTGAAACGGATCAAAGGACCCTGGAAACAAAGCTCTTTTCACGACACCGCCTCGCCTCGCGTCTCCCCCTGGTCGAAAAGTCCAATCTGCGTTCCACCATAGCGCCGGCTAGCGATCAGATGCCAGGCCGAACCGAGGGACCGCGGCGAGTCGGACTCCACGACCACCAGCCGGGCGGGTGGCAGTAGCTCTCCCAGAAACTCCAGATTCCTGTCGCGATACGGTGGATCGATCAGGATCAGGTCGTACTCCCCCCTCTTGGCTCGCAGCGTCTCCTCAACGCGTCCGACGACCACCGACAGCCGGTCCGACCATCCAAATGCCGCCGCGGCGGCGGCCACCTCGCGGGCGAGCGCCGGGTTCCGATCGACGTAGCGGACCGATGCCGCCCCTCTAGATAGTGCCTCGAAACCCAGAGAGCCGGTTCCCCCGTAAAGATCGAGGACCGAGCAGCCCGTAACCGCCATTCTTGCGGATACCATCGAAAAGATTGCTCCTTTGACAAGACCCGTAGTCGGCCTCACCCCACCGGGAACCTTGACCGGGATCGGGCGCCCGCGATGGCTGCCGCCGACAATTCTCATCATCGCCGGCCCACTTTAACCGAAAAGCCGCAGGCTGCACGGAGTCTAGATTGTAAAAGTTTTGCCAATCGGTCTGGGCAAAGGGCACGAACCATCGACGTCCCCATCAACTCCGCAGGAGGTATGAGACCTCCTGCTCGCCAAAGAGCGCCCGAATCTCCCGTGTCAACCATGGGTGGCTAGTCAAGTAGGGGTCCTGCGCCAGCAGACCTGACGCGTGTTTTCGAGCGTGCTCGACAAGGTCTCGATCACGGAGAATGGAGGCAAGTTTCAGATCGCTCCTCCCCGACTGCCGTTCACCTAGCAGGGTTCCCTCGCCTCTGAGCTCAAGATCGATCTCGGCAAGCTCGAAGCCGTCCGTGGAGGCGCAAAGCGCCTGAAGCCGGCGCTCGGTGGTCGCGCTCTCCGCGTCAGCCAGCAGGAAGCAGAAGGATGAGTCGCTCCCCCTCCCTACGCGACCGCGAAGCTGATGAAGTTGGGCAATGCCGAACCTCCCTGCATCCTCCACCACCATTACCGTGGCGTTGGGAACATCCACCCCCACTTCAATTACCGTGGTCGCCACCAGCACATCGATTTCCCCGCTACGAAACCCGTCCATTACGGACTCCTTGGCCTTTGCCGTGAGCTTTCCGTGGAGCAGGCCTACCCGCAAACCGGCAAGCGGTCCGGCCGCCAACCTCTCGTACTCCTTCTCCACCGCCTTTACTGCGATTCGGTCGGACTCGGATACGAGCGGGCAAACGACATACGCCTGTCTCCCCCGGCCGACCTCCGACTTCAGAAACTCGAATGTCTCCTTCTCGGCCCCTTCACCTTGCGGCCACGAGGTGGCTACCGGCTTGCGTCCCGGTGGCATGGTGTCAATTACGGATAGGTCGAGATCGCCAAAGACGGTCATCGCCGCGGTCCGTGGGATCGGCGTCGCCGTCATCACCAGCGTGTCCGGAACGACGCCGCTCTCTGACTCAACGCGGTCGCGGAGGAGCGAACGCTGCTCGACACCGAACCGGTGCTGCTCATCCACTACCACCAAGCCAAGCCTCCGGTACGAGACTTCCTCACTGAAAAGCGCGTGCGTACCCACCACGATGTCAAGGTGTCCTTGGGCGAGATCGTTGAGGACTCGCGCCCTGCGCGCCTTGGAGGTCGAACCGGTGAGCAGAGCTGCCGACACCTCCCGGTGATCGTCGGCAAAAAGCAGCCGCTGATCACGTTCGCGAACCCGGTGACCGGCGAGCAGGGCTGAGATCGACTTGAAGTGCTGTTCTGCGAGAACTTCAGTCGGGGCGAGCAGCGCAGCCTGGTAACCACCTTGCACTGCGATCAGCATCGCAACCAGCGACACCAGCGTCTTCCCGGAACCAACATCCCCCTGGAGAAGGCGGTGCATCGGTGCAGGCGCAGCCATATCAGCGGCAATCTCCTCTAGCGTCCGCCACTGGCCGGAGGTAAGTTCGAATGGAAGCCGATCCAGGAATTCGGAGACCAAAGCCGGCCCGTCGCCCTGGAATGGAGCTGCCCTATGGCTGATGCCAACCGACCGATCGGCACGCGCCCTGCGGATGAGGCCAAGAACTATTTGAATACGAAAAAGCTCGTCAAAGGCGATGCGGCGCCGTGCCCGCTGCGCGTCCGCCAACACGTTGGGATGATGGATCAGCTGGAAGGCATCCCACCTGTCCAGCAGGCCGAGTTCCGAACGGATTGACCGCGGAACCGTATCTGCCACCTCGGGGTAGAGGTTGAAAACTCCGGAAATCAGCCTTCCGAGCGTCTCCGACGTTATCTTCGCCTCCTCGCGTTGCGGATAGATCGGCACTATCTGGCCGGTCCGATCGCCGATCGGGTCCACCACCGGATTTACCAGGTAGCGCCGGTGCTTGAAGAGCTCCACCCGTCCAAAAACCGCTACCTCCCGGTCGAAGCCGTTGAGCTGCTTCGCTCGGTACGGTTGCCGGAAGAAGCGCAAGGTGACGGAGCCGGATTCGTCCGCCATCGTCGCCTCGACTAGGGAAAGTTTTCCTCGCGTAGGGATCACCCGCGCGGCCTCTACCCTTCCCACCAGGACCACTTGCTCGCCCGGAACCGCGTCGGCGATCAACGCCTGCTTGGTTCGGTCGATATAGCGGCGGGGAAAGTAGGTTACCAGATCGTACGCACTCTCGATTCCAAGGTGTTCTAGGGCCTTCGCCCGCCCGGGGGGAATTCCTGGAAGCGAGGAGACTCCGAAGGAGCAGAGGTTGTCCAGTCCTATCGTTACCGGCCGTGCGGCCATTCCCACGCACCTTCAACCTCGCGTCGCGCCACGCTACTCGACACCTACGAGGTAAGGGTAGAGCGGCTGGCCACCGCCAAGTATCTCGACCGCAAGCCCTTCGAAGGCCTCCGCGCAACGGTCACGAATCGCTTCCGACACCGCCCTCTCGGCCCTCTCCCCCTCGATCAGGGTCAGGATCTCCGACTCCGAATTCACCAGGGACTCCACCAGCTTCCAAACCGCCCCTTCAAGTTCGGTGGAAGCCGAGACGATCCCGTGGGCGGACAGACCGATAAAGCTCCCTGCCTCAAAAGCTCTCCCGTCGAAGCTGCCAGACCGGACCGCGGTAGTGACTTCTCCCCAACGCACATGCCGAGCCGAGCTTGACATCCTCGCCACGTTGGTATCGAGATCGGAGTCTGGATCGAAAGCCATCAAGGCCGAAAACCCCTCGATCACATGGACCGTCGGGATGATTGCAGCCGGACCGCCGTATAGCCCGAGCGCGGCTTGCGCCGTCGCCTGGACGTTCGAATTGTTCGGAAGCACGATCACGCCCAAGGCAGACTGCTCCTCGACCGCGTCAAGAATCTCTGCGGTGGAGGGGTTGTAGCTTTGCCCGCCAACAACGATCGAAGTGACCCCGAACGATTTGAACAGCCGGGAAAGTCCGCTGCCAGAGGCCACCGCCACCACCGAAGTCTGCTGCAGCTTCCGCTCCCCAACGGCACCACCGTCGGCACTCGCCACCCAAGCAGCTTCGGAAACCTGTTCACGAAGGTCGGACACCGAGATATCCGAGACTCTTCCAGCCTCAATCCCGGCTTCGATCGCCTCCCCGATGGAGTTGGTGTGTATGTGGCATCGGTAGAGTCCCCCGTTCCCAACCACGACAATCGAATCGCCAATACCCGACCACAGTACTCGCATCGCGTCGACACCCACCGCCGGCGCCTCCAAGGAGAACATTACCTCGTATCCCATCGACTCCGCGGAGTTGATCCCCACTAGTTCAGCTCCCGACAGATCGGGAATGGACGCTTGCGGCACCGAAGTCGCGGCTAGCAGCCAAGGGTACTCGCCTTCCTCTGCTGCGATCTTCCCCAGCGCGTGTGCCATGGACTCCAAAAAAATGACCAGGCCAGCTCCACCTGAATCCACCACGCCAGCCCTTTGCAAAACTTCGAGCTGCTGCGGAGTGCGCTCCAGCGCCGCCCTGGCTAGAGCGAGCGAGGAGAGAATCGATCCTCCGCCGGAGGCGGCCTCAATGACGGTGAGCATGGTGCCTGGCTGTGGCGACAGTATCGCTTCCCGAGCTGCCTTTGCCGCCGCTTTGAGTCCGCGGCTCCACCCCGACTCGAGATCTCCCTCCTCGTATAGGGCTAGAACCAAGGCGTGAACGATCTGGGACAAGATGACTCCCGAGTTCCCGCGCGCGCCCAGCAACGCGGCCTTGGATACCCTGGCGACGAAGGTCTCACATTCCCCATTCGCAACTTCGGCAATCGAGCCCTTCAGAGTACGGAGCATGTTGGTCCCGGTATCGCCGTCAGGAACCGGAAATACGTTGAGCCGGTTTATCGCCTCCTCGTGCAGGGAGAGGCCCTCCCCTGCAAGCCGAAGACCGTCAGCAATCAAACGACACCTATCGGTGTGCGTAAACTCCATCGTGCGCATGATAGCCTATAGGCTCGTAAATTGAGACATTTTTTCCCGCCTCGGCATCGGTCCACAGCCAAAGGCGGTGACTTGGATATGCGATCAAGGAGCTTACATGGCTAGCGTTTGCGAGATTTGTGGCAAGAAGCCCGGGTTCGGTATGAGCCTGTCCCACTCGCACCGGCGCAACAAGCGCCGCTTTAACCCGAACATCCAGCGAATCAGGGTGGTAGAGAGCGGCACACCCAAGCGCCGTTACGTCTGCACTTCGTGTATCCGGGCAAACCGCCTAGTCAAGCCGTAGCATTGGCTAAGAGAGCCCTGCTTTGGCTCTCCTTCGGCGGACCGGAGAGCGCCGACGAGATCTGGCCGTTTCTCGAACGCGTTACTGCCAACCGCGGCGTTCCCAGGGAGCGCCTGGAGATTGTGCATCGCCAGTACCTTGAAGTTGGAGGAGCCAGCCCGATCAACGGGCAGAACCGGCTCCTCATCCACCAGATCGGGACCGAGCTGGCCGCTTTGGGCGTCACTCTCCCTATCTACTTTGGCAACCGCAACTGGCACCCACTCCTCCGCGAGACGGTCGCGCAGATGGCGGCGGATGGGATAGAGGATGCCCTGGCGGTAGCTACCTCCGCCTTCGGGTCATTTTCAGGATGCCTGCAGTACCAACACGATTTAGCCGAAGCTCAAATACCGTTCCACTACACCAAGCTCCCACCGTTCGCCGGGCATCCCGAGTTCCAGAGGGCCCTTGTCGAGACTGTGCTTGGCGCCTTGGATGGCGTGGATCCGCTGCACACCGCGTTCATAGCGACCGCCCACTCAATACCGGTCTCGATGGCGAACTTCTCCCCCTACGAGCGCCAGCTTGCAGTTGCACGGACGCGGCTCGAAGCGGAGATATCGCGAGTCCTTGGAACCGGAATTTCGATCCAACAGTCCTTCCAGTCGAGGAGCGGAAGCCCCGCCGAATCATGGCTAGAGCCCGACATCTCCGCCGCTATTACCGCGCTTGGCGAAAAGCGCCCCGAAGTAACAACCGTGGTAGTGATTCCGATCGGCTTCATAACCGATCACCAAGAGGTTAGATATGATCTTGACGTGCTGGCACGCAACGCGGCGACCGCTGCCGGCTTGGAGTTCGTACGCACGCCCACCCCAGGAACCTCTCCGCTGTTGCCGAAGCTCATTGCCGACCTCACTGCCGCCTGGTACCGAGGCCAGAATCCCGCAGCGCAGCTGCCCCTAGAGCCGCCAACCTGCTTCCCGGGATGCTGCCGCCCGCACTCCGCTTGACATCCCCCTTTCCTCATGGGGCCCTTTCCCCATGAGGGTGGAGGGTCCCGGGCTGGCCTGCAACCAGGCCGGGTGGCTGACGCTTCCTCGGGCCGCTGGGGACGGT
>JAKARV010000010.1:56113-67412 GCA_021819205.1 Actinomycetes bacterium | reverse complement strand
CTTGGCGGAACTGAACCCCGCCTTGTGGGTGGCTCCGAACGGTCTTGGGCCACAGATTCCGCCGAAAACATTTCCTCACCCATTTGGGTCTTTTTGGCGTTTGCGCGGTTGCCCTCTGGCCTCACCGTCACCGGCGTCCTTCATTCGCCGGCCAGACAGGGCCACTGGTTGCAGCCGTAAACGACGCGATTGGAGTTTGAACGGCAGCATCGGGGGGTACGAGGATGGTCCGCTAATTTACCCGGGCCGCAGGCACCGGGGGCGTACCCGCCTGGAACCAGTCGTACGCGGCCTGCGGATGGATGCCCTGGCGTCGTGCCCGCCCGGTGAGATTCACCTCGTCAGTACGGTGCGAGAACGTCTGTTTGCACGGAGTATTTGACTATGGGCGGAACGGGTTTGCAACCTAGCGGTCAGGCTTGTCGGGATGGAGCCACGGGGACCACCGCGCGTACTAGCGTCCCCTCTCCGGGCCGGGAGAAGACCTCGAATCGGCCTCCGAAAATGCGAGATCGCTCGCGCATACCGGCAAGCCCGATGCCCTGGACGAAATCGGAATCTCCGCTATCGAATCCGCAGCCGCGATCCCTGATCACAATGACCATCTCTCCGGCGATGATCGCCATGCGCAGCTCGCAGGTGTCGACGCCTGAGTGCTTCTTGGCGTTGTTGATCGCCTCTTGGCAGATGCGGAAGACGGCCAGCATCGTTGCAGGCGGAAGATCTAGGTCCTGGCCGTCAAGTTGGATATCAAGCACCACCTCGAAGTCCGGGAAGGAGTTGGCGAGAGAGGCCAACGCTTCGACGAGCCCAAAGTCCTCAAGCACCTGTCGGCCCGGATCCTCGACCACGCGGCGGACCTCAACCGCCGAACGCTGAATCAGTGCCCGAACCGCGGCAATCTCTCTCCAGGCCGAGGAATCCTCGCCAACGTGGATGCGAAGAGCATCCAGGCGGTATACGGCGGCGTGAAGCTGCTGCAGTACACCATCGTGGAGATCAAGAAGCATTCGGCGGCGCTCGGACTCCTGCGCGTCGAGAAGTTGCTCGGCAAAGGAGCGGAGGTCGCCTTCGTGCGAGGAGATCCGCTCTAGCAGGAGAGCGTTCGCGAACGCACCAGTGAGGAAGTGAGCCACGGTGGCGAGCAGATCAGCGCTTCCCTGGAGGTCGTCCTGGGTGGTTTCCCAATGCACGTTCAGGACCCCGACCACTTTGCCGTTCGCCGGGACCAACGGCACCGAAACCAGCGATGAAAACCGCTCTCCGTGTAGCTCCGGAATGTAGCGATACCGGTGATCTTGCCATTTGTCGGGAACTATTGCGACCTCGCCGGTTTGCGCCACCCACCCGGCAACTCCATCGCCCAATCCGAGTTGGATCCGGTCGCGAAGCTGGTCGAATGGCGGAGTGGCTCCAACGAGGCTCAGCCGGGAACTCGCGTAGTCGACCAGATGGACAAAACAGACATTGGCGGCCACGGCCTCGGTCACCAGCGCAGCCGCCCCCGAAGCCAGTTGGTGGATGTCCAGAGTCTCCCCCAGGAGTTGGGCTAGTGAACGGTAAAGCTTTAGCTCGTCGTCACTGTTCAGCCTCATCGGAACGTCACCTCTCTGAGCGCTACGGCGACCGCCTCCGCCCTTCGGTTGACCTTGAGTTTCCGGTAGACCGAGGAGAGGTGGCTTTTCACAGTCTCCTCGCCCAGGAAGAGGCTTTGGGCGATGTCCTTGTTGGACATCCCCTTAACCACTAGCTCTAGAATTTCGCTCTCGCGCTGGGTAAGGCCGAGATGCGCCCCGGGCCAAAACTCGCCGAACTGCAACCGCGCCGCCATTAAGGCTACCCTTCCAGCGATGCTCGGATCTATGGTAACTTCGCCGTCCACTGCACGGCGAAGCAGGGCCACCAGCTCCTCGCCGGAGGCCTGCTTGAGGATGTAACCGCGTGCTCCGCTGCGGAGCGCGCGGAAAAGGTACGCTTCCTCGTCGAAGGCTGTGTAGAACACTACCGGCAACCCAGGATGATTGACGGTGACGTACTCGAGAACCTCGAGACCGGTCTCGGACTTTAGCTTCGCGTCGGTCAAAACCAGATCCGCTTCCACCTTGCCGAGGACCGTGATCAGCTCTGCTTTGGACTTAACCGCGGCTGCAACCTGGACCGCAGCGGAAAAGTTGGCGAGCATAGCCCGGAGACCGTCGATGATGACCTCGTGGTCATCCACGAGTACCAGCCGAATCGGGGACGTCCTCACCTATCCTCCTGACACCGGCGGTAGGACGACAATGCTCCAGCCCGGTTCAACCACCGCCGACGGATCCAAGATATTCTCTCCGGCGGCAAATCTCGATACCTCCAGCACCCCGGCGATCTCGGTGCCAAGGCAGCCTACAATCAACTGCTTCAGTTCGGCCAACGTAACTGCCTCGTCAGTTTGAAGCTGAAGGCGGCGGCGGCCAGCTACGCTGCTCGCAATGCCGAAGAACCCGACAGTGATCTCCCCCTTAGTCACTGCCGGGCGCTTCGTCGTCTCCGCCGTCAATCTCGAACCGCTCCATCAGCTGCCCGAGGATCCCGTCAAGCTCATCGAGCTCAATTTCCACTTCCACCTGGTTAAAGGAGATAGGAGAGATGGGAAATTCCTCGTGGTAAACGCTCATGCAGTAGAGCCTACTCTGCGAGAAGCCTCCTAGACGACTGCGGCGGAGTTGGCGCGGGCCCGCTCGACAAGGGCTGCTTGGGCGCTTGCCGTGTTCTCGGGACGACCGCCCCAGGCGGCGAGCGGTCCATCCTGGAGCGCTCGGCCGAAGGAGAAGGTGATTGGCCAAGGCAGCAAACCGATCTTGTTCATCGCTGCCAGGTGATCGGTGGCAACCTGATCCGGCTGCCCTCCGGAGAGAAGGGCGATTCCGGCTACCGATGCCGGGACCTGGTCAAGGTAGCACTGGACCGATGCTTCTGCGACCTCTTGTACGGAAGAGGGGTCGGCTAGCGTTCCGGGAGTTACCATCGAGGGTTTCAACACCATGCCGCGAAAATCAATATCGAAGATTCGGAGTTCGGCAAATACTGCTGCCAGAACAGTGGAGGTAACCGCGAAGCAGCGATCGATGGAGTGGTCGCCTTCCATCAGGACCTCCGGTTCCACGATCGGGACGATCCCGGTCTCCTGGCAGAGCTTTGCGTAACGCGCAAGCGCGTGGGCGTTGGCGGAAACGCACATAGCTGAAGGCTTGTCGTCGGCGATGGAGATGACCGCGCGCCATTTGGCAAAGCGGGCTCCCTCGGCGTGGTAGCGCTCCAAGCGCGCGCCAAGGCCGTCTAGACCCTCGGTAACCAGCTCTCCGGGTCGTCCTGATAGCGGCTTCGCACCGGTGTCGACCTTGATTCCCGGGATGATCCCCAAAGAGTTGAGGAAGTCGGGAATTCGGACGCCGCTGGCAGTGGATTGCTTGAACGTCTCGTCATAGAGGATGACGCCCGAAACGTAACTCGAGAGTGACGGGGTGCGGAACAGCATCTCTCGCCAGTCGCGCCGCGACTCCTCGGTTGAGACGATGGAGTGGGCATCGAATCGCTTTGTCAGCGTAGGGCTGCTCTCGTCCGCAGCCAAGATCCCCTTTGGTGTTTCGACCATGGCCGCAGCGGTGGCGCGAATCTCTTCGTACATCTGGTTGCCTCCTTGATCCGGCGACAGAGAGTTGATCGTTAGACGTTATGAGCTTCGCGGAGCCGTAGGATCACCCATAGAGTTGGATGGGAAGGTGAACTCGACTTCCCCCAACTCACCCAAATAGGCGAGGAAACTCGCCACTGAGATCGGAAGCCTTTCCCCGTCTCTAGCCACCATACACCACTGTCGGCGCTGCGGAAGCGGGGGGAGCACCAACGATACCAGCGCTCCAGTCGCGAGTTCTCCGGCGACGGAGTCACTTGAAAGGACGGAGACTCCGAGTCCAAGCTCGACCGCCCGCTTGATTGCCAGGTTGGAGCCGATGGTGAGCACGGGAGGGTTGATTCCGATGGAACGCATCAACTCTTCGGCGGAGGAACGCGTTCCCGAACCCGGCTCCCGCACCAGCCAGGTGATGCCACCGACCTGGACGGGAGTTGGTCTTAGCGCTGGCCCGCACCACATCCGGGCGGACGAATGCTCGGCCACAAGTGCCAGGGTGTGATCACGTACGGCCACCACTTTGAGCCGGTCTTCCGAGTCCGGCCTTCCAGAGATCACCAGATCGACCTGGCGGCGCCGGAGCGCCTCGAAAAGGCGCGACTTGTTTCCTACCTCCAGATCGATGCGGGCGTGCGGGAATTGGTTGAGGTACCCCTGGAGCCAGCGTGGGAGCAGCTGCTCCCCGACGGTGGCTACTGCGCCTACGCGAAGGACCGGGGTCGATGGACGCCCGGCTTCGCGGGTACGGACTAGGGCTTCGTCCATGAGCCCGACCAAAGTTTCCGCGTACTCGGCCATGGTCACCCCGGCGTCGGTCAAACGGACCCCGCGTCCCTCTCGTTCGGTAAGCGGGACTCCGAGCTCCTTCTCCAGGGCTGAGAGCGCGGATGAGACGGCGGCCGGACTAACGATTAGCCGTCTGCTAGCACCAACCACTGACCCAGTCTCCGCTACAGCCAAAAGCGTTTTTAGCTGGCCCACAGTCATAGTTAACTAACTACTTTACCATACTCGGAAAACACCTAGGTAAATACTCAAAGGTTTGTGCCTAAGGGAGCGCTAATCTCATGCTCCGTGGCTTTACCACCGCCACCAAAGCATTGGAAACAAGTTTTGGCGCTCCGATTCAGCAAAGCATCGTGACAAGAAGAGAGGGCAGCATGGCCGAAAAAAAGTATGAAGCCGGCGTAAAAGAGTATCGGCACACCTATTGGGCTCCCGAGTACGTGCCCTTGGACTCTGACTTGCTCGCGTGCTTCAAAATCATTCCCCAGCCCGGGGTTGACCGCGAAGAGGCGGCAGCGGCGGTAGCCGCTGAGTCCTCCACGGGCACGTGGACTACGGTCTGGACTGATTTGCTGACGGACTTGGACTATTACAAGGGACGCGCCTACCGCATCGAGGACGTACCCGGGGACGACAGCGCGTTTTACGCTTTTGTTGCCTACCCCATTGACCTGTTCGAAGAGGGTTCAGTGGTAAACGTCTTTACTTCCTTGGTTGGAAACGTCTTTGGTTTCAAGGCCGTACGGGCGTTGCGTCTCGAAGACGTTCGCTTTCCTCTTGCCTACGTCAAGACGTGCAACGGACCACCGCATGGTATTCAGGTTGAGCGTGACAAGATGAACAAGTACGGCCGTCCCATGCTTGGCTGCACCATCAAACCCAAGCTGGGATTGTCGGCCAAGAACTATGGCCGTGCGGTTTACGAATGCTTGCGTGGCGGCTTAGATTTCACCAAGGATGACGAGAACGTAAACTCGCAGCCGTTTATGCGTTGGCGTGATCGGTTTTTGTTTGTTGCCGATGCTATTCACACTGCCGAGGCAGAAACTGGCGAGCGGAAAGGCCATTATCTCAACGTCACAGCTCCGTCTCCCGAAGAGATGTACGAGCGCGCTGAGTTTGCCAAGGAGATGGGCATGCCCATCATCATGCACGACTTCCTCACTGGTGGGTTCTGCGCAAATACCGGGTTGGCGCGCTGGTGCCGGAAGAACGGGGTTCTGCTGCATATCCACCGCGCGATGCATGCGGTCGTTGACCGCAACCCAAATCATGGGATTCATTTTCGGGTCTTGGCAAAGGCGCTTCGCTTGTCCGGTGGTGACCACCTTCACACGGGAACGGTCGTTGGCAAGCTTGAGGGTGATCGCGCCTCTACTCAGGGCTGGGTCGACTTGTTGCGCGAGTCGTTTATCCCAGAAGACAGAAGCAGGGGCATCTTTTTCGACCAGGACTGGGGCTCTATGCCGGGAGTATTCGCGGTAGCGTCCGGCGGCATTCATGTTTGGCACATGCCGGCCCTGCTCAATATTTTCGGCGATGACGCAATATTTCAGTTCGGGGGCGGCACTTTGGGTCATCCTTGGGGAAATGCAGCCGGAGCTGCTGCCAACAGGGTCGCGCTCGAAGCCTGTGTCGAAGCTCGCAACGAGGGGCGTGAAGTGGAGCGGGAGGGCAAAGAGATCCTCACCAACGCCGCAAAACACAGTCCGGAGTTGAAGATCGCCATGGAGACGTGGAAAGAGATCAAATTCGAGTTCGACACCGTAGACAAGCTGGATGTAGTTAACCGCTGATAGCTGCGGAGTTAAAAACATTTAACGCAGGATAGCGCACCGAGAAATTACAAATTGTTTCTGCGCTGCCAGAAAGAGTGATCAGAATGTCTGAAGTCCAAGACTACAAGTCAACGCCAAAGTACGAAACCTTTTCTTATCTACCCGCCATGACGCCTGAAAAGGTTCGGAGTCAGGTCAATTATCTAATTAGTCAAGGGTGGAACCCAAGCATCGAGCACGTCGAGCCTGAAAGGGCTGGGCAGTACTTCTGGTATATGTGGAAGCTGCCGATGTTTGGCGAGCAGTCTGCCGATGTAGTCATCGAGGAGCTCGAGGCTTGCCATCGCGCTCATCCTGGACATCACGTGCGCCTGGTCGGATACGACAACTACACGCAGAGCCAGGGCATCGCGTTTGTGGTGTACCGCGGGCGATAAGGCGCCCGATTGACGAGAACGTGGCCGTTTGATGGCCGGCCGCTGTGGCGCGTGCGAGACGAAAGGATCAAATATGAGCGACTCCAAGGCAAGCGGTGCGCGTTCGGCGCGTGTAACTGCACTTGAACGTCGACGGGCTCTTTCGCACAACGGTGGTGCTTCGTTGCCGAAATCCGGGGCGCTTTCTGGGGGTCCTGCACGAAGGACGAAAAGAGGCGTTCTCGCTTCTTCGCAGACCGGTCCGGCCACGCAGTCGCGGCAGGTTCCTGCGGATCCACAGTGCGAGGATCGGGAAACAGCCACCGTCGTGCTGATCTCGGCTGCCGGCGCACTGGAGCCGGTTGAGAGGGTTGACGACTCTCGGGAATCGCGAGAGTGCGGTTGTGGCGATGTGGGTAGCTCGTCAAGCGGTGTCGAATCCGTTGTCGCCAGGGATGCTCCGGGGGTCAATGCTGCGCCCGTGAGCGGACTTAGCCGAGGCTCTACGGTGAAGAATAGCACTCGGGAGCGCAGGAAAGCGCTGTCCAGCCAGGGGAAGAGTGCTCTTCAACCCTCCACGGGCAGCGCTTTCGGGAGAAGTAGCGCTATGCCAGGATCCACAAGCCAGGCTGAGCTCAGTGGGCGGGATGCAGCCCGTGCTCATCGCACGGTGCTTTGTGAACAAGGCCGTGGAGATCAAGCGGCGTGCCGGCCTAGCGGTCGACTTCGGAAGCGGCCGGAGGCTCCGGCCAAAGTGGGGTGGGGGACCACGTTGAGCGGTACGCCAGTAAGCGGTACCCAAGTGGAGCGGAGTATTGCGGTAACCGGGAGCGAGTCCGGAAGCTGCCGCCAGATTACCGGTACCGAGTATGTCGGAAGCGAGCAGTACGGCCTGCTCTGCGCGTCTACGCCCGACGCTGCCGCTGCCAAGGTTGCGTTTGGCCGTACCGCAAGGGGTCAGAGCATTACCGGAACCAAAGTCGATCGAGGCGAAACCATCACTGGCGACGAGGCAGGTTCTTGCAGAGCTGTGACCGGTACTGAGTACCTGAGCGCGGAGAAGTTTGTCTCGTACTGTAACGTGGAACCCTATCAGCCGCCAGCGAAGGTGAAGTTCGCGACGACCGAAGCAGGGCAACGCGTGGGCGGACCCGAGGTCAGCGGTGGTGCCAAGGTGACCGGCGGGGAGGAGGGATCTTCCCTGAGGCTGACTGGCAGCCAGTACCACGGCTTGGAGCGGGACGATCTGTTGGGCCGCAGAACCAAGGGTGCGCCGCGCAAGGTCACCGTGATGATGACGCCGAAAAACCAAGCTGTTACTGGGACTGAGAGTGCCTCGGGTGAGCAGGTTACCGGTGCGGATCGCGGAGCTTGTGCCGGTGTCACGGGTACGGAACTATCGAGCTTGGCGCAGTACCAGGCGTGTAACCGCAGGCCACCTATCGGACCTCGGAAGGTCGAAGTTGTACACACTTTGCAAGAGCAGCCGGTAACCGGAACGTCGGTGGAGCGGAGCGTCGCGGTTACCGGAGACGAAGCGGGCACTTGCCAGCAGGTCACGGGAACTGAGTATGCAGGTGCAGACCAGTATGCGGAGTTTTGCGGGCCGATTCCAGGATTTATCGGCTCAGCCTCGGCTGCTGGGCGAGGTGGAGGCAGCAATGTCACCGGAACTCGGTTGAGATTGGACGGCAAGGTTACTGGAGCAAGCCGCGGAGAATCAGCGTCGTTGAGTGGAACTCCGTATGACCCTAGAGACGACGTAGCGCCCGCTGCCGGGGTGCAGGCAAGCGACTCTCTGGCACCAATGGCGCAGGCAGTCGCGGCTGTTTCGGGGACGGAAGCTGCGGATCGAAATTTCAGCGTCACGCCTCCGGTTCGCGTTTTGCGCAACGAGATGGCACAGCGGGTAACTGGCACTGGTTATGGCGGGGCTAGCAGGCTGATAACGGGTCCGGTGAATCTTGCCATTGGATTGGTGTCGGGAACCCCAGAGTTTCGTTACCGGGATGAGGCAGGAACAGCAGAGTCCGGGGCGGTAGCCGCCTCACCAGCTTCTCGGACCCGGTTTACTGGAGACGGTCGCGAGCAGGGGTTCTCCATCACTGGCTCCGGTTGGAGTCGAAGCGAAACCATCACCGGTACTGAAGGTGTCTCAGCGCGGCGCAACCCGACGCTGCGCGGAGAGCGCCGCGACGCGCCAGGTGCGAACCGGATTGGAAGACAGGAACGTTTGGAATCTCCGGCCAACCGGGTTACCGGGAGCAGTGCAAGTGATCCGCAGGGCCCTGCAATCACCTATTCCGGTGGCTCCAGAGGTTGACAATGCGAAAAGCGAGAGACTCCGGATGAGCCAGGTGGCGAGATGAACACGAGGAACCGTCCCGGCAGGGAGGCAGCTGCGAGACCGGCGGGAGACCGAGTGCCGTACGGACTCGGCACTCCGGCGGGGGTGTTGCAAACGCGCCGACGGCCGACTCCAAACGAATCTGCCGCACAGCCGCTGGAGCGCTTATTAAATCCGGCGTGTGCTGTCGACGGCGGGCGACCTTGCCGGCACCCTCTGGCCAACGCTATTGAAAACGCTGAACTGCTTGCTTTTGAAAAGATGGTCAAGGGGAAGTTCGCGAACATTGTTCCGGCTTTGAAACGTATCGCATCGCAGCAGTATTCGGAGGGATTTGCCGATCGTGCGCAAAAGATTGCCCGCGATGAACTTGGGTTTGACTTGCCGCTAAGCATCCTTGAGGATGCGTGGATTGCCAAGCTGGATATGCGCGCACTTTACGGCGTGTGCGTTCTCAGGATGATCCGAGTCATTGCCGACCAGACTAGGACTTCTTTGCAAAGCGGGGTCGATAGCACGTCTTTCTTTCTTGACTGCGGGTATCATGCGGTAGATATATCTCCGTGCTCGGATGGGCGCTTGAAAGGTTTGGTGCGCTACATCTTGCGGCTTCCAAGCAGTTCAGTGCGAAGCCGTAAAGCGTATGCGGGTGCAATGTTTGATGTGGAGGCGAACGTCAAACGCTGGGTAGAGACCGAGCTGGAGCGTTACCGCGAAAGCCGCCCGGTGTCAGTTGAAGCCGGAACGCGTTACTTGAAAATTGCAGTCTATCACTGGAGCAGTTCGCACCCCGATACAGAAGGTTGCCTGGCGCACAATAGTGTCGAGCGGCGTGCCGCTGATGCTGCCTTAGCAAGGTTGCGGGAGTTTCGCCAGGCAATCGAGAATAGCTTTTTCTGCGGGGCTTCTGTGGATACGCTTTTGATCGGTGTTGACACCGATACCGATGCGATCAAAGTTCACGTTCCTGATGCGCAAGGCGAGATAAGTCTTGATCGTTGGGTAAGTAGTCTTGATCTTTATCAACAGACTGTTGATGCAAGTGCTAATGCGGCTTTGGTTAAGGTATATGAAGCGATAAATGATTCGGTTGATGGCGCCGGAGAAGTAAGGAGTACTGGCGTTTCCCACGAAGGAATGCGCCGCCTAATAGCTACCTTATTAATTAACAATTTGTCTCAGGTTGAGTACGTTTGTGGACAATGGGGAGACCGCTATCCCGACATCGGCCACAACGAGCGTTTCATCAGCGTCGGAGATGGGTTCGATGAGTTTCAAGTGCGAAATCTAGCCTATTTTGTTTACTTGCACACGGTGGAAGAGGGTGCAGCCGATTTGGATATCGGAGTGAGTGTCTTTAAACAGCTCAACATACGACATGGGCTTCCGATTCCGGTGGCGATCCACTATCGTTACGACCGTCGCGTCCCAGGCAGTCGCGAGCGGACGGTGGAGCGGTGCAGGCGGGTAAAGGCGGCAATCGAGGCGCGTTATTCGGAGCTCTGTAAAGCGGGCTTGATCGTTTGTGCAATGACAATACAGGATCGCCTGTGGGGTAGCGAAATTGAGGCTGTGGATTCTGATGCCCAAGGGGGGCATATGGCGCTTGGATTGCGAGAAGTATGAAGATCTTTCAGGTGGAAAAGACGTTGGTCTCTACTAACCGGATCAAGGAAATGGGCCACCGCCCGCTGCTGGTCGTCAAGGAGCAAAGCGGGGCGAGGAGCGTTGCCGTGGACGCCATCGGATGCGTCGCCGGAGATTGGGTTATCGCGGTGAGCGGATCGGCAGGGCGGTCGGCTGCGGGCAGCAAGGAGTTTCCAAGCGACCTGACGATTGTCGGCATTATTGATCACTGGTCCGAGGATTAGGTGATTTGGCATGGAAATCCTGTGCGTTGTTTCCGAGCTGGTGGCGACGAGGCGTGTTGGTGGTCTGCAAAATATTTCGCTTCGGGTGTTGTCGGATTCAAAAGGGAAATTGAGTGTTGCGGCTGACCCGGTTGGCGTACCACCGGGGAAGTGGGTCATTGCGGTAAGCGGTTCGGCCGCGCGTTATGCGACTGGCGCTTACCAGACCCTAACAGACCTTACCATTGCTGGGATCATTGACCTTTGGGATCCCGGCGATAGTGGTTAGGCAAGTAGTTGGATCGAGTTGGGAAGGTAACAGAGATGGAAAAGGCAATTAACGGAATAGCACTGGGGATGATCGAGACCCGTGGTTTGGTCCCGGCGATCGAAGCGGCGGATGCAATGACCAAGGCCGCGGAGGTCCGCTTGGTTGGGCGGCAGTTCGT
>JAKARV010000010.1:45113-56103 GCA_021819205.1 Actinomycetes bacterium | reverse complement strand
AGATGGAAAAGGCAATTAACGGAATAGCACTGGGGATGATCGAGACCCGTGGTTTGGTCCCGGCGATCGAAGCGGCGGATGCAATGACCAAGGCCGCGGAGGTCCGCTTGGTTGGGCGGCAGTTCGTTGGCGGCGGCTACGTCACCGTTCTTGTGCGCGGCGAGACCGGCGCGGTCAACGCCGCGGTACGCGCTGGAGCCGACGCTTGCGAGCGCGTTGGCGACGGTTTGGTCGCAGCTCACATCATTGCGCGCGTCCACAGCGAGGTGGAGAACATCCTCCCCAGCGGTGAGTTCTAGCCCACAGATCAGGTCGAAAAGGAGGATCGAAAGATGGAAAAGGCAATTAACGGAATAGCACTGGGGATGATCGAGACCCGTGGTTTGGTCCCGGCGATCGAAGCGGCGGATGCAATGACCAAGGCCGCGGAGGTCCGCTTGGTTGGGCGGCAGTTCGTTGGCGGCGGCTACGTCACCGTTCTTGTGCGCGGCGAGACCGGCGCGGTCAACGCCGCGGTACGCGCTGGAGCCGACGCTTGCGAGCGCGTTGGCGACGGTTTGGTCGCAGCTCACATCATTGCGCGCGTCCACAGCGAGGTGGAGAACATCCTTCCCGACGCACCTGAGGCGGTCGTGGACAGCGCGGTTAGCTGATTGCGGCGTTGGTTCGATGGGTGACCCGCGATTGGCAGGATATCTTGCACGAGCGCTGAATGCCGAGTTTGCTGCTGTTCAGCAGTATTCGGCACAAGCGAGCTTGACGTCGAGCTGGGGGCTCAAAGAGTACAGCAGCCGTTTTCGTAGCGACGCACGCGATGAGCTTGAACATGTTGACCTGCTGATTCAGCAGATGCTGAATGTTGGAATTGTGCCCAATGGTACGCAATTGCCTCCCGTTCGGTTGGGCCGGTCGATTGAAGAGATGTTGCTCATCGATCGCGGGATGGAGGTAGAGGTTGTTCGGCTGTATGGCGAAGCGGAGAGGTACTGTGGCCGGTCTCGTAGAGGCGGACTCCAAGAGCTATTTCGTGGGTTGCTCGATGATGAAACGGGTCACCTGCGTGACCTGGATGAGCTGCTTGCCGATGTGCGCCAAAGGACGATAGAGAAAATATGACTGGTGGCATTACCGAAGCCGGTACGCAGCCTAGTGGCGGGTTGCAAGTGCTGAGCTGGCGATTCGAGTTTGACCGATACGCCCTGACCCGGCAGTTCGTAAACGCGTTGGCAATGGCATCAGAACGGTTTGATTTTTATCCCAACGTCAGTTTTGGGACGCGATTTGCCAGCGTTCAGATCGATGAGGCCGGACAAAAGTTGCTTGGAAACCGAATGTCGGACTTTGTGGGCGAACTTGAAACTTTGGGTGCGCAAAACGAAGAACAATCAGGCGGTACGGCTCGGCCGTAGCTGGAGAAGAGAGTGGCAACCCGCACCTTAGCCGTGATCAGCCAGAAGGGTGGAACCGGTAAGACTACCGTAGCGTTCAATATTGCTGCCGGGCTCTCGTTGCGGGGCGTGACCCAGCTGGTTGACGCAGATCCGCAGGGGTCGCTCAGCCAGTGGTCTGCTGTCGGCTTCGAAAAGCCGGCAAGCTCGCGAGTGATTCAAATCGGCGACGATGTTGCTCTCTGCATCGAGGGGCTTGCGGGTGTTTGCGACTATGTCGTAGTTGATTGTCCTCCTGACGTGCGTAACAGCCGAGTTCGTACGTTATTGCACTTGGCTCAGTTAGTTTTGATGCCGGTCTTGCCGTCGGCTCTCGACGTGTGGTCGAGTGTCGACATGCTTTCGGTGCTCGACGAGGTTCGCGAGATCAACCGCGACCTTCGAGGGTATGTCCTTCTCAATCAGCTGGAGCCTCGCAACGCGATGTCGCGGGTAATGCGGGACGCGTTGCGAGAGCTGAGGATGCCGGTGCTTGGAGCGGGAATCTATCGGCGTGCGGCTTTTAGGACCGCTGCTGTTGAGGGTGTAAACGTGTATCAAATGGGCAGGAGAGGCGAGGCTGCGGTGCGAGACGTCGAGGCGGTTATCGAGGAGATTTTGTGACGACAAGTAAAACGGGTAACAAGTTGGGTGCCAAGTTGGTCCAGGATACGAGGCAAGTCCAGGCAATGAAGTCGATGGAGCCAAGGGTGGATCCACAAGATTTCGTGCCTTCAGATTCTTCAAAAAGCGTCAGTTCCGAGAACGGGAGCGGAGGGGCGAATGCCTCGATGGGCGACCAAAAATCTCGGTCTGGCCAGCGGCAAGCCGGGCATCTGCTGGCGGTCTGGCCGGATTAGCAATGCCGGTGAGTAACGGCGCATGGAGGTGATTATGTCGGTAGATGTCGATCAGTATCTTGTGGATAGTATGCCGTACTACCGTGCGGTCGGTGATGAAGTAGAGCTCTATGAGGCTGCATATTCGGTGAGGATGCCGATGATGTTGAAAGGGCCGACCGGATGCGGTAAAACCCGTTTTGTTGAATACATGGCATGGAAGTTGCGCCGACCGTTAATTACAGTAGCGTGCAACGAGGACATGACGGCTTCAGATTTGGTTGGTCGGTTTTTGCTTGATGTGTCGGGAACGCGCTGGCAAGATGGGCCTTTGGCTGTTGCGGCACGAGTCGGGGCGATCTGCTATTTAGATGAAGTGGTCGAAGCGCGGCAAGATACCACGGTCGTGATTCACCCGCTTACCGACGCCAGGCGGGTGTTGCCTTTGGAGAAGAAAGGTGAGCTTGTCGAAGCTCATCCTGATTTTCAAATGGTGATTTCGTACAATCCGGGATACCAGAACTTGATGAAAGATCTCAAGCAGTCGACGAAACAACGCTTTGGGGCGCTTGATTTCACCTATCCCGAGCACCATATCGAAGCTGAAATTGTTGCACACGAGAGCGGTGTGGATTTGGAGATTGCGGGGAAGCTGGTCTCGATAGCAGAACGTGCCCGCAATTTGAAAGGCCACGGCCTGGATGAAGGCATTTCTACTCGGATGCTGGTGTACGCGGGCAGCCTGATTGCTCGAAATATAGCGCCGTTGGCGGCGTGCCGAATGACGTTGGTTCGGCCGATCACCGACGATCCAGACATGCGGGATGCATTGGATGCCGCGGTAAGCACGTTTTTTTAAGGACGGAGCTTGAGATGGCCGTAGAACTTGAGCGCTATGGTGAGGTGTTGGAGGAGTTAGGGGAGCACGCTAGCGAAGTGCTTCACGCCTCTTGGGATGAGGCGGCACGCGTGTTCACCCCTCGTGGCCTGGAACGCGACTACCTGCAAGGTGCTTTGAGCTTGAAGGCGCTTGGCAGGGGGAGTGACATCATTGCTTCTTTCATCCAAAGCGCTCCGGCGGTTGCGCGTGAACTTGGCGAGGAGGCTGTTCGCGAGATGCTTGCCACTGGAATCAAGATGTACTCCAAAACTAGCGCAAGCGTCATTTCTTCTCTCTTCTCAACCAGCCCTATCGCGGCCGAGCGGCTTGGCGATCTAAACCTGTTCCGTTCCTATCTGGGCCTGATCGATCTACTGTTGGCACAAGCCCCTAGAGGTGTTCGCCCGATGCTGGACCACCTTGGCGCGCTTTTGAACCAGTTGACTCTGGGTGGGTTGAGGCGATGGGCACTGTGGGGTGCCCAGGCACACCGGACTGATTTCGACAGTCAAGTCAAGTATTTTTCATTGGCGAGCGCCGAGTCGCTTGGGGTTCTCCAGAGGGAGCGCAAGGGAACGTTGTTTGTTGACGTTCAGCGGCGCTTGAATATGTATCTGCGTGCCTTGTGGGGACGCGACTTTTTTTTACGGCCTACCAGTGGGGATTTCGAACAACGCGAGGGATACCGGCCTTTTATTGATGGCTTTGTAATCCATCTTCCAGACGCATACGATGACCTGCTGCTTGGAGAAGAGAGCGGGGAACAGTTCAGGGTAGCGGGACTTGACAGGTACCGCGCCGCATGCGCGCATGCGGCGGCTCACCAGCTCTACACTTCCAGGCAATTCGATCACGCGGGATTGAGTCCCACCGAGATGGCGATGGTGGGCTTGATCGAGGATGCCCGGGTGGAAGCGCTAGCTGTAAGGCAATTTCCAGGATTGGAGCGGATCTGGTTACCGTTTCACACCGTATCGCCCGACTCGGGGGAGGACGTACCGGTATTGATGGCGCGCATGGCCCGAGCGCTGCTGGACTCGGCCTATGTCGACAATGATCCGTGGGTATTGTTGGGTTTGGAATTGTTCAACGGCCGATTCGACGGGTTGTCTGCCGCTGACCTGTCTCGGGAGATCGGTCTTTTGCTGGCGCTGGAGTTGGAGAATCGTGGCTTGGCCATCGGCACCGCCGAAATCGGGGTCGAGTCTCCGTCGTATCGGGATGACAATCGGTACATCTGGGAGTTCGAGGATCGGCTGGATACTGGTGACATCGCCGGCAGCGCTGTTGCGAATCAGGTGCGCAAGTATGTCAGCGTCATGGAGATGGTCAATGCGATCGACGTACCCGGCGCCGGCGACGACGCCAACGAGATCTGGATTCTGGCGACCGAGTTTTTTCGTGACGAAGAGGCTATTAGCGTCAATCAACAGGAAGGGAGGGTCCCTCCCCCGGAGCCCTATCACTACCCGGAGTGGGACTATCAGATGCAGCTAGAGCGGCCTGCGTGGTGTACGGTTCTCGAGAAGCCATCCAAGGTGGGCACGCTTGAAGTGGTTGATGAGATCGTTGTCAAGCACAAAGCAATCGTGGGCAGGCTCAAGCTATTGATCGAGGCACTACAGCCGCAGGGCGTTCAGCGGCTTCGCAAGCAGGAGGATGGCGACGAGATCGATCTGAATGCCGCTATTCGAGCCATGGTTGAGCTAAGTTTGGGGGAGCAGCCGGATCCTCGGATAATGGTGCGAAACGTTCGCAAAGTTCGCGACCTATCGGTGCTTTTGCTCCTCGACCTGTCGGAGTCTACCAACGATGTGGTGAGCGGCTCAGAGAATACGGTACTACAGCTCGCTCAGGAATCTGCTGTACTGCTTGCGGACGCTCTAAATAAGATTGGCGATCCATTTGCGATCCACGGGTTTGACTCAAATGGCCGTCACGATATCGAGTATTTTCGCTTTAAGGATTTTGACATGCCTTACAGCGATCTTGCGAAGGCACGGCTTGCGGGTATGACTGGCCAGCTATCAACTCGCATGGGGGCCGCCATTCGGCACGCCGGATCGATATTGAAGCGTCAAGCCAGCAGAAAGAAGTTGTTGCTGGTGATTACGGACGGGGAACCTGCGGACAATGATGTGCGGGACCCGCAGTATCTGCGGCATGACGCGAGGAAGGCGGTAGAGGAGGTCGGACGGCTCGGCATCACTTCCTTTTGCCTCAGTCTCGACGCCAGGGCTGACCAATACGTATCCCGAATTTTCGGGCCGAACAACTACGTAGTTTTGGATCACGTCCAGAGGCTTCCAGAAAAATTGCCGATTCTGTATATGGGTCTTACGCGATGAAGGGCGGTGCCAGCAGGAAGAGGGCCGCCGTTGGCGCAAGCGGCAACCGAAACTATAGAAGCAAATTGCCAATCTTGGGTTTTGGCGGCGGTGCGGCAGCCAATGCCAGTTTTGCGATCGATGGTGGGGCGATGTGCGCCAAGGTGTTGTCGAGTGCGTGTTCGGCGGATCCAGCGCGTTACCTGCTGGACGCAGTTTGTGGTCGCTCCGGGGTGCGGTCGTGGACTACGTCGGGGCGCGTGTTGGTGAGCAGTTGGAGCAGCTCGCCGATTTGGTGTGCGTGCTCAAGGGGATGGCGAAACGGTAGCTCGGGGTTGATTAAATAATGGTTTCGGCGTCCAACACGACTTCGCACGATGTAGCCGGAGTCTGCGAGGTCAGCGATGATCGCTTGCGCCGCGCGCTCCGTAATGCCAACTTGAGCGGCTATGTCGCGTCCCCGGATGCCGGGGTCGCTACTTATGCAGAGAAGTACATGGCCGTGGTTGGTAATGAACGTCCAGAGCGGTCTGGTCTGTCCTGATTTTGTTTCGGTCTGATCCGGCACGGTGCCAATAGTAGTCGAGTTCGGGAATCTAGCCGCATAATTGTGAAAAAGCGGGATCAAACCGCCCCGCGTCGTGTTAAGATATGTAGCATACTTCGCGAAGTAGGAAACGTAAGACGCTGTGGAAGGCGTTGATCATTGTGCCGAAACCAAAAAATCAGCGGCGCGCTCCTAGACAGATCGCGTGGACTCACGACCTGTTGTCATAGGGCCGCCGGCCATCGAGTTTCCTGACGGTTGCCGCGTTGGCCGCTTGGCTGGCGATGCTTTGAGATACCGATCCCGATTTATAAGTTTCTATAAATTCGCACGTACAGGAGTTTTAAATTGGTTGTTGACATTGCATCTTCGGTGATGTTGGTTGCGACATTGCCGCTGCTATTGGTGGGGCTTCTTGTCGGAGTTCGTGCCGACGATCACGCTCGCTGGGTCAGGACTCTTGGCAATCGGGCTGCATGGGTAGCTTTTATTTTCGGAGCTGCGGCTGCGGTGCTTTACGTAACGACACTTCAACAATCGCAGACCTATGTAGCAATTTCGTTACCTGTGCAGTTGGGTAAAGTTGCTGTTCAAACCTTGATTAATCCTTTGACTATCATCATGTTTGTCTTGGTGTCGTTCATGGGTATGGTCGTTTCAAACTTTTCGGTATCCTATATGAAGGGCGACGCCCACGAGGGACGATTTCACAAGTGGCTGAGTTTGACGGTAGGCGTGTTCCTGTTGCTGATTGTCACTAATAATATTTGGATGTTCTGGATCTTGTTTGTGTTGGCAAGCCTATCGCTTCATCAGCTTCTGATATTTTATCGCGATCGTCCTCTTGCAATTATTGCGGCCCGCAAGAAATACTTATTTTCGCGCGTTGCAGACGTGGGTCTTTTTGCTGCATTTGTGCTGATCGTACGGGCCACCGGTGAGACCGGATTTGCTGGCATCGCATTCTGGATGCAGAGGTTGCATGGAGATTTCCCCGCTAGCTTGCAAGTTGCAGCTGGATTGATAGTGGTCACTGCAATCTTGAAGAGTGGAGTGTTTCCATTCCATGGGTGGCTCATTCAGGTTATGGAGGCTCCCACGCAGGTGTCAGCGCTGCTTCACGCTGGACTGATCTACACGGGGGCATTTCTGCTTCTCAGGGTCAGTCCGATGATCACCCACGTAAGTTGGACTTGGATGGTGCTGATTCTTGTTGGGCTCCTATCGGTAACGATGTCGTCTTTGATGATGATGACGGAGACCAACATTAAAGAGTCTCTTGCCTACTCGACGTCGGCGCAGTTGGGTTTTATGCTCATGGAGTGCGGTCTTGGGTTGTACAGCATTGCAGTGCTTCACATTGTTGCTCACTCTGTCTATAAGGCTCACGCGTTTCTTTCTTCTGGCAGTGTTGTAGATAACTTTCGCGGTCCAACATTACAGAAGCAGAAATTGAAGCAGACGTTGGGTCGGGCGGAGCTTGCGATTGTGATTTCAGGAGTGGCAACGTTTGGAGTCGCTTCGATATTTGGCATTGACTTGCGTGGTCAGCCGACTCTCCTTACGATCGGTGTAATCGTAGCTATTGCTATGAGCCAACTATTGTTACAGGCTCTCAACAGGTCGGGAATTGGAACCGTTGGGCTGTTTACTCGAGCAATGGTGTTGAGCGTGGTCGTCTGCACGGTCTACTTTGGCCTGCACGACCTATCGGCTTACGTTCTTGGTCCAAGCGTTCCCAGCGATTCGCTACAGGCCGATCACATTCCGTATAGCCTGCTTGCGCTAATTGTGATTGTATTTGTGTCGCTGTTGCACATTCAGCAACTGATGCCGCGGTTGCAGAAGTCGCGTTTCTGGCAAGGCGTATATGTGAGCTTTTATAACGGAATGTACGTCGATTCCGCTTTCAGCCAAGTTAGGGCGTTAGACGTAACGAAGGTGAATAACAAGTAAATCGCGGTTCGGGGAGATCGTTGCTGTTGCATAGGAGGGGTGAACCATGGCATTGACAAATAGGAATGCGGTCTGTGAAGACGATATCAGAGGGAGGATCGATAGAGCGTGCCAGAAGATAGCGCCTCTGTGGCCGCTCAAGCACTTTGTCGCTGTAAATCCCTACTTTGGACTGCGGGACGAGCCGTTTTGGGATGCTGATCAGACTCTTCGGAGCATCACAGGCGAAGGTCTGACCATGCCGCGCTCTTACTACGAAGAACAGATTGCCAACGGCCGGATCAGCACTGCGGATCTGATTGAGGCGCTGGGCGAGATGGGCAGCAGCCTGGGCGTTGACGAGTTGATGAAGGCTATGCAAAAACAGACAGGACCGAAGGATGCTCCGTTTCCGCTTTTTAGCGATGCGGTTTCAGCGAGAAGGGAGCGCGATTGGTCGAGAGTTGTCATCGAGAGGATCAGCCACTACTGCGCAGCTTACTTTGACGAGGGTCAGGCTACGTGGACGATGCCATGGCGTGATGGGGTTTCGCTCTATCAGGGTTGGCTGACATTTATGTCGATGGACAAGAGTCCACGGATAATGGGTTTGCGCGGAATCAAGGGTATCGTAGGCACTCTTCCGGCCGGGTCGGATGACGCCGTGGCGTGGGCGCTCGACGAGCTTTCCGTTCCTGCCGAGGCGACTGACGATTATTTGTTTGCGGCGCTTCTTAGCGTTGGGGGATGGGCTGGTTGGGCTCGGTATCAGCGTTGGCAGGCTGAGTTGAAAAATGGCGCAGACGACTCTTTGTGCGACCTTCTTGCTATTCGGGTGTGCTGGGATGCCGTCCTTCATCGGACTGTGGTTGACACCGGCATGCCGCAGGAGTGGCGCGAGATGCTTGACGCTCATCGTAACCGACTTAAGGAGAAGCCGCCAGAGCATGTTGACGCGATCTTGCAGAGGGCACTAGAGATTGGCTATCAGCATCGGCTGGTAGAGTCATTGCGAGCGGCGGGACCGGTATGGGATTCGGCCGATAGACCCAATGCGCAAGTGGCGTTCTGCATCGACGTGCGTTCTGAGATCATTCGGCGGGCCCTTGAGACGGTGGCACCGGGGGTGGTTCAGACGTT
Organism: Actinomycetes bacterium; assembly: GCA_021819205.1. Classification (GTDB taxonomy): domain Bacteria; phylum Actinomycetota; class Acidimicrobiia; order Acidimicrobiales; family Acidimicrobiaceae; genus JAKARV01. Next base: position 47,008 of record JAKARV010000010.1, on the reverse strand, counting down.
GGGGTTCGCTGGGTTCTTTGGCGTTCTGATGGAGTACATTCCCTTCGGAGCGGACACTCCAAAGGGTCATCTACCGGTTATTTTCAATCCTCCTTATCAGGTATGGGAAGGATTGAGCGACGTGGAGGATAGCGAAACGCTCCGTCAAGCGAACAAGAGGCGTTCTCGGCTTCGCGTTGCTAGCGTGTGGAAAGGTTTTAAAACTTCTGCGTCTTCGACGTTTACGTTTGTCGAGTCGACTGGGCTCGGGTACGTGCCAAAGTTGTTTGGCGACAGCATGGGATGGACTCGCACGGTCCCCCATCCAGATGGGAAGGGGCTCAATGTTGGCACCAAGAAGAAGCTGCGCCCGCAGCTAACGGCGAGTGGCGTTTCGGCATCCGGTGAAAAAACCGGGGGTATTCCCAGCCATGAATTGGGAAAGGTCGGCGGTTTCATCCTGAACAACATGGGCCTTACGGATACGTTTGCCCGGTTGGTGGTGTTGACCGGCCACGGCAGTACCACGGTCAATAACCCGCAGGGTACCGGACTCGACTGTGGCGCGTGTGCTGGGCAGACGGGAGAGGCTAGCGCAAGGATTGCGGCAGCGCTATTGAACGATCCCACAACGCGTCGAGATCTAGAACTCCAAGGAATCAAAATTCCGGAGGACACCTATTTTCTCGCCGCCCTCCACGATACTGTAACCGACGTGGTAACGCTTTTCGATACCGATGACCTGCCAGAAACGCACGCTGGCGATCTTGCCCAATTGCGTGGCTGGCTGGCCGATGCTGGTGAGGTTACGCGGATGCAGCGAGCGGGCTTACTGGGAACCGCGTCGAAGGCTCCGGCACTGGTGGCAAGCGATATGAAGAGGCGTACCCGGGACTGGGCAGAGGTGAGGCCCGAGTGGGCGTTGGCTGGCAATGCTGCGTTTATTGCTGCTCCTCGCGGGCGAACGAAGGGTATAGATCTCGCGGGTCGTGCGTTCCTTCATGATTACGATTGGCGCAAGGATGCAGAGTTTTCGACGTTGCAGCTGATTATGACCGCGCCGATGGTGGTGGCGAACTGGATCAACATGCAATATTACGGTTCAATGGTTGACAATCGTCGCTTCGGCAGTGGAAACAAGGTATTGCACAACGTGGTCGGCGGGTCCATCGGGGTGCTTGAGGGCAACGGGGGAGATCTTCGGATTGGATTTGGAATCCAATCGCTACACGATGGCGATCGTTGGGTGCACGAGCCGGTCCGTCTCAACGTGTTGATTGAAGCACCGCAGGCGGAGATGGACGGTGTTATTGCGCGGCACTTGCTTGTCCGGGAGTTGGTCGACAACGGCTGGATAATGTTGTTTCAGATTGGCGAAGACGGAGGGGTGTACCGTCGCCTTGCAGACAACGAATGGCGCGAAGTTGGATGAGAGGTGTACCGGCGGGTTGGGGCTGCGTACGAGATAGCCAAGGCGCTCGGCGGTGAAATATCGATAGTCAGCCGAGTGGGCTGCCCTGCACGTATGTCAGGGTCGCTCAGGCGTGATAGGCGTCCGCCCACCTTTCCTGGGTTACGCCGATTTGCCGATCCCCTCCGTACGATGTTGGTGGGGTGAACGGGATTCATCGCGATAACCCGTGCACTTCGGACGGGGGCATGGCTGAGATCTCTTTGCCGCGCAGACGGCTTACTGGGAATGGCCACCCCCTGCCCACCGATGGCTTGACTACTCGTTGAGAATTGCGACGTTGATCGCTGTGCAAGGACGTGCTGGCGAGGTCACCGGGAGCTCCACAGGAATCGGAAAGGGGTAAGAACATGGCAACGGTGTGGGCGGGTGTCCATTCGGGAAAGCGAGCGCATCACTGCGTTGTCGTGGATGAGACTGGATCCGTGCTCTTGCCGACTCTGGT
>JAKARV010000010.1:0-45013 GCA_021819205.1 Actinomycetes bacterium | reverse complement strand
CCTTGGAGCCGAGCGGATCGGTGCACTGCTCGTAGCCGAGGTCCAAGGGATCGACAAGGCACTCGCCGCCCTCGACCAGAAGATCACCGAGTGCTTTGGCACTTACCAGGACGCACGCATCCTGCTCAGCATGCCCGGGTTCGGACCGATCCTGGCCGCTCCGTTCTTGGCTCGGATCGGCGGAAGCCTCGCTCGTTTCGAGAGTGTCGACCGCTTGGCGGGCGTCGCAGGCCTTGTCCCGTCCATCGCGACTCGGGGTGAAAACAATCGACAACTTGGCCCCACATCGGTTGAGGGTTTTGCCCCCACTCCCGCTCATGTCGCATACCGCGGGGAAGCTCTTGCACCTGTTGCCTCGCCGCGCTGTCGAGCCTCAAGTCCCGCTTCAAGAGCGTTCTACGATCGCAAGCGGGCAGAGGGCAAATCTCACAAGCAGGCACTCCTCGCACTTGCGCGCCGAAGGCTGAACATCACGTGGGCAATGCTTCGCGATCGCACCGTCTACGTCAAACCACCCGCTACGGCTCTTCTTCGCTCCGCTTGACAACGGCATTGAGATTCCCAATGGCCAAGCCGCCCTCCGGGAGGATCGTCGGGAAAGCTTTACACCGCTTTGTCTTGGAGCGGCCGAGTGGATCCGGAGAGTTGGGCTAACCACACTCATCGGTGCAGATCGGGTTTGCGGGATCGCTTGACCAGCCGGAGTAGGAGGGAGCGTAGAGCTCGATCTCGATACCGGCCGCCCTGCCCGCGGCCACCAACAGACAAGCCGTTACTCCTGACCCGCAGTAAGCCACGGCCTGCCTTCCCTCTCGTGGCGCAAGGAGCCCGTGCAGTTCGGTCGGGCTTTTAAGCCGCCCACCTTCAAAAAGCGAAGTCCATGGGACCGATCGGGCTCCAGGGATGTGGCCCGGCGTCCGGTCCACTGGTTCAATGATCCCTCGGTAGCGTTCGGCTGCACGGGCGTCAAGCAACTCGACACCTTGCCGTTCGCGTAGTGTTCCGGTGCCGAGCGCCGGCCACCCAGCGACCGCTGGCGCTCTGTCGGCTTCTGGAAGGGTACACTCCTGGGTGCAGCTAGCTTCAGCAGCCCGGACTCCCCCGTCGAGGAGGCGGGCATCGAAGCCGCAGGCGTCCAGCATCCACCAGAGCCTGGCCGCAACCGATCCCAGCTGGTCGTCGGCTAGGACGACCGGGCGGTCGAAGCGTACCCCAAGCCTAGCCATGGATTCCAGAAAGGTACTTACCGGAGGAAGGGGGTGGCGGCCCTCGCGCGGATCTATCGATCCAGTGGCTGCCGCCTCGAGATCGATAAACACCGAGCCGGGCAGGTGGCCTTCGAGGTAGGAGCGGTGACCGTCGCGTCCGTCGAGATACCAACGGGTGTCGAGGATCGTGGCGGCGGTATCGAAAAGTTCCTCAGGCGAGATGAACGGCGAAGATGGCATGCTCCAAAGTTACCAAAGCCTGCCGGTCAATGCAGCAACACCAGCGCCGCAACCCCTATGGTGATAGCGACCGAGGCGGCGATTTTTTTTGGAGTAATCTCCTCCCTCAGCCAGAGGTGCCCAATAACCATCGCAACCACCACGCTGGTCTCGCGGAGCGCCGAGACCAGCGCGAGTTCCGCACGGCGCTGGGCGTAGAGTACCGCTGCGTAGGCGAGAAAGGAGATCGCGCCAGCTTCGATCGCCGCCAGCGACGGCTTGGGGAGAAGCCGTTCTCCCCGGCGGTGGCGGAGACTAGCGATTACCACCGAGATCGCAGTCCCTTCCATGGCGAAGAGAGCGCCGATGTAGGGAAGAGTCCCCTGCGCGTGGCGGACTCCCAGGCCGTCGAGCATGCTGTATGCCGCGATAGTTACTCCGGTAGCCAGCGAGAAAGCCACCGCCCTCCGGCTACCGGGGCCGTTTACCCGGGCCAGAGAGATCAGCCCTGCCCCGATCACCGCGACCGCCAAGATTTGGGTCGTTGTCAGCTGCTCCCCGGCTATCAGCCAGGCGCCACCGGCAACAGCTAAAGGCGCCAGCCCGCGGGCTATCGGATAGGCAAGGCTAAGATCACCCCTTTGGTACGAGCCAAGCAGGAAGAGGTTGTATGCAACGTGGATGGCGGCCGATCCGAGAACGAAGGGGAGTGCGGCTTCCACCGGGAGCCCAAGTGAAAGCTCGAGGCCAACTCCAATTACGGCGACGGTTGCGTTGATGTAGAAGAACGCCATCTCCTGGGATGGCGACCGCTTGGCGAGCGCGTTCCAGGTAGCGTGGGCGCCCGCGGCCAAAAGGACCAGCGCAGCTATGGCTGGCGGTATGCCCGCCTCCTGCCCGATTACCGCGACTAACATTGCCAGTTCACTGTCGTGGGAAATTATTAGATGCAAATGCAACTATCATGGTTCTCATGAGCGATATCATGCCTGCAATCTACCTCGGCCATGGCGCCCCGCCCCTGCTGGAGGATGACTTGTGGGTCGAGGAGCTGAAGCAGTGGTCGGCGCGCTTGCCTGTACCCGCGGCTGTGCTGGTAATCTCGGCTCATTGGGAAACCCGCCCGGCCGCCCTTTCGGCTGCCGGAGCGGTACCTCTTGTCTACGACTTTTGGGGTTTCCCGGAGCGCTTCTACCGTTTGACCTACCCATCTTCGGGGTCACCGGAGCTTGCGCGGAGGGTGGCATCGCAGTTGGCCTCGGTGGGTGTTGCAGTGGTCGAAGACGAGTCTCGTGGCCTTGACCACGGCGCTTGGGTCCCGTTGATGGCGATGTACCCCGAACCCGTGGCCCCGGTGATGCAGCTCTCGCTGCCATCGCTGGACCCTCGGGAACTGCTGCGTCTGGGGGCGGCGCTGGCTCCGTTGCGGGATGAGGGTGTGCTGATCGTCGGCTCCGGCTTCTTCACCCACAATCTTGCTGCTCTTGCGGAGAGTGGCAAGCCTACGGGAAGAGTCCCGGCGTGGTCCAGGGAGTTCGACGAGTGGGGTAGGGAGATGATAGAGGCTGGCGACCTAGATCAGCTGGCCGACTTCTCACTCCGTGCCCCCGCAAGCAGGTTGGCTCATCCGCGGACGGAGCACTTCGCTCCGCTCTTTGTCACCCTCGGGGCCGCCGGCGGGGATCCCGTCAAGACGGTGATCTCCGGCTTTTGGTACGGCCTCTCCAAAAGATCGATCCAGGCAGGCTGAGGACGCCGGGGTTGTTGTGCTGGTGCCCAAGCCGTACTAGAATTGCTTGTCTATTGCAAACAGTTTTGCTTGCAGCGATTTCCATACCTGACAGGAGGGTTGGTGCCGAGGATGTTCAGCTCGATGAGGGCAACCAGCCTCGCCTATCGCGAGCGGCCGGGATACAAGTGGGTCGTCCTCTCCAACACCACCCTCGGCGTGCTGATGGCGACCATCGACGCATCGATCGCTTTGATCTCGCTGCCGGAGATCTTCAACGGGATCAAGCTCAACCCGCTCGCGCCAGGGAATACCCCTTACTTTCTCTGGGTCCTGATGGGATACATGGTTGTGACCGCGGTCATGGTCGTCAACTTTGGCCGGCTCGGGGACATCTACGGCAGGGCGAGGATGTACAACTTGGGATTTGCCATCTTTACCCTGTTTTCGGTGGCGCTTTCCGTCACTTTTATGCATGGAGTTGACGGTGCTCTTTGGCTCATCGTGATGCGGATTTTCCAAGGGGTTGGGGGAGCCCTAGTCTTCGCCAACAGCGGGGCGATTCTTACCGACGCCTTCCCGGCGAATCAGCGCGGGCTCGCGTTAGGAATCAACAACATCGTCGGCATCACCGGCACCTTTCTGGGGCTGATTTTGGGTGGAATTCTAGCCCCCATCTCCTGGAGGCTAATTTTTTTGGTATCGGTGCCAGTGGGGTTGATAGGGACGCTGTGGGCATATCTGGCCCTCCACGACCTTGGCGAGCGAGTATCCGCCCATATAGATTGGTTTGGTAACGTTGCGTTCGGGGCTGGGTTGGTCTCTGTCCTGGTAGGGATCACCTACGGTATCCAGCCATACGGTGGCAGCACTATGGGTTGGACCAATCCAGCAGTCGATCTCGCCATCGTTGGCGGCTTGGTGTTGCTGGGCCTCTTCGTGGTGATAGAGCTCAAAGTGGCCGAACCAATGGTCAACGTCCACCTCTTCAAGATCCGCGCGTTTACGGCAGGAAATACTGCGAGCTTGCTTTCGGCGTTGGGGCGCGGAGGCTTGATGTTCATCCTCGTAATCTGGCTGCAGGGAATTTGGCTTCCTCGACACGGCTTTAGTTACTCGGCGACGCCGCTGTGGGCTGGTATATACCTGGTCCCGCTCACAATTGGCTTCCTGGTCGCCGGGCCGATCTCGGGGATGCTATCGGACCGCTTCGGCGCGCGGCCCTTCGCGACTGCCGGGATGCTGGTAGCCGCGCTCTCTTTTATCGGACTCGAGCGGCTGCCGGTCAACTTTTCCTACCCGGTTTTTGGCCTTCTGCTGCTGGCAAACGGGTTGGCGATGGGGATGTTTGCATCTCCAAACCGCGCTGGCATCATGAACAGCATTCCACCAGGGGAGCGTGGTGTCGGATCGGGAATGGCATCGACCTTCATGAACTCGGCGATGGTTCTTTCCATTGGGGTTTTCTTTACCCTGATGATCTTCGGGCTCCGTTCCCATCTCCGGTCGGCACTCTACTCGGGGCTCACCTCGCAGCACGTTCCGGCGGTAGTGGCAAGAGCGGTTTCCAACCTTCCGCCGATCTCGACCCTCTTCGCCTCCTTCCTCGGATACAATCCGATGGCCAAGATTCTTGGACCGCACCTGCTTGCAGCGCTTCCGCCAGCCAGCGCCCGCGTCCTTACCGGGAGGCAGTTCTTTCCCAACCTGATCTCGCCCGCTTTTGGCCACGGTTTGACCGAAGCGTTTACTTTTGCCGCTTTGGCCTGTGTCGCCGCAGCGGGGGCATCCTGGCTCCGCGGTGGGCGGTACACGGCCGAAAGCCTTGAGGCCGAGGAGGCCATCCACGCGGCGCAGCACGGTCGCCCGCAGGTAGCATTGGGAGAGGAAGGCTAAGGCCGGTAGCCTTTGGAGCCAAGACGGCTTGCTGGTGCTGTGGGGAGTGGCGATGGTGCAGGTGGCGGTTGCGGTGGCCGGAGGAATGGTCTACCTGTTTGTCCTGTGGTCGGTGGCGCAGACTTTGATGGTTCCCCGTGGTCGCCGCCCGCTGTTTTCTCGCGGCATCCACCGGTTCGTCGGCTCGGTCTACCGGCTTCTTGCCAGCTCCTGGAGTAGGTATGAGACTCGTGACCGGATTAGAACGAGCCAACCCGCCGCCATTCTTTTTCTCCAGCTAATCTCCTGGGTTCTTCTCCTCTGGCTGTCCCTATCGGCCATGCTCATTCCTTTTGTAGCGTCGATTGGACAAGCATTCCGGGAAGCGGAGGCTTCTTTGCTCACCTTGGGGTTTACCTCCACTCCCAACGCCGGAGCGAGTGCCGTTGACTTCCTTGGTGGGTTTACGGGATTGACCGTGGTTGCACTGCAGATCTCCTACCTCCCAGTACTTTACGGAGCCTTCAATCGCCGGGAAGCGGAGGTCGCGGTGTTGGTGGCGAGGGCAGGAGAGCCTCCCTGGGGTCCGGAAATGCTGGCTAGAACCCGAGTCGGCTTCCTCGATACCGACCTTGCCCAGCTGTATCACGCTTGGGAGCGTTGGGCGGCAGATGTATCCGAAACCCACTCCAGCTATCCGGTGCTGCTCCGCTTTCGTTCGCCGGATCCCTACGCGTCATGGCTGGTCTCCTTGCTTGCGGTGATGGATGCTGCCGCTCTTCACCTGTCGCTTGCCCCTAGCGATGCTCCGGTAGAAGCTCGTCTCTGCCTGCGTATGGGCTTTGCCTGCCTGCGGTCGATAGCGGCCGCGATCGGGTTTCCGTTCGACGCGGATCCACTCCCCGACAACAGCATAAACCTGACCGATGCCGACTTTGCTGCAGCCGTCGAGCACCTGCTTGAAGTAGGCTTTCCTGTCGAGATCGACACGAATACCGCTTGGAGGGACTTCAAGGGTTGGCGGGTAAATTACGAGTCGGTTGGGCAACGGTTGGCGAAGGAGATTGATGCAGTCCCAGCCTTGTGGTCGCGAGCTCCTGAGGATCGGGTAACGGTTATTCCCACGCGTTGGGTACGAAACCGGACCTACGAAGACCCTGAAGGGACGCGGTCACCCTTGGGACGTCCAAGTCCTTTGCCAAAGGGGCGATCCGACGGCGATCGCGGGCCGGAAATGGAGCTATAGGTAGAACCTGGCAATCTCTTCCAAAGCAGATTGGAACGAATTTACCGCCCGGAGAAACGCCGTGGCACCCGCCGCCGCGTTGGCTCCAGCCGGATCGCCGATGACGCCATTCTTGCCAAAGTCGTCCGAAGTCCAGCCGAAGGAGACTGGCTTGCCGAAACCCACCATTTGGTAGTTGTCGAGCCAGTGGGGAACGCACTTCTCGGCAAGCTCCATCCGCACAAGCTCAGGTCTTAAATGGAGCATGATCGAGGTCTCCTGGTGGCCAGCGTGGATCTCGAACGGTCCGGAGGTTGCGCCGCCCTGATCTACCGGTATGTGGGGATGGGCAACGAAGGTAAGCAAGCCGTAGGAGAGCCGAAGCTCTCGCGAAGCGACCCTAAGAGCTGCGGAGTTGCCGCCGTGCCCATTGAGGAAGACCAGACGCTTAATGCCGGCTCTGGCTAGTGCAGCACCGATCGAGTCGAGAAGGGGGAACAGCTGTCCTGGGGGAATTGAGATAGTTCCCTTCGCCCAGATGTGCTCGCTGGATAGCGCCATCGAGATTGTAGGAAGGGCAACCGTGGGCATCGTCGCTTTCGCAATCCCGGTGTGGGCGACCGACTCAGCAATGATGGTATCCGTTCCCAATGGAAGGTGTGGGCCATGTTGCTCGATCGAACCGATTGGGAGCACGGCTATTGCATCGATATCTGCCAGGTTGGCGAGTTCTCCAGAGGTTAGCTCTTGCCAAAGCGGTGCTTTCATGGCCCGATCTTAGATAATGCGTCCGATTCGCCGGACCCGTAACGGTTACACCACCGTTACGGGCATTGCCAAAATCCTTTTCTCCTCACTCCGAAAAGACGGGGGAGAGATCTGCGGCGAGGGCGACCAGCGTGGCATCCGAGCGGTGTCGGCCGGCAAGCTGTACCCCCACCGGCGCCTCGGCACCCTTTCGCGCGAGTGGAAGCGTGACCGACGGCAGCTGGAGAGCTGACACCGCAAGCGCCCAATGGTCGGCGGTCTTGCTGGTCGACGGCAGCTCTTCGAATGTGGGGGCAGAAGAAGGTGTCGCCGGGGCGAGTAGGGCGTCAACGCTGGAGAGTGCGGCTCGCGCCTGCAGGCGTAGGCGTTTGATTTGGTCGAGAAGGTGAAGGTAGGCTCGCACATCCAAGCCGCCGAACTCCATCCAGTCGCTCTCCCGGAGCCCGAAGGAGATCTCCGCCTGGGTCAGTTGCTTTGCCATCTCTACCAACTCTGGGGCCGCCGCCGGCGGCGAGAAGTCGAAGAGCTCGTAACCTGCGGCCTCGAGCGCCGCCGACGCTCGCTGAAAAGAACGCGATACCTCGTCGCTAAGCGCCAGCATCGGATCGCACCAGACGGCTATTCTTCGTTTTCTCCGCGGTGCCGGCCGCTCTCGGCGGGGCCAAAGACGCCGGTAGAGGGCGTCCAAGTCGGCAGCGGTTCTCGTCATGAAGCCGGCAACCGACTCCGGCGGCTCGAGCTCGGCGTCGAGATCCCATGGGAGGTGCGCACGCTTTGAGAGCATCCCCTGGGATGGCCGGTATCCAACTACCGAGCACCAAGAGGCTGGAATTCTGATCGAGCCGCTTAGGTCGCTTGCAAGGTCCAGAAGAGACATTCCCGAGGCGACGGCGGCGGCGGAGCCGCCAGAGGAGCCGCCTGGAGATCGGGTACGGTCGCGGGGATTGTAAGTTCTTCCATAGATCGGATTCCAGGTGTCCTGGCCAACAAGGGACTCGGGCACATTGCTTTTCCCAAGGATGACGACTCCCAGCCGGAGCAGCCTGGCGACCGCCGGAGCGCTTCTTGTCGGTACGAAGTCTTTAAAGCGCTTCATTCCGCAGGTAGCCGGCATTTTCTCTACTGCGAAAGAGTCTTTTACGGTAATCGGCACTCCGGTTAGCGAGCCAAATGCAGTGCGCCTAGCCAGCAGGGTGTCGAGCATCCGGGCCCGCTCCCGTGCGCCCTGTTCGTCTACGTAGCTCAGGGCGTTGACCTCTGGGTTGGATTCGGCGATCCGTTCCAGGTAGGCGTCGGCCGTCTCTAGACAGGAGATTTCTCCCCTCCTGATCGCGAGCGCGAGATCGTTGAGTGGAAGCGCTCTGATGTCCCGGTTCAAAGGTTCGCCCCCGCGCTGCGGTGCATCTGGGGTCTCGGCATCTCGAGGGTGGTGGAGCAGGTGGTGGTGGATACGATCCTTCCGTTGTGGACGACGACGCGATCGAGAGCGGAGGTGGCCATCGCAGCGGCGAGGCTGTCCGCCCTGAGGGCGAGGATCTCGGCCCGGTCGCCGACCCGAAAGCCTGCAGGCTCCCTGCCAAGTGCGGCTCGAACGGTCGTGCTGGTAGCTGCCCACGCGTCGTCAAGGCGAAGATGGCTGGTAGCGACGGTTAGCGACGCGGTCTCCATGGCATCCATACGGCCGAGCGGATAGAAAGGATCAGCCACGTTGTCTTGCCCTACAGCGATTTGTACCCCGGCCGAAGCGAGGAAGCGGATTGGAGCGACCGCCCGCGGTATCGGAACTCCACCCTCCCGCCCCTGCAAGAAGAGGTTGGTTTGGGGCAAAGCTACGACGGTGATGTTAGCGTCGGCGAGTTGCTCGGCGAGGTCGCTGAGGAGCGGAAGCTGTTGGGAGGCGAGACTGACGCAGTGGCTGGCGGTAACGTTGCCTGCGAAGCCCGCTCTCTTGATGTCGATGAGATCGGAGATGGTAAGAACTTTGGGATCGGTGGTCTCGTCGGTGTGCATGTCGAGCGGAAGGCCGGCGGTATCTGCCGCCTTTGCGAGCACTTCCAGTGCATCCCGCGGCCGCGGGTCTAGCCATGGACACCCACCGACTGCGTCGATCCCCGCGGCCACGGCTTGGTCAAGGAGGATGCGGTGATCGGTACCCGCTATACCAGTGATCGGCGATCCAAATAGGCCGACGATCTCCAAATCGACCAAGTCGATCCTTTTGGTCCACTCCTTCACTTCCAGAAGGGCAAGCAGGGAGGAGAGGCCGGTGCGTTCGTTGATATCGACGTGGGTGCGAATTAGCGTGTATCCGTTCCGCACCATCTGCTCAACTGCCCGGCGGGCACGCGCCACGATTCCCGCACGATCCGGTGCAACCCGCCGCATCCGTTCGATCGCGAAACGCAATCCGCCTTCGGCAACTAGGTCGGGGTTCTCCAGGGCAAGCAGGGCCTTGTCGAGATGGGCATGGATCTCGGCGGGCGCTGGAAGTGCGATGTACCCCTCGAGATCTACGATCACGTCCGGGTGATCGTGCCACGCTGTGATTTGGCCCGAGAGCGAGTCGACGAAAATGTCCTTGGCGCTTCCGTCCGGAAGCTTGAGCTGTTGGAGTTTGGTGATCAACGCCACCCCTGGACATTAGAAGTGCGATCGGGCCACGATCGCACAGCACGCCTTTTGGCTTCGTGTGCGGGTGGGCTCTGGCAACCAAGGTCCGTGGCGAAAAGTTGCGATACCGGCAAAGGTTTGGTAGTGGCCATCTGCGGAAGGTTAGACGTGGCCGCCCCCGCGACTTCGGCTTTCGCCCCTTCGGTAGCCAACGTTTTTTCTTCTGTTAACCAAGAGGATGGAGCCGCTGTGCCTTTGGTCTCCAGTTTTGCTGCTAGCGGGGAGCTGCGAACCGCTTTGATGGCGTTCTTGACGTTGGCGGTGTTCCACGAGCGTCAGGCTGCTTTGCCATCCAGCCTCTATGTTTGCAAAGAGGCGGAAGATCCTGGTTGCAAGGGGTTGGAAGTGGTATCTTTTTCGTTGACGCAGTGGAACGGGTCTGTGTGGCATGCCGGTTTTAAAAAAGTCCTGTCCTCCGGCGTCATCGCGGGAAAGGAGCGCACATGCGCGAGGCACTGGTCAACCGGGGGTCGGCCACTGCGGCACAAGAGGAGCAGCTGCTTGGAACGGGGGACGAGCAGGCCTTTCAGATTGTCCCCCGCAAAGGCCTTCCGCTGGCGATCGCCGCCATCGTCGGGCTGATTGTTGCGATAGCTACCAACACTCGTTGGGCGCTTGACTTTTTTCATGTGGTCGGGGGTGGACTCTGGACCGCGACCGACCTCTTCATCGGGCTGTTTATCGGCCCGATGGTTCTAGCCAAGCTATCGATTCCGGCGAGAGTCGAGTTCTCGCGGCGATTCATGCCCAAGATGATCCTGATCATGCCGGTGCTGGTCACTTGGACACTGGCTGCTGGATTCCAGATTGCGCGGAACTCGCGCTTTTTGCCTGCGCTTGCTCCGGAACATGGATGGGTTGTAGCTAGTTTCTGCATCGTAGGCGTGATGCTGGTCGTTGCCATGGGAACCCTGGGTCCCGCCAATCTGGCTGTGCTATTTGAATTGAGAAAGGTTCACCCAAACGGAGAGGTGATCGCGATCCTAATGCGGCGGTTCGTCTTCGGTGCCGCGGTGCTTGGCCTAATGCAGATTGGCACCATGATCGTGATGACAAGGTTGGCGACCCTGTGAGCAGGATTTTGGCTGCGCTGGGCGTTGGGGAAGGGCACTTGAGGCCGGTGCTCGAAAATAGGGAAATAATTTCGTGAGCAGCCAAGAACCCGACCGGTACTGGCTTAACCCGGTAATCCCAGTCGACCGCGTTGCACTGGCATCTCTGGTGGTCGTGGTGGCTGCCGGAGTGTACATAGGCGCCCATATTCCGACGCAGCCGCCGATCACGGTGGTGGCGGTACTGCTTGCCATCGCCGGAGCCCTGCTGCTTGCGAGTTGCGTGAGCCTGCTTTATATCAAGAGTTTTGCGTGGAAACCCTTCTTCTTGGTGCTTCGGTGGGTAGTTGTTGAGTACTTGGTCGAGGCTGGGATGCTCGAGTACGTATTCACCTACGATCACGTCAGGGGGACGATGCTCGTCATCCTCACCATCGGCCTCTTCATCTTTGCCAGTGATATCCCAATCATCATGGCCTTTACGGTTGCCCGGTACCAGAAGCCGGTTTGAATCAAGTGCTTTGCCGGGAACTTTTGGCCGCCGCGTCCTAGGGCAAGGGTTGAACACTACAAATGTGTCGCAATGCTCCTGCGTTCTCCAAGGAGATCCCTGACTCGCAAGAGTGAGTAGATTTGCCGGTGCGTCGCTTGGCCAGAGACGCTTGCGTGACAGACCTTTCTCTTGTCGGTCGTGGAGGTGAATCACCATGGGTTGCTCTTTGGCGGTCGAGAGCCGCCTGGTATCGACGTTTGCCGATATGCACTCAGCAAGCTGACCCTACAACCACGAGCAAAACGGTTCCGATTCGGGAGCTTTGTAGCGAACCAATCCACTTGATCGATCGAGTGGCCGACCTGCAAGGGCGTGGCTTCGTGCTCATCCAAGTGGATGAGCACGAAGCGTTGGGAGAGACGGTGTGACGATTCCGGAATCTTGGGACCAGCCCGCCAAAATCTTTGGACCACCTGATTCTTCACCTGGGAAACTCTCTTTGGCCTCCGGCGCCATGCCGGAACCGAAGGAGTGGAAGACATCGATGGGTACGAAGAAATGGAAGGTGGACATGAAAGACGTTCGCGACATGCTTGCACTTGCGGCAATCGATCGCTGTTGTCAAGCGCCATCTCAACCTGCACGCTGGCGGACAGGTTAGTTGCACGGGGACGGACACCAAAACTGCACGGGTGAGAGCGCCATCGAAGAGACGCACGGTACCTGGCAAGGTTGGAGGTTCGTGTTAGAGGGGCACCACCCCCTTGCCGGAGAGGGCCTGGGTTAGCCGCACGGACTCCCCGGTGGCCTCGATGAGATGGGCATGGTGGCTGAGGCGATCGACAAGCGCCGCGGCTATGGATTGCGCGGCAAGGATGGCATCGAAGCTGGCGACGGCAAAATTCGAAGTCACAATCACCGAGGTAGCCTCATAACAGGTCTCCACCACCCGGTAGATCACCTCTGAGCCGCCGGCGCCAATCGGTAGGATTCCAAGGTCGTCAAGGACAACGAGATCGAGCCGCTTGAACTTGGCGAGGGTTGGACCGAGGGTGTCCTGGGCCTCTGCGGTGGCGATGGTAGCGGTAAGGGTCTCGGAGTTGAACCACGCCACCCGCATGCCGGCCTCGATACGCGGTGGCAAAGAACACCTTCCACTACCTGATGCTCGCTACCGTCCGGAACTTGAAGGTTCTCCGGCGCAATGGACTGGAACGAGAGCATCTGAAGTGGGTGGTGGCGAGCTGATGCCAAGAACCCTCCTCCCTCGCCTCCAAGATCAGGGAGGAGGGAGGACCCGGACAACCCGGGACCGGCAGGGGCGGATGGAGCGGAAACCCATGGTCACTCGTGGCCCATGGGGGAATGGGCTAGTTCAGCAGACCCCTAGACGTTCGCCACCGCGCCGTTGCTTGTACAATCCATCCACGCTGAATGATTCCCTGTCAAGAAGCAGCTGGGAGTCTTCTGAAGGTCGATCCACTTGTTGTATGAGTGAGAGTCTTTGAGCGGTAGCCTATCGGGGCGGCTTGATGATGTTGACTTACCGGTTAGTGTAGTTTCATGACATCGAAGCTGGGTGTTCATGGCCGGATACTCGATGCTGCTGCCAAGCTTTTTTACGACGATGGGATCGCCGCGACCTGTGTAGACAAGGTGTCCGTGAGCGCTGGCGTCTCGAAGCCGACTATCTATGCCCACTTTCACTCCAAGGACGAGCTGGTTGCGGCCGTTCTCGAGCACCGCCACGATCAACGGGTGGAGAGCTTGGAGGGGTGGCTGTCTCGGTCTGGTGGAGATCCGCGTGAACGCTTGCTGTCGATCTTTGACTGGCTTGCGGACTGGTTTGCTGCGGGCGGGAATCGGGGGTGTGCGTTTGTAAACGCTTGCGCGGAGCTTGGGGAGTCGGAGCACCAGGCGTTGGAGATCGCTCGCGGACACAAGCATTGGATGCGCGACCGATTGGCGGAGCTTGCGGCCGAGGCGGGGGCATCGGACCCTGTGCTGGTGGGATCGAATTTCATGGTGCTCATAGACGGTGCCAATGCGAGGATGGTTGTCGACGGGAACCCAGCAGTAGCCATCGAAGCCCGGCACATGGCGGAGGTGCTTCTTGACAATGTTCTCGGAACTGGGAAATCGTGAAGGGGTTTTTCGCAGTGAGGGTTGAAACGCTCGCGGTGGCCGGGCTTGCTCTCGGTCCAGTCGTGGCGCTCGGATTTGGCCGCTTTGCGTACGCGCTGCTGCTGCCGTCGATGAGGAGCCAGCTTCACTGGACGTACGCTACGGCTGGCTTGATGAACTCGGCCAACGCGGCTGGATATCTTGCTGGCGCAATCGCAACCGGGGCAATTAGCCGCCGAATTGGAGTCCGTCGGGCGTTTTTGGCGAATCTTGCCGTCAGTGTTGTTACCCTCTTCGCTATGGGTGCGGCTTCTGGCACTGGCCTCCTGCTGGTGGTGCGCTTCATCTCGGGAGTTTCGGGTGCAATTACCTTCATAACCGGAGCGGGGCTGGCGGCGGAAATTTTGGCGACGAGTTCTCCCGGGAAGGTGGCTGCCGTTCTTGGTCTCTATTTTGCCGGAGGCGGGGCCGGTATTGCGCTCTCTGGCCTGGCGATCGGACCGCTGCTTGACTCGGCGGCAGGTACTGGCGATTGGCGGCTGGGCTGGATAGTGCTCGGGGCAATCGCGCTGCTCTTCCTGCTGGTGGCGACTCCAGCCGTACTAATAGCAAAGGATCCGCCGCCACCGCCAAAGACGAGCCAGCGGTGGCCGGCCCGTCGTATGACGCCACTGATCGCGGCTTATGGCCTCTTCGGAGTCGGGTACATAGCCTACATGACCTTTGTGGTCGCCTTCCTCGAGGGCGAAAGGGTGGGCCCTGCAGAGATCAGCCTCTTCTGGCTGGTTCTAGGGATTCTCTCCATCGGAGGCGTCTTCGCGTGGGCGCAACCGATATCACGATTGCGAGGAGGCCAAGGAGTATCGCTGGTTTTGGCGGTGGTAATGGTCGGGACGCTTTTGCCGCTGATTTCGCGGTCGCCGTGGGCGACCATGGGTTCGGCGGTGCTTTTTGGCGTCTCCTTCCTATCGGTCGTCACCGCTGTGACCGCAGTTGCGCGGCGCCTGCTTCACCGGCACTTCTGGACTCCCGCGATCGCCGGCCTCACCGTGGTGTTCGCTCTCGGGCAGTCTCTGGGCCCCGTCCTCTCCGGCTTCCTATCCTCCGGGCCCTCGGGGCTCCGCACCGGATTGGCGCTTTCGCCGGCGCTCCTTGCGTTAGCAAGTCTGGTAGCGCTTGGGCAGCGAGATCATTACGTCGACCTGCCGGAGGTCGATACTCTTGCAAATGGCTGAGCATGGCGCCTTTGTGGGGTTCGTTCACTGACCGTCGCACACCTTGCGGTGTTGAAGCCGTGTGTACGTTTTAATTGGGAGGTCAAATGGAGAGTGTTCCACTAGGGTCGAATGGCCTTGAGGTATCCCGCATCGGGCTTGGGTTGCATGGGAATGTCAGACTTTTACGGTGTTTCGGACGAGAAGCGGTCTACGGACGTTAGCCACGCCGCTCTTGACACAGGCGTGACCTTTCTTGATACCGCTGATATGTACGGACCGTTTACCAACGAGCGTCTGGTCGGAGCTGCAATCGCTGGGCGTCGCGATGAGGTGGTGCTGGCGACCAAGTTTGGAAACGTTCGCGACGAGCACGGAGCGTGCTTGGGCATCCGCGGTGATCCCGAGTACGTGCGCAAGAGCTGCGACGCGTCGCTGCGCCGACTCGGTGTAGAGGTAATCGACCTTTACTACCAGCACCGAGTCGACCGGAACGTACCCATCGAGGAGACGGTCGGAGCGATGGCTGAACTCGTTCAAGCTGGAAAGGTTCGCTATCTCGGACTTTCCGAAGCTTCGGTTGCGACGATACGCAGAGCACACGCCACACACCATATCCGCCCTGCAGCCGGAGTACTCGTTGTGGACCCGTGATCCCAAGGAGGGTATTCTCGCCACAACTCGCGAGTTGGGCATAGGGTTTGTTGCCTACAGTCCGCCGGCGAGAGGCTTTCTTTCGGGCCGGATTACGTCCATCGACGACCTGGCGGCGGATGATACCCGGCGGCGGCATCCGCGCTTTCTTCCGGAGAACTTTGCCCGGAACCTCGAGCTTGTCGACCGGATCGTTGCGATGGCGGCTGGACTCGGGCTTGCCCCTGCCCAGGTTGCCCTGGAGTGGGTGCTAGCTCGAGAAAGGGATATTGTCTCGATCCCGGGCACGACGAGTGTAGCCAGGTTGGGTGAGAACATCTCGGCTGTCTCGGTTACCCTCTCCAACGCCGATATCGCCGAACTCGACGCGATCTTCCCCATTGGCATCACGGCTGACAGCCGCTATCCGGACATGTCGACCGTCAACGGCTAGAGCCGCCACTTGCTGTCGCCGCGGCTACCAGATGGTCACCCGTTCCGTGGGGTCGAGCCACATTCCCGAACCTGGCCCGGTCCCAAACGCCTCGTGAAAGGCGTCGATGTTGCGGGCGGTCTGGTTGCAGCGGAACTCTGGCGGGGAGTGGGGATCGATGGCGAGTAGCCGGATCATCTCCGCGTCCCGACGAATCTCGCGCCACGATTGCGCCCAGGAGTAGAAGAACCGTTGTGCCCCGGTTAAGCCGTCGATTACCGGCGGCTCCTGGCCTTCGAGAGAGATCTGGTACGCCTTCCAGGCGATACCGAGCCCTCCAAGGTCTCCAATGTTCTCGCCGATGGTAAGTTCGCCGTTGACAAAGTGGCCCGGAACTTGATCGGGTTCGAGCGAACTGTACTGGTCAATTAGCGCCTTGGTTTGCGCGTCGAACGCTTTTCGATCCGCCGCGGTCCACCAGTCGCGGAGGCGGCCATCGCCATCGAAGCGTGACCCTTGGTCGTCAAAACCATGCCCTATCTCATGACCGATGACCGCCCCAATGGCGCCGTAGTTGGCAGCGCTATCCCGCTTGGGGTCGAAGAAGGGAGGTTGCAGGATGGCCGCAGGGAAGACGATTTCGTTGAAGCCCGGGTTGTAGTAAGCGTTGACCGTCTGTGGCGTCATGAACCACTCGTCGCGGTCCACCGGACTCCCAATCTTTGCTGCTTCCCGGCAAAACTCAAACTCCGCGACTCGTTCAACGTTCGCCCACAGGTTTCTGGCGTCCGGTACCAGCGCCCCGTAATCACGCCACTTTTTTGGGTAACCGATTTTGGTGCGGAACTTTTCCAGCTTTTCCAACGCGCTCGCGCGAGTCGAGATTCCCATCCAGGAGAGGCCGGAGATGCTTCTTCGGTACGCCTCGATCAAGTTGTCGACCAGCGCGTCCATCGCCCTCTTCGCCTCTGGCTTGAAGTTCTCGGTCACGTAAAGCTTTCCGACAGCTTCACCCATCGCTCCCTCGACAAACGAAACCCCGCGCTTCCAGCGTTCGCGCAGAGTCTCGGCCCCGGTGAGCGAACGGCCGTAGAACGAGAAGTTCTCTTCGACGAAAGCGGAAGAGAGGTAGGGTGCGGCCGCATGTATAACGCGCCACGTTAGCCAGTCGCGCCAAGACGGCAGCTCTTGGTCGACGAAAAGGCTGCCAAGCCCCACGAGGAAGCTCGGCTGGCGCACTACCATCTCAGCGGTAACCACCTCGGAGACGCCGATAGCGCTTCTCCACGATTCCAGGTACGCAGCCATCTCGGAGTTGAGCTTGGAGGAGATGTGGGCGATCTGCTCCCACTCCATCAGATTGTAGGTCCTGAGCGAGTCGCGGGAAGCTACGTTGTCCCAGTGGTTTGCGGCAATCCGGGACTCGAGGTCGAAAATGCGCTGCGCCTTTGGTGCGGCACCGTCAAGGCCAGCAAGCTCCAGCATCGTTGCCAAGTGCGCCCGGTATGCGTCGCGGATCGCTTCGAACTGCTCTTCGCGGTAGTAGCGTTCATCCGGGAGCGACAGTCCCCCCTGCTCGACAAAGACCAGGTATCGAGATGGATCGCCGGGATCGTTGTCGACAAAGAGGCGGAGGACGCCACCGATCCCGAGGCGGTCGAACTTGGCCAGGACGGCAAAAAGCTGAGGATAGCTTGCAATCTTGCCGACATCGGCAAGAAGGCTGGCGATTGGCGCCGCTCCTTCAGATTCGATCCGTTCGGTATCCATAAAGCTTGAGTAGAGATCCCCGATCTTGCGTTCTTCGCTCCCATCCGGCGCTTCCTGGGCGCGTTCAATGATTGAGCGAAGGGTTGACTCTGCATCCTCGGCAAGGGCGATGAAGGATCCGTAGCGGGCCTTGTCAGGCGGTATCACTACCCCTGCCATCCAGCGCCCGTTGATCGATCGGTAAAGGTCGTCGGATGGGCTGATTGCCGGGTCGATCTCGCCGACCGGTATTCCAGAGAACGGTTCCACCTTTCACAGCCTATGGGTTAGGGGCGATCTTCTGGCGAGAGTCGGCTTGCTTGGCACGGCTGATCGGCCATCGGAAGCGTTAGGGCAGGTTCCAATACCGCTGCCAGAGCGGTATTGGACGCGGGATTGTTCTGTCTTTATCTCCAAGAGGACTCTCTCGGCAGCCGGAGCCCAAAGAGAGGAGGGGACCAGCAGGCCAGGCAAGGTGCTCCGGAGACGGGATGGGCTGACCCAGTTGCTGGAACCGAAAGTTTGGAAGTGGCGTTTGCAGCGAGCGCATATCGGCGCCGTGTGCGTGCCGGCCGAGGTGGCTGAGCGCCAAAGGTTGGAAGGTGGCCCGGCTTGTGGGAGCTGCTGGAGATTTTTGTAGAGCGCCCGATGGCGGAGCCGGATTGTCATAACTAACCGGTTATATAAAAATGAATTTAATTAATCAAACTCAAGTGCTATTGCGAGCGTAATCATTGCCACGGGTAATAAGCGAGCGGTTGTGGGAGCTTGGAGCAGTAGCCGGGAAACATTGCGAATTGCTTATCTGCCACTCAATATTGGTCAGGTGCTCGGGGTTGAAACGGCGCGTTTAGGCAATTTGTTGCTCATGTCATGCGGTTGGAGTGGCGAAGCAAAAAACTATTTTCCATAACTAAACACCCAGGTAAACTGGCATTTTTGTCGCTTTCGACCGGGTCGAGAATGATAGGCTTGCACCTCGAGGCAGCGGCGGAAAGGTTCGGAACGGGTTGCCGGCTCCGCGGTGCCCGTTGTGGAGCAGCGGCTGGATAGATGGAGGGCGGGATCGGATATGACAGGTGTGGTGAAGGCGGCTCTTATCCAATCCGCATGGACGGGGGATAGGCACTCTATGACCGAGACGAATGTTGAGCTGGCTCGCAAGGCGGCGGCAGCCGGGGCACAGGTAACCTGTTTTCAGGAGCTGTTTTATGGGCCGTACTTTTGCCAAGTTCAGGACCCGCAATACTTCTCCTATGCCGAGAGCGTTCCCGGTCCGACAGTTGAAACGATGCAATCACTCGCTGCGGAGACCCAAATGGTGCTGGTCGTTCCGGTTTTTGAGGAAGAGCAGCCGGGAGTGTACTACAACACCGCGTTTGTCGTCGATGCCGACGGAACCTACCTGGGGAAGTACCGCAAACACCACATCCCCCAGGTAAAGGGGTTTTGGGAAAAGTTCTACTTCCGCCCGGGGAACTTGGGTTACCCGGTATTTGACACCGCCGTCGGGAAGATCGGTGTTTACATCTGCTACGACCGCCACTTTCCCGAGGGTTGGCGCGCTCTTGGCCTTGGTGGCGCGCGGATAGTATTCAACCCTTCGGCGACCAGCCGGGGCCTCTCCTCGCACCTCTGGAAACTGGAACAGACCGCGGCCGCCGTTGCCAACGGTTACTTTGTCGGCGCTCTCAACCGGGTTGGAACAGAAGAGCTCGGAGACGACGACTTCTATGGCACTTCGTACTTCGCGGACCCCAGGGGGCAGATAGTCGGTGAGGCGGCTTCAGGCTCCGAGTCCGAAGTGGTCGTCAGAGACCTTGATATGGCGCTTCTGGAGGAGGTCCGGCAAACCTGGGCCTTCTATCGCGACCGCCGTCCGGAGAGCTATAGCGATCTGGTAAAGCCTTAGGCGGAGGGGAGGAGCCGGCACATGAAGCAGCTGATCAAGGGTGGCACGGTGGTAGACGCGTCCGGAGCAGTTCCGGGTGACCTTCTCATCGAAGGGGAAAAGATCGTTGGCGTTGTTCAAACGGGTAGCGATACCTCCGCCGCCTGGGAGTCGGGGGCTGACCGCGTCTTCGACGCCAGCAGAAAATACGTTCTCCCGGGCGGTATCGATGCCCACACCCATATGGAGATGCCCTTTGGCGGCAGCCAATCTGCGGATACCTTCGAGACCGGCACTTTTGCTGCGGCCCACGGCGGGACTACCACGATCATCGACTTTGCCATTCAGGCACGGGGCACGAGCCTTGGTGAAGGTTTTGACACCTGGTCCGCCAAGGCCGCAGGAAACTGCTACGTGGACTACGGCTTCCACATGATCGTTTCGGATGTAAACGAGCAGTCGTTGAAGGAGATGGATCTCCTGGTGGACGCTGGGATCTCCAGCTTCAAGCTGTTCATGGCGTACCCAGGCGTCTTCTACTCGACGGATGGCGAGATACTGCTCGCCATGCAGAAGGCGTCGGAAAATGGTGCGACAATCATGATGCACGCCGAAAACGGAATTGCCATCGATGTTCTCGTTGCCCAAGCCCTGGCGCGCGGGGAGACGGACCCGAGATACCACGGATTGACTCGCCCTTCGATCCTGGAGGGCGAGGCTACCCACCGGGCAATTCAGCTGGCGCGTGTGGCCGGATCGCCGCTGTATATCGTGCACCTGTCGGCAAAGGAAGCTCTGGAGGAGGTGATCTCCGCCAGGGATTCGGGTCTGCCGGTCTTCGCCGAGACCTGCCCGCAGTACCTTTTTTTGAGCGACGACGACCTTGCCCGTCCTGGATTCGACGGAGCCAAATACGTCTGTTCCCCACCCGTGAGGCCCAGTTCACACCAGATGGATCTGTGGCGGGGGCTGCGCACTGGCGACCTGAGCGTGGTGGCAACCGACCACTGCCCGTTCTGTTTCGCAGGACAGAAGGAGCTTGGACGGGGAGACTTTTCGAAGATCCCGAACGGCCTTCCGGGGGTGGAACACCGCATGGACCTTATTTACCAGGGAGTTATCCGAAAAGAGATCGGGCTTTCGCGGTGGGTCGATCTGGTCTCGACCACCCCAGCGAAGATGTTCGGCCTTTTCCCGCAGAAGGGCAGCCTGGCTCCTGGCGCCGACGCCGATCTGGTCATCTACGACCCCTCGGCTTCGCAGACGATCTCGGCTGCAACCCATCACATGAACGTTGACTACTCGACTTACGAAGGGATGCGGATTCAAGGGAAGGTGGAGACCGTCTTCTCTCGAGGGGAACTCCTTCTTGAGGAGGGCCACTTTTGTGGCCGCAAGGGTCACGGCTCATTCTTGAAGCGCGGATTGAATCAGTTCATCTAGGAGTACTTCTCGAACTCGCCGCCGGAATGGTGTCGTTTTATCGCGAAGCGTTTGGAAAGGTGTGAGATGGACTACGGCTTAGTCGTACAGACGGACCCGCCGGCGAGCCGGGTGGTTGAGCTTGCGAAGATCGCGGAAGCGGCGGGTTTCACTCACTTTTGGACCTTTGACTCCTGCGTTCTTTGGCAAGAGCCCTTCGTCATCTACTCGCAGATCCTGGCGGCAACCGAACGGATCAAGGTTGGTCCCATGGTTACTAACCCGGTGACCCGGCATTGGTCGGTCACCGCGTCGCTCTTCGCGACCTTGAACGACATGTACGGGCCGAGGATGGTGTGCGGGATTGGCCGTGGCGACTCCGCACTTCGAGTGGTTGGAGAGTCGCCGGCATCGCTCGCGACTCTCAGGCGGGCGATGCCGGCGATAAGGGGGTTGGCCAAGGGTGCGGAGGTCGATCTCGGCGAAGCCAGAGTAAAGATTCCGTGGATCCGCGATGGGAGCCTCGAAGTCTGGATGGCTGCTTACGGCCCGAAAGCGTTGAAGGTGGCGGCAGAGGAGGCCGATGGGCTGATACTCCAGCTTGCCGACCCGTTTGTTATCGAGTGGGCAGCGAGCCAGGTATCCGCTCTCCGTGCGCAGGCAGGGCTGGCGGGAGAGCCGTTCACTGTGTGCGTGGCAGCACCAGCCTACGTAGGTGACGACCTTCACCATCAACGCGACCAAGTTCGATGGTTTGGTGGCATGGTGGGAAATCATGTGGCGGACATCGTGGCTCGCTACGGTTTTGACTCCGATCTCGTTCCAAAAGTTTTGACCGACTACATCAAGGCCAGAAAGGGCTACGACTACCAGCACCATGGCCGGGCGGGCAATCCGGACACAGAGTTCGTTCCTGACGAAGTGATCGACAGGTTTTGCCTGCTCGGGCCGGCGGAAAACCACCAAGAGCGGCTGGCCGAGCTGGAGGCGTTGGGTGTAGGACAGTTCGCCCTGTACTTGATGCACGATGATCCGGTGGGAACGCTGGAGGCTTATGGGGAGAGGATAATCCCGGGCTGACACGGGAAAGGGGGAGTTCGTTCGGAAGGACAGAGAGTCTGGTGGAGCCGGGGCTCGGCAGTCCGAGCCGCAACTAACGCCGCTAGCTGCGGTGAAACTATCTGGGGAAAGGATGACAAGATGGGATACAAGTCGAAAGTAATGATGCTGGCAGCGATCTCGGTAGCGGCCGGGGCGTGCGGAGCAACCTCCTCTACCGCGCAAACCAGCGCAAAATCGAAGTTTGTGGGGTGCCTGGTCACCGATACCGGCGGGATCAACGACCGGTCGTTCAACGCATCGGCTTGGGCGGGAATGCAACAAGCTGCAGCGCAGGGGCACTTCACGGTCAGGTATCTGCAGTCTCCAAGCTCGAGCGATTACGCCTCGAATATTGCCGACTTTGTTGCGCAGAAGTGCGGAATCATCGTTACGGTCGGCTTTGACATGGGCCCCGCCACCCAGGCGGCCGCCACCAGCCACCCGAAGCAGAAGTTTGCTATTGTGGACTTCGGCTTCTCCAAGACCTACGCCAACGTCGACACCCTTCAGTACCAGACCAACCAGGATGGGTTCCTCGGCGGCTATCTCGCTGCGGCCATGAGCAAGTCTGGCGTTGTCGGTACCTTCGGTGGACTCGACATTCCAACTGTGACTATCTATATGGATGGGTTCGTAGCCGGGGTGCGGTACTACGACCTGAAGAATCATGCCCACGTGAAGGCGCTCGGCTGGGTTCCGGCCACTCATCGCGCCGCCGGGAGCTTCGCCGGAACCGGGCTGTTCACCGGCTCGTTTACCAATGAGAATGATGGCAAGCTGGCGGCGACCTCTCTGATGCAGCAGGGTGCGGACGTCATATTTCCGGTTGCCGGTCCGGTGGGACTGGGTGCGGCGGCGGCTGTCCAGCAGGCGAACAACGGTACGGTGATGGAGTGGGTGGATACCGATGGCTGCATCTCGGCGCCCCAGTACTGCCCGATCTTCCTTACCAGCGTTACCAAGGGGATAACGGTTTCGGTAAAGGGTGCAGTCGAGGCGGCGGCCAATGGAACATTCCGGGGTGGAAGCTACGTCGGCACTCTCGCCAATGGAGGAGTTACGCTGGCCCCATTCCACGACTTCAACTCCAAGGTTCCCGCAAGCTTGAAGGCGACGCTTGCCAGCCTAAAGGCCGGGATCATCGCCGGAAAGATCTCGGTGGATCCGAACTCCTACCCAGCCAGCTAGCGGTTGGGGAGCATCAAAACCGCATGGTTGATGGCCTGGACCTCTCTGGCTCCGGTGGAAAGAGTACCGGCGAGTGAGGGTTGATCTCGAAGGAATCACCAAGTCGTTTGGGAGCTTGCTCGCGAACGACTTGGTGAGCCTGACTGTGAATCCGGGAGAGATCCACTGCATCCTGGGAGAGAACGGCGCCGGCAAGTCGACGCTGATGAACGTGCTATTCGGGATGATTGAGCCAGACGCTGGGGAGATCCGTGTCGACGGGAAGCCGGTAAGATTTACTAGCCCGCGCGAGGCGATCGCAAGCGGCATTGGAATGGTCCATCAACACTTCATGCTGGTGCCGGTTTTCACGGTTGCCGAGAATGCGGTACTTGGCTTCGAGCCCGTGAAGAAGAGGGTCCTTCTTGATCGCGCGCTCTCGCGCCGCAAGGTGCTAGAGCTCTCTGAGGCATATGGGCTGGCGGTCGATCCGGATGCTATCGTCGGCGACCTCCCGATCGGGATGCAGCAGCGGGTGGAGATTCTCAAGGCTCTTGGCCACGACGCCAGGCTGCTTATTCTTGACGAGCCGACCGCAGTGCTCACGCTTCAGGAGACCGAGGCGCTTTTCAAAATCATGAGGTCCCTGGCCGATAGCGGCAGGTCGATAATGTTCATCACCCACAAGCTCAAGGAGGTCGCCGCGGTGGCGGACCGGGTCACCGTGCTGAGGCGCGGGCGCGTGGCCGGCCAAGGCGACCCCAAAACCCTTACCGAGCGGGAACTTGCCTCGATGATCGTTGGCCGGGATGTGCAACTTGACGTCGATTGGGGAAAACCGAAGCCTTCCAGGGCGGTTCTATCGGTCAGGGATCTGACCGTCTATGACGAACGAGGAGCTTTAGCGGTAGACCGGCTGAACTTGGAGGTGAGGGCGGGCGAGATCGTGAGCATTGCCGGAGTCGATGGGAATGGCCAGACCGAGCTGGTCCGAAGCTTGGTGGGGCTACTCCCACCACATTCTGGGAGTATCGAGCTAGACGGCAAGCCAGTGGCCGGGGCAAGCCCGCGAAAGATGATCGAGCTGGGCGTTGGCCACATACCCGAGGATCGGCAGGTAGACGGGCTCGTGCTGCCGATGTCGATTGCCGAGAATCTGGTGCTCGACCTCTACAGTCGCAAGCCGTTCGCTACAGGGTGGCGCCGTGACCTGCGGGCAATCGAGGAGAACGCCGAAAGGCTCGTGGAGGAGTTCGATATTCGCACCCAGTCGGTGAACGCGCCGGTAGCCAACTTGTCCGGAGGAAACCAGCAGAAGGTGGTGGTGGCGCGCGAACTCTCGCGCGAACTGGTGCTGCTGGTGGCTTCCCAGCCGACTCGCGGTCTTGACGTCGGCTCAATCGAGTACATACACCGACGGATCGTGGCTGCAAGGGATGCAGGGGTCGCGGTGTTGCTGGTCTCGGCCGAACTGGACGAGGTGCTCTCTCTTGGCGATCGGGTCGCGGTGATGCACCGTGGCAAGATTGTCGACGTAGTCAATCCGGATGTCGGCCGCGACCACATCGGCTTGTTGATGACCGGAGTGCAGCCATCGGCAGCCGAGAACTCGCGGACCGATAGCCGGCCCGGGAGTGGAGCGACGGAACGGTTGCGGGAACTCGAGTGGAGGGGTGGGGGAGATGACTGAGAGGATCGTCGGCCCCGAATTGGAACTGGTGTCCGATTCAGAGACTGGAGGAAAAAAAGGCGTCGGGTTATCCCCGAGTGGGTTGCTAAGGTCGTTGAACAGCAGTTTTGCCTATGGAAGGCCCTGGGCGATTACATTGCTTGCGATCGTTACCGCTCTGATTGCTGGGGCGGTACTGCTCACGGTAACCACTCCAGCAACCCTTCAGGCCTGGGGATCGTTCTTCTCGAATCCGATAGGCGCCCTCTCGGCTACCTGGTTTCTGGTGGGCGACGTCTACCGCGACATCTTCACCGGTTCCATCGTCGATCCGCCCGCTCTGTTCCAGGCCATTACCACCGGACAGGGCTGGGTAGCGGTTTTGACACCCCTCTCCGAGACCTTGACCCAGGCGACACCGCTGATCATTGCGGGACTTGCGGTTGCTGTCGGCTTCCAGAGCGGTGTGTTCAACATCGGGGCTCAGGGGCAGATCATCGCCGGCGCCATCTGTGCTAGCTACGCTGGCTGGGCGATCCAGCTTCCCTCGCCGATCCATCTTGCCCTGACCGTGGCAGCCGGTTTGGCCGGTGGGGCCATCGCCGGCTTTATCCCCGGGATTCTCAAGGCCAAGACCGGAGCCCACGAGGTCATCGTGACCATAATGCTTAACTACGTAATCCTCAATTTTTTGCTTTACTTGCTGACTAACCGCCCGTTCCGCCAGCCGGGACAGAGCAACGCGATATCCCGTCCTGTTGATGCGTCGGCGCAGCTTCCGCACCTGTTGGGTAGCGCGTTGCCCGCCAATTTGGGAATCGTGCTCGCACTGGTTGCGGCCTACCTGGTCTCCTGGTTCATGAAGCGGAGCACCTTGGGCT
The DNA here is from genome assembly GCA_021819205.1 of Actinomycetes bacterium. Taxonomy (GTDB): domain Bacteria; phylum Actinomycetota; class Acidimicrobiia; order Acidimicrobiales; family Acidimicrobiaceae; genus JAKARV01. The sequence goes on along the minus strand of JAKARV010000010.1, from coordinate 19,490 downwards.
TCTCCTTTCTAATCATGGGGGCCAACCCTACCGCCGGCAGAACGGCTGGCATCGACTCCAAACGGGTCACCGTGTTGGTGATGGTGATCTCCGGTGCGCTGGCGGGTCTTGCCGGGATGGTCATCCTCTCGGGGAGCACGCTGATGCTTACCAGCGGCTTTGGCGGAAACGTTGGTTTCGACGCGATTACGGTAGCCTTGCTGGGCCGAAACCGGCCGCTCGGCGTCGTACTTGCAGCCCTTCTTTTTGGAGCGCTTGACGTCGGCGGAAGGGCAATGGAGGCGGCAACCGGGGTTCCCGTTGATCTTATCAGTGTGATCCAAGCGATAATTGTCCTTCTGGTAGCTGCGCCGGCGCTGGTGCGCGAGATCTACCGGCTCAAGGCGACTTCGCTCCGATCGGTCGAGCTGGGCACGAGGGGGTGGGGGGCATGAGCGGAACAGGCGACGTTGCCTGGACGGGAGGGGTTTCTGATACCGGGGCCAAGTTGATTGCTACCAGTACCGTGACCCCAACAGTGATAAGCATGACCCGAATCAGAGGATTGGGAGTCGTTTCGCTTTTGCTGACGGCGATCGCCGCTCCGATCTTCGGTTTTGGCCAACCTGCCAGCGCTAGGGTGATCTTTACCTTCGGTTCGGCGCAGTCGATTGCTCTTCCGCAGCTTGCGCTACCGGTCCGGTGGTTCTCGCTCTCCATGGCGGTAGTGATGCTACTGGCAGGCGTGGTTTTGCTTCTGACCCAGACCAGGAGGGGGGCGTACGGCGTCTTTGCAGCGGCTGTCGTCGCTTTCCTCTGGTCCTTCCTTGCGTGGGCGGCAAGGGGAAACTCCCTCAACTTGACCAGCGTTCTGGCAAGTTCGCTTGTAGCCTCCATTCCGCTCATTTTCGGCTCCATGTCGGGAATTCTTTGTGAGCGTTCGGGGGTGATAAACATCGCGATAGAGGGCCAGTTCCTGGCTGGTGCCTTCATGGGGGCAATGATCGGGAGCTGGACGCAGAATCTGTGGCTTGGCCTGCTGGCAGGCGCAGTCGTCGGTGCCCTTATAGGCCTGCTGCTTGCATTCCTATCCTTGCGCTACGCGGTTGACCAGATCATTGTCGGTGTCGTGCTGGTTGCGCTGGCCACCGGGTTGACCAACTACCTCACCAACCAGCTGCTCAACCCGTTCCAGGGCACACTCAACTCGCCGTCGACCTTTCCGGCGCTTCCGATTCCGATTCTGGACAAGATACCGGTCGTTGGTCCGGTACTGTTCGACCAAAACATCTTTGTCTATCTGGCGGTAGTGCTTGTGGTCGCGATTGACATCGCCTTGTTCCGGGCGCGCTGGGGCCTTCGAGTGCGCTCCGTTGGCGAGCACCCGGAGGCCTCCCAGTCTGTCGGGATATCGGTTGTAAGGACGCGTTACCGGAGCGTTGTACTGGGCGGAGCCGTGGCTGGAGTCGGCGGGGTCGCCTTCACCCTGGGTTCGGTGGGGGAGTTCTCGGTTGGGATGTCAGCCGGGCTCGGTTTCGTGGCCCTTGCAGTGATGATCTTTGGCCGCTGGCGTCCTTACAGTGCCTTCTTGGCGGCCCTGCTTTTCGGCTTTTCGGACGCACTGCAGAGTATTCTCGCGGTGCTGAACGTCCCTATTCCATCCCCGTTTTTGATCATGGCCCCTTACTTGGTAACCATCGGAGTTGTAGCTGGCCTGGTTGGCAGGGCGGTCCCGCCCGGCGCCGACGGGAAACCCTTCCTCCAGCAGTCGAAAGGATGATCATATTGAGGACACAGCGATCGTATCAACGAGTACTCCCGGCTAGGGGCGCCTGCCGATGCCAATGATCGATTGGGAGCGGCTGCGCCGGCTGGCCCAGGACTCCGCCCGGCGCGGATACGCCCCCTACTCCGGGCTCAAAGTCGGGGCTGCCGGAGTCAACGACCGGGGGGATGTACTCTCCTCTTGCAACGTGGAGAACGCGTCTTTGGGGCTGACGCTGTGCGCCGAATGCGGCCTGATATCAGCGCTCGCTGCCTCCGGAGGCGGTCGGCTCGCTGCCGTCGCGGTGAGCGACGATGGCGGAAATCCACTTTCCCCTTGTGGACGTTGCCGTCAACTCCTGCACGAGCACGGTGGCGGGGATCTCCTCGTGGACTCTGGCTCGGGCGCGCCGCCTCGCCGGCTCAACGAGCTCCTTCCTTCTGCCTTCGGCCCGGGCGACCTACCGGCGAAGGGTGCGAGGCAATGAGCAACGGTCCGTTGTCGGCGGTCTCGCTTATTGCGGCAAAGCGCGATGGCCGCGAGTTGAGCGGAGTGGAGATCAGTTGGCTAATTGAGTCGTATTTGGCGGGGTCGGTTGCCGAGGAGCAGATGGCCGCGATGCTTATGGCGATCTACTTCAACTCGCTGACCCGGTCGGAGTTGGTAGCGCTGACCCGAAGCATCATCGGCTCCGGAGAGCAGATGGATCTGTCGCGACTGTCGAAACCGACTGTGGACAAACACTCCACCGGTGGCGTTGGCGACAAGGTATCGCTTATTCTTGCGCCGATGGTAGCGGCAATGGGGGCGGCGGTTCCGCAGCTATCCGGCCGTGGCCTTGGTCATACCGGCGGCACCTTGGACAAGCTGGAGTCGATTCCTGGTTGGAGGTCGGAGTTATCGCGCGCCGAAGTGGTGAAGGGGCTGGAAGAGGTCGGTTGCGTGATCTGTGCGGCTGGTCCCGGGCTTGCCCCGGCGGATCGCCGGCTCTACGCACTCCGCGACGTGACCGCGACCGTGGAATCGATACCGCTGATCGCAGCCTCGATCATCTCCAAAAAGGTTGCGGAGGGGACCTCTGCCCTGCTTCTCGATGTCAAGGTTGGTCGGGGCGCCTTCATGAAGAGTCTGGAGCGCGCCACGGAGCTTGCCCGGACGATGGTCGATCTGGGCGGGGACTTCGGTGTCTCGACCAAGGCAGTGCTTAGTGCCATGGACGACCCGCTTGGCCGAGCCGTCGGGAACTCGGTCGAGGTAGCCGAGGCCGTGGAGGTGCTTGCCGGTGGTGGTCCCGCAGATCTCGTTGATTTGTGCGTAGAGCTTGCCGGTGGCATGGGCGAACTTGCCCGCATCGATGCCGATCCACTCCGCGTCCTTGGCGACGGATCGGCGATGGACCGTTACCGAGCTATGGTTGCCGCGCAGGGAGGCGACCCTGCCGCAGAGCTCCCCCGCGCCAGGATCGTCGAGCGGGTCACTTCGGTAGGGGCGGGATTCGTCTCATCGGTGGACGCCCTGAAAGTCGGAGAGGTCGCCTGGAAACTTGGTGCCGGGCGCAGCCGCAAGGAGGATTCGGTGAGCGCAACCGCGGGTGTAATCTGCCTGGCCAAGGCGGGCGATCGGGTGGCGGTAGGCCAGCCAGTCTTCGAGATCCACGCCGACGACCCAGCTCTGTTGGCAACGGCGGAGGCGGAGCTCCGTGGCGCGCTTTCGATCGCCTCATCCCCGGGCCCATCGCGCCCGCTAATACTCGGGAGGTTGGGGTGACCGGTCCTAAGCCGTTGGGCGAAGTTGGCGAAGCGGCAATTGCGAAGCACACCTCGCGCGCTTCGGCAATACCCTCAGGCGCGGACCAGCTTCTTCGCCCCCGCGCCGATAGCTCACTGCCTGGTTTTCTTCGCAGCCTCCCTGGTGTCGATCAGGTTGGTTTGGAGGCTAGGGCGGCCGCATTGGCGACCCGATCGATCAAAGCAGGCGCGAAGATCCTTGCCCTGGAGACGGCGATCTCCATGGTTGACCTAACCACTTTGGAAGGCGACGACACCCCCGGAAAGGTAAGGGCGCTCTGCGCCAAAGCCAAGGCGCCGGATCCGGCGGATCCCGGCGTGGGGCCGGTAGCCGCGGTATGCATCTATCCCGACCTGGTGTCGCTGGCAAAAGCAGAGCTTGCCAACTCGCCGGTTCTGGTTGCCGCGGTGGCCACCGCGTTTCCGTCCGGCAGGTCGCCACTCTCCGTCAAACTGGCGGATGTCGAGGCGGCGGTGGAGGCGGGTGCCGACGAGGTGGACATGGTGATAGACCGGGCAGCGCTGCTTGCAGGGGACTATGCCCGAGTTCTCTTGGAGGTACGCGAGGTCAAGAAAGCATGTGGCGGTGCCCATCTGAAGGTGATTCTCGAGACTGGAGAACTGGCAACCTACGACAACATAAACCGCGCCAGCTGGATCGCGATGCTCGGCGGAGCCGATTTTATCAAAACCTCGACTGGCAAGGTCGCTCCAGCGTCGACGCTCCCGGTAGCGCTGTTGATGATGGAGGCGGTTCGGGAGTATCACGGGGAGACCGGAAGGCCGGTAGGGGTGAAGGTAGCCGGTGGGATCCGGACCGCCAAGGATGCCATCCGTTACCTGGTGCTGGTGAACGAGACCCTTCCGGGGCAGTGGATGAGCAAGTCCCTCTTCCGCTTTGGAGCCTCGTCGTTGCTGAACGATCTGCTCGTCCAGAGGTACAAGCAGATCCACGGAGTCTACGGAGGTCCAGATGACTACAGCCTCGAATGAGCGGATGAAGGAGGTTTCGCCGGCAATCGAGTATGCGCCGGCGCCGGAGTCGAGGGCGATAGTCAGCATTCGGGAGCGCTACCAGCTTTTTATCAATGGTTCGTTTGTCGAACCGCAGGAGGGAAAGTACTTTTCCACCATCAATCCAGCCACGGAAGAGCCCCTCTCGGAGGTGGCGCTTGCAACTGAGATCGATGTCGACCTGGCGGTCATGGCCGCACGCCGCGCATTTGACGAAGTGTGGTCCCGGATGCCAGGGCGGGAGCGGGCCAAGTACATATTCCGCATAGCACGGATCATCCAGGAGCGCGCTCGCGAACTCGCCGTGCTGGAAAGCCTGGATAATGGCAAGCCGATCAGGGAGTCGCGCGATGTCGACGTCCCGCTTGCGGCCGCTTACTTCTTTTACTATGCAGGTTGGGCTGACAAGCTTGAGTACGTCGGGCCTGGCCCGGTTCCACGCCCGATCGGAGTTGCCGGCCAGGTGATTCCGTGGAACTTTCCCTTGCTGATGGCGGCCTGGAAACTGGCGCCGGCGCTTGCAGCCGGAAATACCTGCGTTCTCAAACCGGCGGAGACGACCCCGCTGTCCGCGCTTCTTCTGGCGGACATTATCCAGCAGGCGGAGCTTCCCCCTGGGGTAGTCAACATCGTAACCGGGGCTGGTGAGACCGGGGCGGCGCTCGTTGCCCACCCGGGAGTCGGCAAGGTCGCCTTTACCGGCTCGACGGAGGTGGGAAAGCGGATCCAGCGCACCCTTGCCGGGAGTGGGAGACGCTTGACGCTCGAGCTTGGCGGAAAAGCCGCAAACATCGTTTTCGACGACGCCCCAATAAATCAGGCCGTCGAGGGGATTGTCAACGGGATCTACTTCAACCAGGGCCACGTCTGTTGCGCCGGATCGCGCCTCTTGGTCCAGGAGTCGATCGCCGAGGAGATCGTGGAGAGACTGAGGCGCCGGATGGCAAGTCTGCGACTTGGTGACCCGTTGGACAAGAATACCGATATTGGCGCGATTAACTCGGCAGGCCAGTTGGAGAAGATCCACAGGCTTTCGAAAACCGGTGAAGCCGAGGGAGCGGTCGCATGGTCAAGCGGGTGCATGCTTCCCGAGCGCGGTTACTGGTTTCCTCCCACGGTCTTTACCAAAGTGGAGCCTGCCCACACCATCGCTCGAGAGGAGATCTTCGGCCCGGTCCTGTCGGTGATGACCTTCCGGACCCCGGCGGAGGCGGTACAGCGGGCCAACAACACCGTTTATGGGCTCTCTGCCGGGGTCTGGACCGAGAAGGGAAGCCGGATTCTTTGGATGGCTGAACGTTTGCGGGCCGGGGTCGTGTGGGCAAATACTTACAACCGCTTCGACCCTGCAAGCCCTTTCGGAGGCTTCAAGGAGTCCGGGTTCGGAAGAGAAGGGGGAAGGCATGGCCTCGAATCCTACCTCGACCGGTAGTGGAAGACTTGGCGTGGCAAAGACGCGAAAGCTCTTTATCGACGGCGCATTCGTCCGTTCAGAGTCGGGGAGAACTTTTGCGACTCCCGGCCCGTCTGGAAACGAAGTAAACGTCGCTATGGCGTCACGCAAAGACGTCCGGGATGCGGTGTCGGCGGCTAGGCGGTGTCTTCCAGCTTGGTCGGGTTTAACCGCCTACAACCGCGGGCAGATCCTCTACCGGATGGCTGAGATGATCGAGTCTCGCAGCCTGGAGTTTGCCGAGTTGGTGGCGGTGCGGGAGGGATGCACGGTTGCCGAGGCGAAGGGGCGGGTGGAGATGTCCGTTGATCGCTGGGTTTGGTACGCTGGCTGGACCGACAAGCTCGGCAACCTAGCGGCGTCGGTGAATCCCGTGGCTGGCCCATACTTCAACTTCTCTTTGCCGGTGCCGACCGGGGTGGTGGCGGTGTTCGCGCCAGCTTCCCTGCTCGGGATCACTTCGGTCTTGGCCTCCACCGTCGCAGCGGGGAACGTCGCGATTTTGGTCGCCGAAGAGCGGGGTTCGCTGGTCTCAACTTCACTTGCCGAAGCTGTCGCAACATCCGACTTTCCGGCGGGAGCTGTAAACGTGCTGACCGGGATTCAGGACGAGTTGGTGGAGACGGTCTCATCTCACCGCGGGATCGATGGCCTTGACATCTCTGGGCTGGCGCCGGAGTTGAGGGTGGCGTCGGAGAGCGCCGCGTCAAGCAGCGTAAAGAGGGTCTTCTCAGAGAGCGTGGTGGAGTGGACCGAGCCGCCGAGTGTCTCCCGCGTGCTGGCGTTTGTAGAAGTAAAGACGGTTTGGCATCCAATCGGGATCTAGAGCTGCCATGGAGACCCGATGTGGGGTATTGGCATAGAGAGTGAAGCGTGGAATGAGTGGTATCGAGGAGCCGGATCCTTCCATGGTTGTTGACGACGAACTGGCGAGGCGAGTTGAGCAGTGGATGGTCATAGATCCCGATCCGGATACCAGGGCGGAACTCGCTACGCTGTTGGCAACCGGGGCGAGCGAGCGCCTTGGTGAGCTATTTGCAACCCCATTGACCTTCGGTACTGCCGGGATTCGGGGACAGCTTGGTCCGGGTCCTGCGAGGGTCAACCGGGTGGTTGTACAGAAGATCGTGTCGGGAATCGCCGAATGGATCTGTGACTTGGGAGGCGAGGCGGCAGCGGCGGGAGTCGTCGTTGGACGGGACGCTAGACATGGCTCTGCAGCCTTCTTCGATGATACCGTTCGGGTTCTGTCTGAGGGCGGGGTAAAGGCTCTGGCGATCGAAGGGGCGTGCCCGACCCCTTTCGTTCCGTTTTCGGTCCGGCGGCTCGCCGCCGCTGCCGGCATCATGATCACTGCCAGCCACAATCCTCCAAGAGATAACGGATTGAAGGTGTACCTTGCCGATGGAGCCCAGGTGTTTCCGCCCTATGACGCCGAAATCTCGGAGGCTATCTCTCGCGGGCGCAGACGCCAACGCCGCGGGCGCGCACCCGTCGTGAGCTTGCAAGTCGATGATGTTGCAAACGCTTATAGAGCTGCCATCATCTCCACCGCCGCGCCCAGGGAATCAAAGGAGTTGAAGTTGGTCTACACCCCTCTGCACGGAGTTGGGGGACTGACGATGCCCAAGTTGCTCAAGGAGGCGGGTTTCGAAGACGTCAATTTGGTGTTCGAACAGGAAGCACCGGACCCGGACTTTCCTACCACACCGTCTCCCAATCCGGAGGAGGCGCAAACTTTTGACCTTGCGATCAGGGATGCTGTCAAGATCGGAGCAGATCTCATAATCGCCAACGATCCTGACGCCGATCGGCTGGCGGTCGCGGTCCCCGACGCCGGAGGTTGGCGGAGACTTACCGGCGACGAGATTGGAGTCCTGCTCGCGGATTGGATGTTGAGGCTGCGCCCCCAAGGTAGAAGCCTGGTCGCGACCTCGGTGGTCTCCTCTTCGATGCTCGCGGTTATGGCGCGCGACGCGGGCGTCGAGTTTGTGGAGACGCTAACCGGTTTCAAGTGGATCTCCAGAGCAGGCAGGCCGAGTCCGCTGCTTTTTGGGTACGAGGAGGCATACGGTTACGCGGTGAATCCGGTGGTTGCCGATAAGGATGGCCTATCGGCGGGAATCGAGTTCTGCAACCTCGTCGCGAGTTTGAGGGCGAACGGCAGTTCGGTACCGGAGCGCCTTGACGAGTTGGCCCTGAAGCATGGAGTCTTCCTTACCGAGCAGGTCTCTTTCCGGATCGAAGGCTACACCGGTGCGGCGGAGCTTATGAGCCGGCTGCGTCGGAATCTTCCGACCGACTTTGCCGGTATCGAAGTCACCGACGTGATCGACCTGCTTGACGGTGTCCGCAACCTTCCCCCGTCCGACGTGCTCCTTTTCGAGCTGTGCGAGCAAGGCAGTGTGAAGCTTCGCCCTAGTGGTACCGAGCCAAAAGTAAAGGCCTACATCGAGGTTTGCGCCACCGTACGGGGACGAGAGGAGTTGCGGGCAGCAAGGGCGGCGGGAAGCCGGATGGTCGAGAGACTCAAGCAGGGAGTCGTGCACACCTGCCGGCGCCTTCTCGAACAAACCGACTGAAGTTCGCTAAGTCGCCGAAACGTCGCCGGGAGAGATCTGTTCCAGTGGCAGCGGGCCAGCCTTGGCCAGGACTTGTGCGGCACCGGTGCTCAGGAGGTGTTCGACGAAGCGGGCTGCGGGGTCGGGCAGCGGCGATCCGCGGCGAGCCGCAACGTGCCACGCCTTGTCGATCGGAAGGGGAGGAATCTCCAGGGCCACCAGTTCTCGCCGGTCAAGCTCGAGTCCGACCGAGTCGGTTGACAGGAGGGCAACACCGATACCGAGGAGAGCGGCCTCTTTGACCGCAGCGTTGGAGCCGAGGGTAAGCATACGCGGCGAGATGGCGAGATGTTCCAGGAGTTCTTCGGTGCTGGCCCGGGTTCCCGATCCCTCCTCCTTCACTAGCCAAGTCTGCCGTTCGAGCGTGTCGGCGTCGATGGTGTACCGCCGCTTTCCCCCGGCGATTGCCGATGTGCTCCCCGCGACGAGTAATAGTTGGTGACGCCGAGTGGCTATCGTAAAAAAGCCCCTACCCTCGGGTGGGCTTCCGGCTACCACCAAGTCGACATGGTGCTGCTCGAGAAGTTCGAAGACCCTTGCTCTATTGGAGACTTCGATCTTGATCTCGACCTCTGGCGCGGCTTTCACGTAGGATCGGAACCATTTGGGGACGAGGGATTCGCCAGCCGTGGTTACGGCGGCAATCCGGAGCGACGAACGCCTGGGATCGGCCTCAGCTGTAGTCGCGGTAATGGTCTCCTCTAGGAGGCCAAGCATCTGCTGGCTGTACCGGTAAAGTACCATTCCCGCAGTGGTGACCCGGGTTCCACGGCCGTCGCGGACGAGCAGATCCACCCCAAGCTCAGACTTTAGAGAAGCGATCGCCGAAGAGACCGCGGCCTGCGAAACCAGGAGCCTTCGCGACGCCGTCGTTATCGATCCACACCGCACCACTTCAACGAACGTTCTCAACTGGCTAAATGTCAACTCCGCACCCCACTTGGCGGCGATGGACGGAAACAGGTGCCGCGGCGGCACGTCCCCTGCCGGAGCCGCCGCTCAAGCCACCAGATCCGAGTATAACGCCGCCATCGAGCCCGAAAGCTGCGCGCCCGAATTGGAGGCGAGCCGGCAACGGTTGCCGTTGAATCTCGGCATAGAGCGGGCACGGCTTAGCACTCCCGTCACAATAAAAGGTGCCGCTTGAAACATTTGGCGACAAGTATCTTTGCATGCGATTTGACGTTCATTTTTACGGGACGACCCCGATGAGCAACCCCGGGCCGGAAGAGCCGCAGCCCACAGAGAGGCGCGTTGCCAACGAGGGCGTGGTAGAGGGTTACCGGAATCTTGAACACTGGGCAGGCCTTTGCGACCGCCTTGGTTTCGACACGATGTGGCTAACCGAGCACCACTTCCAGCATGAGGGGTACGAGACTACGCCCAACCTCATCCTCATGGGTACCTATCTGGCGGCCCGAACCGAGCGGCTGCGCTTCGGGCAGATGTTCAACGTCGTTCCGCAGTGGCACCCGCTGCGGCTGGCCGAGGACTTTGCCATGGCCGATATCCTCACCGGAGGCCGGATGGTCTTTGGCGTTGGCCGCGGTACCGTCCCCCGGGAGGCGCAGAACTTGGGGGCGGTAGTTGCCAGTGGCGATAACGACATGGCGAAGGAGGCTGACCGGATAAATCGGGAAGTTTTCGAGGAGGCCATGGAGATCATCAGGCTCGCCTGGAGTAGAGAGCGTTTCAGCTACGCCGGGAAGCACTTCACGTTCCCGGCTGCCGGCATCCCCGATCGGGGAAAGACGGTAACCGAGCTTACGCTGGTGCCGCGGCCGATAACCAGCGATGTGCAAATCTATCAGCCGGTTGGGTCTCCGGCGACTCTCGAGTACGTTGCCCGGCAAGGTTTTGTCGGCGTCTTTGCGATGGCGCCTTACTCGGCCATCGAGCGGAGTTGGACCCGCTTTGCCGAGCTTGCCGCAGAGCACGGGCGCACTCTCGCTCCCGGAGAGGGGAGGCTGCTACAGGTGCCGGTACACGTAGGAAGAACCTCCAGGGCCGCGTTCTCGTCAGGTCGAGGGCCACACGATGAGTTTGTCAAGTTTCTCGCACCCTACGGCCGTTTCAATCGAATAGCGGAGGGCGTTCCCTTTGACTATCGTCCATCTGCGGAGGAGTCGAGCACGTCGGGAAGCATGGCTATCGGCTCTGTGGCTCAGGTGGTGGATATCTTGGGAAGATGGAAGGAGCGTCTCTCTCTGGCGCACCTGGTCCTTTTCCCAGACCTTCCCGGGCTCTCCAGGGAGGATATGGATGGCCAGCTGCAGCTGTTGGCCGAAGAGGTTGTTCCGCAACTTGCCTAGCATGAGGGAGGTGGAGGATGGTACACACGATCGCACGGCGTGATCTGGATGAGAAGGAGGCGCTAGCCTTTTCCGGCGTTGGATTGACCTACCCCGACGGTACGGCTGCGCTTTTTGGGGTCGAGCTTTCGGTCAAGCGCGGGGAGTTCGTCTCCGTTGTCGGCCCTTCGGGGTGCGGCAAGTCCACGCTGCTCAAACTGGCTTCGGGGTTGGTCGAGCCGACCGAGGGAGTGGTCTCTGTCGATCGCAATCGGCTCGGATACGTGTTCCAGGACTCGACCCTGCTGCCCTGGCGCAAGGTCAAGGACAACGTCGGCTTGCTTTTGGAACTCCACAAGGTGCCAAAAGCTGAGCGGGATGTTCGGGTTCAGGAGACGCTGAAGCTGGTCGGACTCGAGGCGTTTTCGGACCACCACCCGCGCCGCCTCTCGGGTGGGATGAAAATGCGGGTATCACTTGCGCGTTCGCTGACGCTGGACCCGTCCATTTTTCTTTTTGACGAGCCCTTTGGCGCGCTCGACGAGATAACTCGGGAGCGGTTGAACGAGGAGCTGATCTCGCTTTTCATCGATCGCGGGTTTGCCGGCGTCTTCGTTACCCACTCGATCTACGAGGCGGTCTACCTTTCGACGCGGGTTGTGGTGATGAGCGCGAGGCCGGGAAGAATCGTCGGTGAATTCGAGATACCCTTCTCTTACCCACGCGGCCCCGAAGTCCGCTTCTCGGCGGAGTTCGCAAAGATCGCTGGCGAGGTATCCAAAGCGCTTCGAGGTGAGATCGCATGACGCAGTTGCAAACGTTCCGGCAGGCCGAGCCGGTGATAGCGGCAGCAAGCCCGCGGCGTCGGGTCCACGGGAAAGGCATTCTTCCGCCGGCGGTGCTCTTTGCCGGCATCTTGGTGGTTTGGGAGGCGATATCGGCATCGCTCTCTCCTGGCAGGAAGTACCTCCTGCCATCCCCGCAAAGCGTGCTGATGCATGGCTTGCTGGCTCACGATGCATACAGCCAGATTCTTCCGTCGTTCCTGCGCACGGCGCTGCTCTCGCTGGGCGGCTTTCTGGTTGCGATCGTCTTCGGCATGCTCCTCGCCGCGTTGATGTACCGTTTCCGCTGGTTCGAGCGGGCAGCCTTCCCATACCTGGTCGCTCTGCAAGCGGTGCCGGTCCTGGCTATCGCACCGCTGATGGCGGTGGTCTTTGGCTACAGTTACACCGCCAAGGGGCTGATCGTCATCCTGATCGCCTTTTTCCCGATACCGGCCAACTTCCTGCTCGGACTCCGGTCCGTGGACGCTGGGCTAGTTGACCTTTTTCGGCTCCACCGTTCCAGCTGGTGGACGCGTTTCTTCAAGCTGGCGCTGCCGAACGCCGTTCCGCAGCTTCTCACCGGTTTCCGAATCTCGGCCGGCCTCGCCGTAATCGGGGCCATCGTCGGGGAGGAGTTCTTCCAGGCGGGGGTGCCGGGTCTGGGCATGAGGCTGCTTCAATACCTTGACCAGGTGGAGTACAACCGCCTTTACGGTGCCCTGATCCTCTCCTCCCTGCTCGGTATCGGGTTCTACTCCTTCTTCACCTGGCTGAGCCGCCGGCTGCTGCAGAGCTGGCACGAATCCGCGGCCGGCTAGTCCCTTCTACTCCGAAAACATCCAGCGATTAAAACCCCAAGAAAGGAAATTCAAACAATGAAATTGGTGCGCTCAAAGCTTCCCCGCGTCCGAAAGGCTCAAGCCTCCGGGATCGGGGCGGTCCTGGCCGCCGGCGCCGTTCTCGCCGCGTGCGGAAGTTCGGCATCGGCCACCTCGTCTTCGAGCGCCGCTCCGGTGGCTACGTTCCAGTCGACGCACTTCACCACCAATCTCAAGGGGATCTGCCCAAACCCGCTGGTGGTGCAGACGAACTGGTTGCCTGAGCCCGATCATGGGGCTCTCTGGGAGTTGATCGGCTCTGCGGGCAAGATGGCTCAGTACACCTACACCGGCCCGCTGGGTTCGACGGGGATCAAGATGGAGATCATCGCTGGCGGCCCGGGCGACAACTATCTGCCGGAGCCGACCGCGCTGTACGCTGGGAACCCCGTACTCAGGGTGACACCCGATCTGGGCATGGGCTCCCTCGACACCGCCATAGAACTCTCGAAGAAGTTCCCAGTTGTTGGGGTGGTGGCTCTACAGGAGCACGACCCGCTGGTGCTGATCTCCGATCCCAAGACGTTCCCCAACTTGTCGACCATCAAGGACCTGATCTCGGCGGCCGCCAAAGGGGCACACTTTTACGTGGCGTCACTGCAGACCGCTTATGTCCAGTACTTGATCTCCAAGGGGGTTCCGGAGTCGGCGTTTATTGGTGGCTACGCCGGTGATTTGGCGAAGTTTGCTACCGGACAGGGGATGATCATCAATCAGGGCTACGCCACATCCGAGGTGTACAACCTGGAGCACAACACCCCCGCGTGGGACAAGCCGGTCAACTTCAACTTCATCTCGTCGTATGGGATGAACGACTACGACGAGGTCGTAGAGGTGGCGAAGTCGAAGTTCACCCAGATGCAGGGCTGCCTGGCCAAGCTGGTCCCGATGATCCAGCAGGCTTCGGTGGACTACATCCAGAACCCGCAGGCGGTTAACCAGGTCCTGGCGAAGTTCAATAGCGGTGGTTACGGCGCGTCCTACTGGTCGACCTCGCTCGCGTATTCGAAGGCAGCGGTGGCGCGAATGCTCAAGTACGATCTGGTTGGCAACTCCGAGGGGGGCAAGGGTCCGATTGGCCTGATTAACATGACGAGGGTGAGCCAGAACATCGCCTCGCTGGTGCCGATCTACGCGAAGCAGGGTTCCACCACCTACCTGCCGGGCGTCACTCCGTCCACCGTGGCGACCGACCAGTTCATCAACTCCAGCATCAAGTTGTCGGCGTCCTCCTCGACGGCGGGTTAAGCCTTGTCGGCCGGGATCGTCGTTGCCAATGCTGTCCTGCTGACGATGGACCCCTCCACCCCTGACCCTATCCGGGGGTGGATGTCCATTGGCGAGGATGGACGCATCGACGGTCTCGGCGAAGGGGCAGCGCCGGGCGGCAGGCCACTGGTTGACGTGGGCGGTTGCTTCGTGGCGCCGGGCTTCGTGTCGGCGCATAGCCATCTTTTCACGTCCGGCTCACGGGGTCTGGCGGTAGACAAGCCGCTCTACGAGTGGATCGAAGGAATGACGCGCTACACCGAGCACGCGTCCCCGGAGGACATTTACTGGTGCACCCTGCACGGTTCTTTGGACTTTCTCAACAACGGCATCACCACCGCCTACGACTTTACTTCGAGCCGGCTGTCCTTCCGGGCGGCTTCGGCAGGAGAGGGGGCTTACCTCGGCGAACTTCGGCCGCAGTCGTTTGCCGACGCCCAGTACCGCGCCAAAGCCGATAGCGGTCTTCGCTTCATCCACTCGATTACCCTGGACGACGCTGCCGGGAGCGACGAAGAGGTGATCTCGCGGGTGGAGCACGCAGTAGCCCTCGATCGGGGCGAATCCGGGTCGGCGAGGTCGCTCGGGGTGGCGATCTCCGGTACTGTCCAGTGGGCGGAGTCCATCCGGACTGCGCGGCTCGAGGTCGAGGCGATGCGGAGGTTTGGCCTTATCAACCAGCCGCACCTTCTGGAGACTCCGTTCTCCATAGAAGAGCAGCAGGAGCGGTTTTGGTGGTACGAAGAGGTGGGTGCACTCGGACCGGATCTTGTCTTTGGCCACTTCCTGCAGACCTCTGACGAGATAGTGAAGGCAGCGGCCTCAGCTGGCTGTGCCATGGTCTGGCAGCCGACCTCGAACGCCCGGCTTGGTTCGGGGATAGCGGATATCCCTGGGTACCTTGCCGCGGGGATGCGAGTCGGGGTCGGTCTTGATGACCAGTCATGCACCGACATCTCCGATCCGTGGCAGAACATGCGCATGGGCATATACCTTCTGAGGGCGAGCCGGAAGGATGCGTCGCTGCTCCCTCCGCGGGAGATGCTCTCCCTCCACACCTTGGGTTCGGCGCGAGCGCTGTCAATCGATCACGATGTCGGGAGCCTGGCGGTAGGAAAGTACGCGGATTTCCTGGTGGTTGACCCGACAAGCCCTGATCTTGGTCCGGTGTGGGACCCGTACGCTACCTACGTACTTGCCTGCGGGCTCCGCAACCTCAAGCAGGTCTGGGTCAGCGGCGAACTGCTCAGCGAGTCGGGATCGAGCGTCAGGCAGGACGACCGTGGGGTGGCGAGAGAGGTGCACTCGCGCCTGCGGGCGATCGCACGGCGGTTGGAGGAATGACGGTCCTCGATGCCCGGCAGTGTGGATTCATTGTCGGCCCGAAGCGTCTGGCAGCGGTGGGCAAGGGCCCGCTTGCTGGGATCGACTTTGCGGCAAAGGACGTCTTCGCGGTCGCTGGGCAACGGACTGGGGCCGGAAACCCGACGTGGTTGGCGACGCACCCCCAGGCCACCGGGCATGCAGAGGCGGTCGGGGCACTTTTGGAGGCGGGGGCGACGCTTGCTGGCGTTACCATCACCGACGAGCTAGCCTTCAGCCTTTCGGGGACCAATGTTCACTATGGCACCCCGATCAATCCGGCGGATCCACGGCGGATTCCTGGCGGCTCTTCGGCTGGTTCGGCAGTAGCGGCGGCGCGCCGGATCGTAGAAATCGGCCTCGGTACCGATACCGCCGGCTCGATTCGGGTCCCGTCCTCTTACTGCGGTGTCTTCGGTTTGCGCCCGACCTGGGGGCGGATCTCGGTTCAAGGAGTGGTTCCGCTTGCTCCCTCTTTCGATACCGTTGGGGCGATGGCCTACGACGCCGCAGTATTGGAACGGGCGATGCGGACGTTGCTGGGGGCGGATCGATCCCCTCCATCGAAACCACGTGTGCTGTTGCTTGCCGAGGAGTACCTTGAGCTGGTTGGCCAGCGCGAACGGCAGGCAATTGTCGATGGCGCGAAGCTGATCGCCGATCGGCTGCGCCTAGGGTTTGATACCGCCACCATCCTTGGCTCCGATCTTGTGGACGAGATTGTGGAGCACTTTCGTGCCCAGCAGCTTTTTGAGGTCTGGGAGTCTCACGGAGCCTGGATATCTAAGTACCGGCCTTCGTTTGGGCCGGGCGTAGCCGCTCGGTTCGAGCTTGCGTCCCGGGCGAAACGGCCCGAAGCCGGTGCGCTCCGGCGATTGCGTGAGTTGCTTTCGGCAAGGATGGCCAGGGCTATTGGAGCCGACCGGATCGTGGTCAAGCCGGTGACGCCGACCGTGGCGCCCTTTGCCGCTGCGCCCCGGGCCGAGCTGGAGCGGAACCGGAACTTTATCTTCAGGCTTACTTCGTTGGCGGCCGTTTGGGGTTCTCCGGAGCTGGTGGTTCCGTATCAGGTAGACGGGTTGCCCTTTGGCATCGGGTTGCTGGGGAGTCCAGGCGACGACGAAGTCCTGTTGAGAATGGCAGCAGCGCTTGGCGCGAAGGAGTGGAGGGAGATTCTTTGATCCGGCTTGGTGCTGGGCGCAACTCCTGGGGGGTGTCTCGGGATCGGGTGAGCCTGCTTCGCAAAGAAATCGAGGCGCGCCCTCTTTCAGTCGCGGCGAGGCCGCAGCAGATCGAGTTTGACCGCGGCACCGCGTGCCTGGTGGTGGTTGACATGCAGAACGACTTCTGTTCTGTGGGCGGTTGGCTCGATGGTATCGGCGTTGACGTCTCTGTCACCAGGGCGATCGCCGCCAACGTAAACCGGCTTGCCGCCTGGGCTCGCTCCATGGAGATGCCGGTGATCTGGTTGAACTGGGGGAATCGCTCCGATCGTGCCAACCTCCCGCCCAATGTGCTACACGTGTATAACCCGGACGGTGCGGGGAAAGGCATCGGAGACGAGCTCTGCGGGAGCGGCTCGCGGGTGCTGTCGGAGCGGAGCTGGTCAGCAGCCCTCATCGACGAGATCGAGGTCGCCGAGGGAGACATTCAGGTCTCGAAGTATCGGATGAGCGGCTTCTTCGACACTCCTTTTGACAGCATCTTGCGCAACCTCAGGGTTGACACGCTCTTCTTTGCCGGGGTGAACGTGGACCAGTGTGTCTACGCGACCCTGGTGGACGCGGCCTGCCTTGGCTACGATGTCGTTCTCGTTGAGGAGTGCACGGCGACCACTTCTCCCTCCTTTTGCGCCGACGCCACCATCTACAACGTGGCCCAGTGCTACGGCTTTGTGACCAGCCTTGCCGAGCTGGAGAAGGGGGAAGAGACGGCATGAGCGGCAACCCGCCGGCATGGCTCTACCATGCGCTCGACGCCACGCCGCGTTTGATCAGTCCGAAAGACACCGTCAAGCTGGCGTTGATCAGGCCGGCAGACGATACCTATGATGCTTCGGTTTTTCTGGAGATCTGGGAGATTGGCGGCGCGCAGCCGGTCAATAGCCACGCAAGCTCGGTCGAGACCTTCTGGTTCCTCAAGGGGAGCGGCCAGGCGATCAGCGATGGCAAGGCGTTTCCGGTAGTTGCCGGCTCCTTCCTGCTTCTTCCGGCCGGAAGCCAGCACCGGATCGTCAACAACTCTTCGGCGAAGCTGTACGCGATCACCACGATGCACCCCGACAACGGCTTCGCATCCCTGGTGGAGGCGGGAACGCCGGTCAGCTACGACGAAGAAGACCTCCACTTCATCAGGGGAAGCACGGTGTCAAGCCGGGGCTAGCCGTTAACCGCTCTTGGAGATTTAACGCTGCCGGCCAACCGGGACAGTAGCCGCCGGTACTCCAGGGTGTTGCGGTCGCAGCGGAGGTGGACTTCGCCGGTCGGCTCGATAGGGAAGTCGGGGCTCGTGGTCTCGAGCACCGCCCGGTCCTCGTCGACCACGCGGCGGCTGTAGGCGGAAAAGAGCGAGTACGGCTGTTCCTGCTCGTCGCCTTCGAGCGCCGAGACCCGAAGGTAATTGGAGTGCTCGTCGTCGATCGGAGTGACGCTTCCGTAGAAGGCGTAGTCGGGGGCGGTGTTCCCGTACATCAGCCGGACCCGGGTCACTAGCGGTGCGAGAAGCTCCGCTTCTTGAATCCGATCGAACGCGAGCGACTCGTCATCTACGCCCATCTGGGGGCCGGCACCGCCAACGTACTGGGGAATCCGGGTGCGAAAGCCGTTCGGAGTGTGCTCGATCTCGTACTTCGGTACCAGAGGGCGCGACGGGTCTCCAAAGGTGTCTTGGTGGACGAAGGCCGGGTGTGATTGGTCGAGGTTGTTGTCGATGATCCGAAAGCCGCTTGATCTCCAGGTTTCGAAGAAGTCGACTTGGACCCGCCACCCCAGTTCGTCTGCCTCATGCCACCCAGGGGGCCCTTCTGCGGCGGCGTTTCCGATGCAACTCCATAGGACGCCGTACCTTGCCACCACCGGGTAGGTCCGCAGCACGGCGCGCGGCGGTATCGGCACCCCTGGATCGAGCTGGGGGATGTGCTCTGCCTTGCCGTCCTCGCCAAAGCGCCAGCCGTGGTAAGGGCAGACCAACCCGCCTCCGGTCTCCATTCCGCAGTCGAGGCGGGCACCGCGGTGGGGGCAGTGGGCATCGGATAGATGGAAGCCGCCAGTGGCTCTCCAGAGCACGAATGATTCGCCAAAAAGGCGAATCAACTTCGGGGTAACGGCCACTTCCAACTCTATCGGTACCCACTGGTCGCGGAGCGCGGCAAGCTCGGTGATCTTCATGGCGTCTCCCTTTCCATGACGTCGCCGAGGAGGCGGCGGTAGGCCACGGCTACCCGGTCGAATGGGAGGTGGATCTCTTCTCTAAGCTCGGCTGGGATCGTAATTGGAGTCTGGCTCTCGACGACCGGCCGGTCTTGTTCGGCAAGCATCGCTTGGAATGCGGCGTACTGTCCGTCGTCACCCGCAAGATCGAAGTCGCGAGATTGGAAGCAGTATCCGGTGGAGAGGCCCTCCTCTTCCGGCTGTACCGTGAAGTAGAGGACGCGGCTTGACCCGGAGTCGTGGTAGTAGCTGCGCAAGTAGATGGTGTATGGTGCCGAGACGACGTAAGTATTGGTCTGCTTGCCACGCTCCCCGCGGACGTTGGTTACCCGGAAGCTGTCGGCGGTGCTGGGTACGTCCATGGTGAGTTCGAAGTGGAGTTCGGCCCCTTCGCGCTCTACGCGGTGCTTGGGAACTTCAAGGTCGTCGCGGCTGCCGAGCAGGCCGTCGTGGAGGTAGCCGAGGTGGCCAAAGTCCATGAAGTTCTCGACCATCCGCTCCGGGCTGCATCGCCAGGTGTAGGGTTCACACTCTACATGGTGGAAATCCCCGCCGCTCCACTCTGGGAAACCGGGAATCTCGACTGTCGGCTCACCCAAGCACACCCAGATCAGGCCGTTTGCCTCGGTGCACGCCTTGGTGTCCAGCCGCACCCCTCGCGGGATCGGCATGCTGGGATCGAGTTGGGGAACCAAGGTGCAGCTCCCCGAGCCGTCGAACTCCCAGCCGTGGTATGGACATGAGATGCAGCCCGAAGGCTCCACGATGCCGAAAGATAGTTTGGTTCCGCGGTGTGGGCAGCGATCGGTGGCGGCA
>JAKARV010000009.1 GCA_021819205.1 Actinomycetes bacterium | reverse complement strand
CCGTCTCATCCCTATACCGGGATGCGGCCGCCGGCGGATGTCCGTATCGGGATCCCGGGCTATCCGTACGGGATGATTGGCCTCCCCTGCCCCGCTCCCTGGAAAGGGAGTGGTGGAGGTGAATCGGGGCGGTGGCCAACTTTGCCCAGCAATCGTTTGGCTACCCCCACACTGACCAGTACTCGCCAACTTGGGCCATCGTCCGGCCCACGGGCGGCCAACTCCAAAGCTGACATTCTTCCGAGTTTTTTTTCGTGTAGTATACTTCCTTTGTTGACTTTTACGAGTTGCTTTGGAAATTGGATTTGGCCGGGAACTGCGCGGAAAGGGAACGAATTGCTAACCGAGAAACGCCTGCTCATCACCGGCATCGCCAACGGCGACAGCATTGCCGCCGCCGTCGCAAGACGAGCTTTGCAGATGGGCGCCCAAATAATTCTCTCGGCCTACCCCCGCGACCTTGAAGCCGCGAAGTCGGTGGCCGCAAGACTTCCGGGCACTCCGCCGGTGCTGGCCTTCGATGCCACAGTGGAGACGGAGGCACAAACGGTGGAATCGGAGATCCGTGACCGCTGGGGGCGTCTTGACGGGATCCTCCACGCGATCGCCTTTGCCCCGCGAAGCGTCCTTAACGGGGTCATGGGAGTTCCGGCTGCAGACGTAGAGCTGGCGCTACGGACCAGCGTCTGGACCTACGCAGCCCTTGCCCAACTCCTGCTCAACCTCGCGCCCCCCAACGGCGCAAGCCTGGTAGGGATCGACTTCGACAGCTCGAGGGCTTGGCCGATGTACAACTGGATGGGACCGTTGAAAAGCGCCCTCCGCTCGCTAAACAGTTACCTCGCGCGGGATCTCGGTCCGAACTCGGTGCGGGCAAACCTCGTCGCCGCCGGACCCCTCGAGACCCGGGCTGCCAGTAGCATCCCCGACTTCGACCTGCTTCTCGGTGCCTGGCGCCGCCAGGCACCGCTGAATTGGGACAGCAAAGCCACCACTCCTACCGCCGACACCGCCTGCTTTTTGCTTTCGGACCTCTCCCGGGCGATCACCGGCGAGGTAATCCACGCCGACGGGGGATTCCACGCCATGGCTACGGCGATCCGCAAAACTTGAGCTCATCCACGATCACCATCTGCACTCCGTTCGCGCGCCTGGAAAAGTCCCAGAAGCGGTACTTGCGCAAGACCGGAACGCAAACCTGAAACCCTGCAAACAAGGCCCCCGATCCGCGCCTTCCAAAATCGATCCGTGACTCAAAATTTTCTCGCAATTAAGCTTGCCCGTTATATAACACGTACTATTGTTCACGTGATGGTCTTCGTATATATCGCCCGCCAAGCGAAATTGGCTGCCAGCCAGCCGAAGGGCTAGTGATGTACCAGGTTACCGGGTCAATCGGCCAACTTGCATTCACCAGCGCGGCGCTCCCTCTGCTTGCCGCGGCGGTAGCAGTTGCCTTTGCCATCCCGGCCAACGCCGCGATATTTGCTGCAAAAGCCGCAACCGGAGGGTCCAACATCGAAAAGTCCGTGATCTTCTCCACTATGAGCCAGCTGAAGTTAATGATCGCCAAGTGCATCATTGGCGCCTACCTTGCGGCACTGGTCCACCTGTTGGGCCACCCCCGCGCCAAAGCCACCCTCTTCCTCGGCTCGAGACTCCAAATACGCCGAAAGAATCCGCCGGTCGCGCCCTTCGCCATCCCCTCCCTTGGCACACGGGCCACCGTCGGCGTCGCGGCCTCCGCGCTGGCCTTTGCCGCTAGTGCGGAGGTTCCCGATGCACGAAACTGCTGCCGGAGCCCCCAAACGCCACCGCCTTTGTCGCCGGGTGCAACTGCTGGCAGCTGCGGGTGAGCGCAACATCGTGGGAGGAATCGGCGCGGTCCCGGGAGCAGGCGGGATCTCGAAGCCGGCCTCCCGTTGCACTCGGTGCGCTGCGGCAACCAACCCTTTCACGAATCCATGCATCTCCTAAGCGTCGTGGCCCGCAACGCCGTCCTCGGAAAGCTGTTGAACGAAGAATTGGTGCACCTGGCCGCCAAAGACTGGAAGGACGAACCGTAAAACATTCGCATCCGAAATGGAACCTGGACAATTTGGCTCCCGGCACGCGACGCCCAGTAGGAGGTTTCCATCCGTGGACAGCAGCTGGAGCTTGACCCAGATGACCAAGGTGGAAGTAGTGGTGGCCGGGGACGACGTCTCCGGGATCACGGGCATGTTCTCGGAGGTTGGAGCCACCGGCATTGCGGCGGTGGCCGGGGTCTCCGGGCGCGGCCACCGCGGCTATCGTCAGGGCCGCCCGCTCTTCAAGGAAAGGAGCACGCCCAGCATGCTCGCGGCCGCCGTCCCCAACCGGTGGGCGGGAACGCCCATCGAAGCGATACAACTCCTGCCCAAGCGGCACTCGGAAAAAAGGTTCGTCTCCGACACGTCGGTGAGCCGGCCGGAGCCCTTCCAGTGACCGCAACCAGCGATATCGGCCGGACCGCAAGAGCCCGCCCGGAAGCGCTCGCCGCCAAGGTGGTGATGATTGGAGCGGGGCAACTGGCGGAGCTGACCTACCGGGCGGCGCTCGACTACCGGATCGGACTCCACGTGCTCGCGGCGACCCGAAGCGACCCGGCAGTCGCGGCCGGAGCGGAGTACACCATCGGCACGCCGCGCCGATATCCGGATCTGGTCGCAGCGGGGCGCAACGGTACAGTGACCACCATCAGCCAGGAGACTGTGCCGCTGGTGCATCTCTGGCGGCTGGAGAGGGAAGGATTCGTGCTCCGCCCGCACGCCAAGGCGCTCGCCATCACCGCGGACCGGCTCGAGCTTCACAACTTGCTCCCGGCGATCGGTGAAACGGGGGTCCCGGTCCCACAACGAGCGCCGATCACCCGTCAGGAGGACGTTTTTGCCTTTGCCGGCGAGCACGGGTGGCCAGTACTCCTCAAAGCCAGGGAAAGCGGCTACGGCAGCCGCAACACCCGGATCTTCGTTACCCGGAGGAACGCCCAACGCGTCCTCGGCGAGAACCTGGGCAACCCGCGGATCAGCTGGATCGCGGAGCGGCATATCGAAGTCGCCACCGAGTGCGTCGTTCTGGTTGCCCGGAACTCCTCCGGCCAGTCGGTCACCTACCCGCCGATCGCGACCCACGGCGCGATGGGCTTGTATCGGGAGTTGACCATACCCGCAGAGCTTCCCGAAGCGATCGTCCAAAGGTCGAGCCGGCTCGCCGAATCGCTGCTCTCCTGGCTGGAAGTCTCGGGAATCGGCGCGGTGACCTTCCTGGTCTCTACCCAAGGGGAGGTCTTCATCAACGAAGTCGCGCTCCGCCCCCACCACTTCGGCGACCTGACATTGGAGGCGTGCACGACTTCCCAGTTTCACCAGCACCTAAGGGGGATACTGGATTGGAAGCTGGCACCGGCGGGCCTGAAGAGTCCGGCGGCAACCGTATACATCCCCAACGACGGCCAGGGCAACAGCGCCCTGCTGCACCGAGCCCGGATGGCGACACAGCCAGGGACCACAATTCATCTGTACGGCGGGTCCCGGCCCAACGGGGTCGTCGGGCACGTCACCGCAACCGGCCCGAGTTCCTTGGCCGCACTCGAGCAAGCCAGGGCGGTGGCGACGATGCTCAACCAACGCTCCTAGGTGCCAAAAACAAACAACTTTGGTCCAGCTGACGACCTGCGCCAAGAGAGTGCGGCCCCGCAATCACCGGCAAGCCGCGTGCGCGTGGGTGCCTTGCGAGCCACATTCACCATGACACCGCGCCAGCCTACGCCGGACTCCCGGTATCGCCCGAAACCTGCCAGAATCCTTGCATCCCGCTCACGCCAAAGACTACACCAGGTAGGAGCGAAAGTCCTGCTTCCGGAGCTGGCAGTGGACTCCCTTCACCCCGTCCACCACCTGGGTGACCACGAAGTCGGCCGCTGCGCTCAGGTAGGCGTACGCCTCCTCGGTAGGGATGGAGAAACGCTCCCGCAGGAAGCGAAGCGCCTCCCGCACCGACCGGCGCATCGCTTCGTCAAGGTCGCGATCCATCCCGACGCAAAACCAGTGGGTAGCGCTCTCGCCGAAGGGAGTGGTGAGCGCGCCCACCAGGGAGGTGGCCGCCGCTCCCTTCAACACCGAAACCCTGATGGTCGCGGCGAGCGAGGCTTCAACGGCGGTGAGTGCAACCTCTCCGTGTCCCTGGGCGTAGTGCGGGTCGCCCAAGTAGAGTCCGGCCCCCTCGATTTGGACAGGAAGGTAGAGGGAGGTTCCGGTTACCAGGTCCCTGATGTCCATGTTGCCGCCGTAGTCGGACGGGGGTATCGAGTTCAGGCGCCCGGTGCCGGCCGGAACGACACCCACCAGTCCCAGGAAGGGCGCAAAGGGAAGTTCAATCGCCGGCAGCGCTCCCCTGGGCTTGATCAGCAGCCTCTCGCTCCCGCGATCCCCCTCGAGTGAGCAGAGCACGCTCACCAAGCCCGGCCACTCGATCTCCGGATCGCCGAGCGGAACCGTGCTCTCGAGCGGATACTCCCCCGGGAGCGCCCCGTAGCCGTGTCGCGAGGAGACCACACCAAAGGGGGTCCTCGGCAAAAGCTCGAGGTAGTCGACCCTCAAGACATCTCCTGGCTCCGCGCCCTCCACTCCGATCGGGCCGGTGACCACGTGCGGCCCGTCGGCAAGCGGATCGCGCCCCGGATACTCGCCAGCAATCTCGACCGCGTCCGGCAGCACCAGCGACGGGTCGAGACCGCGCGACTCTAGCCAGCGCCGTGGATCGCGCCCCTGATCCTCCATTATCCCCTCGTGGGAGAGTGCGTCAACGGTGATGACATCGCCGGAGCGGATCTTGGCGACAAAGGGGTCGTGCTCGCTGGGAAGGAGCCCCCAGAGGACGTTCCCCATCCGGGATGCTACGTGGGTAGGGGTCATGCGCTCTCTCCCTCGGCAGCCACCATATCGATCTCGACGTCAGCGCCCACAGCCATCCCGCTCACCGCAACGCAAGTCCGCGCTGGCAAGAGTTTCGCGTCAAAGTAGGCGGCGTAGGCGGAGTTGAAGTCGGCGTAAAGCTCCATGGAGGTGAGGTACGCCCTGACGTAGAGGGCGCGCTCCAGCCTGGAACCCACGGCGGAAAGAACCGCCTTCAAATTCTCCATCACCTGCCGCGTCTGGGCCACGATTCCCCCTGGCACCAGCTCTCCCGTCTCGGGGTCGATCGGCATCTGGCCGGTGATGTAGATTAACCCCCCATAGGCGACAGCGTGGCTGTACGGGGCTACCGGAAGCGGCACGCCGGACACCGGTCCCAGCACGGTGCGCACGATGGGACCGCTCATCGCCGCCACCAAACTTCTCCTCCTCCGGCTGCCACCGGCAGCGCTCCCAAGACTCCCATGCTCCTCCTTGCAAGATCCGGCACAAAAGGCGCCGAAGCAGAGCTTACGCCACCGGTGTTACGGCGCCATTGCGCCAGCGTTAACCGCGCTTTGGCCTACCTCAAACAGCGAAGCCGCGTACTCCCGGAAGACCGCCTGGATCCGGTCGGCCTCAGGAGCCCGAACCCGGAGCACCGACACCTTCTCTATCGGAGTGGCGAGAAGGGTCTCAGCCGGTCCAGCGGCACAAGCCTTTGACGCGGGAGGCTCCATTCCCAAGAGGTAGAGCGATCCGACGCACCCGCCGCCGGTAGCCCGCAACCACGCCTCCGCCGGGGTGAAAACCGGGTCGCCAAAAGAGGAGAAGCGGTCGGCCATCGCCAAATCGCCGCCCAAACGGATGGTAGCCGTAGTGGAGAGGAGGAGAGGAGCGCCAAAGTGCGGAGTGGATGCCGGGTGGGCGATGATCTCGCCGACAGCGGCGATTGCGCCGGCATCGGCGTCGATATCGGTAGCGGAGTCGAGACGGGAGCCGGAGTACCCGACCACCGGCTCCGGCATGAAAAGCAGGGTCGCCCCACGCTCCACCTCGATTTGGACTCGCAACACCGCTGGCAACGCGGCCTCCCCGGCGTGGATCTTGAGGGCCGACTGTCCGGCGATCGCCACCCGCGCTGACTCCCGGACACGGATCCGGATCTCGTGGCGCTCACCGGGGAATAGGCCGGGACCCACCTCGGTGATCAGGTAGAGGGGGAGCCCGTGCAGGGCGCCACAGCGGCGCGAGATTCGGAACTGCCCGGTCCGGTGGACGGCCGCAGCACCGGTTCCGTCAACCTCGATTTCCAGTAGCGAATCCGGTTGAACCACGCCTACCTCAGCTGCCGGCGGAGCCAGCCGATTATCTCCTCCAACCCGACCAGTGTGGCGAGATCGGCGAAGACGGCAGGAAGGCCGCCCCGAAGCGCAGCCGAGTCACGGCCCATCACCTCGAGGTCGGCACCGACGTAACCGGCAAGGGAGATCTTGTTGATAACCAGCAGGTCCGAGTGGGTGAGACCCGGTCCTCCCTTGCGCGGGATCTTGTCGCCCTGGGCCACGTCGATGACGTAGATCGAGACCGAGGCGAGATCGGGGGAGAAGGAAGCGGTAAGGTTGTCGCCTCCCGACTCCACCAGGATCAGATCCAGATCCCGGTGGCGCGCCCGAAGTTCGCCCACCGCGGCGAGGTTCATCGAGACGTCGTCCCTGATCGCCGAGTGCGGGCAGCCGCCGGTCTCGACACCGACGATCCGGTCGGGGTCGAGGATCTCCAGGCGCCAGAGGAACTCCGCATCCTCCTTGGTGTAGATGTCGTTGGTCACCACGCCGATCGACAGCTCTGCGCTCATCGACTCGACAAGCCGGCGCACCAGCATGGTCTTGCCGGAGCCAACCGGCCCCCCTACCCCGACCGTAAGCGGCGCCTTGATGGAGAGGATTCCCGCATCGGCTGCTCTTTCCATATCAACCTCCTTGATCACGACTGGTAGAGACGCGGCGAGAGCGTCACGTGGTGGATCTGATCCCGCTCCAATGACCAGTTGAAAGCCGGCGCCGCCAGCTGGGCTCCGTCCGGTCGAGTCGCCGCCAGCCTGGCGCACTCCGCGTTCAACCCCTCCACCAGCTGCAGCTGGCCGGATTGGCCAAGCCGGCCGTGCCGGACCAGTACCGACGCCAGCGATACCACCTGGGAGACAAGGTAGAGAAGGCGCGTCTGCAACTCCGGCCACCCCAGCGAGAGCGCGACCACGGCTACCGCGGACGCCGGCTCCTTAAACCCCGCGGCCACCCCGGGAAGTTGAAGTTCCGGGTAGGCGCAGGTAGCGGCGGCGCGAATCGAGGCAGACAGCCTGCAGGCGGCGAGCCGTGCTTCCGCGGTGGACCGGGAGGCGTGCAACCTGCGGTCTAGGTCGAACAGGCCGCCACCTTCACGCCCATCCAACCCCGACTCCAGTGTCCGGCTTATGACCTCCAGATCCGCGGGCCAGAGCGCGAAGGCGAGAAACTCCCGTATCCAGCGGCCGGCGCCTTCGACCGTAGCCGGGGCCGCCGCCACCACGAAGCTCTCGAAGCCGAAGCTGTGCGCGTAAGCCCCGGTTGGAAAGGTTGCATCAAAGAAGTAGTGCATCCTCGCAATCGTCTCTGCGGTGCATCCGGTTGCGGCAGCTTCCATGGCTAAAAGAGGAAGTACCGCTGCGTCATCGGAAGCTCGGTTGCCGGGAGCGAGGTCATGATCTCCCCGTCCAGCCGGACCTCGTAGGTCTGCGGATTCACTTCGATCACGCCGGTCCTGGCGTTATGCACCATGTCCGCCTTGGAGATGCTTCTGGTACTCCTCACCGGCAAGTACCGCCGTCCGGACGCCGGGAGCGTACCCGCTTCCAGACTTGGCGCCGAGACGAACGTCGCCCCGAGGGCCGGCGCCGCCCGGCCCATCGAGCCGAACTGGGGCTTGTAGAGGCGGGGTTGAGGGGTCGGAATCGAGGCGTTCGGATCCCCGCTCGGCGAGTGGCAGATCATCCCCGACTTGATCACCATCTCCGGCCGGACTCCGAAGAACGGAGGCTTCCAGAGGACGAGGTCGGCAAGCTTGCCCACCTCTACCGAACCGACGTACTCGCCGATCCCGGCGGCTATGGCCGGGTTGATGGTGTACTTGGCGATGTACCGCTTCACCCGCTGGTTGTCGGCGCGATCCGAGTCCCCCTCTGCCGCGCCGCGCTCCAGCTTCATCTTGTGCGCGGTCTGCCACGTCCTTACGACTACCTCCCCCACCCGACCCATGGCCTGGGAGTCCGAGGAGATCATCGAGATTGCCCCCAGATCGTGGAGCACGTCCTCGGCGGCTATGGTCTCGGGCCGGATCCGGGAGTCGGCAAAGGCCACGTCTTCGGCGACCCCGCGGTCCAAGTGGTGGCAGACCATCAACATGTCCAGATGTTCTTCGATCGTGTTAACCGTAAACGGCCTGGTCGGGTTGGTAGAGGAGGGGAGGAAGTTCGCCAACCCCGCCACCTTGATGATGTCGGGCGCGTGGCCCCCGCCGGCTCCCTCGGTGTGGAAGGCGTGGATGGTCCGTCCGGCAACCGCCTCGATGGTGGTTTCGACAAACCCTGCCTCGTTGAGAGTGTCGGTATGGATCGCCACTTGGACGTCGGCCTCCTCGGCAATGTCCAGGCAGGTGCGTATCGCTCGTGGCGTCGAACCCCAGTCTTCGTGGAGCTTCAACCCCATCGCTCCGGCCAGCACCTGTTCCCGAATCGCCTCGTGCGACGAGGAGTTGCCCTTGCCCATGAAACCAACGTTCACCGGCAGTCCATCGACCGCCTCCATCATCCGGGCAAGGTACCAGGATCCCGGGGTCACCGTCGTGGCGTTGGTCCCGGTGGCCGGGCCTGTCCCGCCTCCGAGCATGGTCGTCACTCCCGACGAGACCGCGGTGGCGACTTGGTCGGCGGAGATGAAGTGGACATGGCTGTCGACGCCCCCCGCAGTCAAGATCATCCCCTCCCCGGCGATGATCTCGGTGCTCGCGCCGATCTCGATATCCACGCCCCTTGAGACCAACGAGTTGCCGGCGTGGCCAATGGCGGCGATCATGCCGTCGCGCACGGCGACATCCGCCTTGTAGATGCCGTTGGCATCTACAATCAGCGCGTTGGTGATCACCAGGTCGGGAGCGCCCCCAGCGCGGGTTATCACCGGGTTCTGCCCCATCCCGTCGCGGATGGTCTTGCCGCCTCCGAACTTGGCCTCCTCGCCGTATGTGGTGAGGTCGAACTCCACCTCCACCACCAGGCTGGTGTCGGCCAGCCGCACCCGGTCGCCGGTGGTAGGCCCGTAGTGGGCCGCGTACTCAGAACGCGTAATCCGCACCGTCACCGCCCCTCGGCTTCGCCACCGGTGAAGCCGATGAGCACGACGCGGCGAGTCTGGCCCGGTTCGAAGCGCACGGCGGTCCCGGACGCGATGCCCAAGCGGTGCCCGTGGGCAGCGGCGCGATCGAAGAGCAGCGCCTCATTCACCTCGGCAAAGTGAAAGTGCGACCCCACCTGTACCGGCCGATCGCCGGAGTTAAAAACCTCGATCTCGACTTCGACGGCTCCGGAGTTGAGAACGATCTCGCCCTCCTCCAGCAGGTATTCACCCGGAATCATCCTGCGTACCGCCTCTTATCGGATCGGGTTGTGCACGGTCACGAGCTTGGTGCCGTCGGGAAAAGTCGCTTCTATCTGCACCTCGTCAACCATCTCGGGCACCCCCTCCATGACCTGGTCGCGGCGGAGGATACGGGTGCCAGCTACCATCAGCTCGGCTACACCGACCCCCTCTCGCGCTTGCTCCAGAAGTTCGCACGAGATCAGGGCAACCGACTCCGGGTAGTTGAGGGCAAGACCACGCTGGAGCCGCCGGCGAGCAAGGTCGCCCGCCACAACCATCAGCAGCTTCTCTTTGTCTCTCTCGGTCAGGAGCACGACGCCCTCCTCAACTAATCCCCGGCGCCTGCTTGCCAGGATAGCCACGGCGCTAGCTCCGATTCGGCCGTCGGGGGCGCCGGTTTAACACACCGGCAACACAGCCAAAGGTAGTTGTGCCATCACTCCCTGGGCTCGGAGAGGATGAAGCCGCGTTGGAGGGCCGTGGCGACGGCTTGGGCCCGGGTATTCACGTCCAGCTTGGCAAAAACCCTGGCGAAGTAGGTCTTCACCGTCCCCTCGTGAATCCCAAGGCTGCGCGCAATCATCTGGTTTGTCGATCCTTGCGATGCCAGCCTCAGGACCTCGATCTCCCGCTCGGAGAGGATTACCTCGGTATCGACCACGTCCCCAAGCCTCTTGCTGATCGAGGTGGCGAAGTAGGTGGATCCCGCGGCTACCGCCCTGACCGCATCGAAGAGCAGCTCCTCGCCGGCGTCCTTGAGGAGGTATCCGCGGGCCCCGGCTACGATGGCGGAACGGGCTAGAGCGGGCTGGTCGTAGGTGGTCAGAACCAGCGGAACGCCCCTCCCCCGGCGGCTAACCCAGCCGATGAGATCGGTGCCATCCCCGTCGGCGAGCTTGAGGTCCGAGCAGATCACGTCCGGCTCCTCTCGTTCGATCAGGGGACGGGCGTCTAAGACCCCGCTCGCCTCCCCGACGATGATCATGTCCGGGGCGTGGGAGAAGACCTGCGCCAGTCCGCGCCGCACTATCGGATGGTCGTCGACGATGACAACCCGGATCACACCGGCATCCTGACCGCGATTTTGGTTCCGCACCCGACAGAGGAGAGGACCTCGAGAACACCAAGCGACTGCTCGACTCGATGGCGCATCAACCGGAGCCCGAAGTGATCCGGTTGCTGGGCGCTCGCGGTCACAAACCCCTTTCCATCGTCGTCGATGGAAAGCTCCACCTCTTTTTCGCTTGCCTTGAGCGTTATGGAGGCACGCGAAGCGCCGGCGTGCTTCAAGATATTGGTCACCGCCTCCCTGGCGATGACCGCCAAGCACTCGAGCTGGTCCTCGTCAAGACAGGGAAGCTCGGAGACCACCACCTCGGCCATCAGGCCAGCGGCGTCCAGACGGGCCGCCTGAACCTCGAGAACGTCAGCGAGGGTTACCCCCTCCTCTTGCCCATCGATGCTGTTGATGAGCCGCCTGGCCGCCTCGAGGGCGGTCTCGGCTTCGCCGGCGATCAGCTTGAGTTCCTCGCCGGCTAGCCGGGCATCAGCCCCCCTCGCCACCAGCAAGATCCCGATCAGCTGCTGGGCAATGCTCTCGTGGATCCGCTCCGCCATCCGCTCCCGCTCTCGCCGCTCCCCGATCTGCCGGTAGAGGTCGGACAGCCTCCCCTGGGCGTTGTGGAGCTCGACCACGGTCTCGGCGAGCTGCCTCCGCTGATCGACCAGGCGGGTGACGAAGGTGGCGATGAAGCTTCCAGAGATCGCAACCGGCAGGATCCAGGCCAGGGCTTCGGAGAGCGGGACCGCCGGGACCGAGAAGTAGTGGGACTCAGCACCGATCAGTATCTCGTAAACGACCACTCCGGCCAGCGACACCGGGAGCGGAAGCAGCGCGTAGCCCAGCGCCGCAAGCCATATGATCGCGTAGCTGGCGTTGGCGTTGAAGAGCACCGCGATCGCCAGCAGCAGCGCCTCAGAGCCAAGAAGGGCTCCTGGAATCCACCACCGTTTCGAGCCGGCGCCGAGGGCTCGGGGGCCGAGCAGCACCCAAACCACCGCCATCGCGGCTACCGACACGATCAGGTAGGTCTCGTCCCTGCCTTGTGGCGACGGATACGCGATCGTAAGGGCGATGACCACCGCCATCGACGCCGCGAACATCAGGTGCCACGCCCACCGCGAAGCCGAAGGGCGCTCTAGCACCGAAGCTACCTGGTCTATACGGTGGATCTGCCCGCGACTCATACACCCCAACCCCTCGCCAGATTCGAGAGTACCAGAACGGGTCCGGGTGTCGGGCACGCCCGCACCGGCTGAAACCGGGTGAAGGATTCAATAAGCTAAGAGGCGACCCACGCATCGCACCGCCAGCTTTGGACGGACCGAAAGGAGCGCAATGTATAGCCACACCTTGAAGCGCAAGACTCTAAGCGACCTGCTTAGCGACTCGCTGCCGGTCCAGATAGCCCTGGTCGCAAGCTACGCCGCACTCATCGGAGTTTTCTCCCAGATCTCGATACCGCTCCCCTTCACCCCGGTGCCGCTTACCGGGCAGACCCTGGCCGTCCTGCTCGGGGCCGCCGCCCTCGGCCACCGCAGGGCGATTGCGGGAACTCTCCTATACCTTGCAGCCGGGCTCGCCGGCCTGCCGTGGTTCGCCGGAGGGGTGGGTGGAGTGAAGGTGGCGCTCTCTCCCTCGTTCGGGTACCTCGTCGGCTTCATCGCCGCCGGGCTCGTGGTCGGGGCGCTGGCGGAGAGCAAGATGGATCGTACTCCGATCCGGATGGTTACCACAATGGCGCTGGGGAACATCGTTATCTACGCCTTCGGAGTCACCGGGCTCATGCTCTCCATCCACGTGGGCTTGGGCTCCGCGATCGTACTCGGCGTGCTCCCCTTCCTCCTTGGCGACCTGGTGAAGATGGTGATCGCCGCCGGGCTTCTTCCCGGAGCCTGGTTTGCGGTCAGGCGTGCGGAAGCGGGGCGATAAGCCTTCGCAGCCGCGCACGGTCCAGCTCTAGGGGGCCACTCGGAAGCGGCAACGGAGACGCTTTGGCCGCATCCGCAAGCATCCTCCGGTAACTCCTCCTGTCGGCGGCTACAAAACCCACGGAGATCAGGTGGCTGGTGATCCACTGCCCGTCGATCAGGGCGTAGCCGCAGCGGCGCGCCTCTGCGGCCAGCACCGCCAGCGCCAACTTCGAGGTATTGGGCGCGGCATGGAACATCGACTCTCCGCAGAAGACACCACCGGTTGTGATCCCAAATAGACCGCCTGCAAGATCTCCGTCGTCGTACACCTCCACCGAGTGGAGGTGCCCAGCCCGGATCGCCCCCTTGTAGAAGCCGATCATCTCATCATCGATCCAACCGCCGGGACGGGGAGTGCCGGC
This sequence comes from Actinomycetes bacterium, assembly GCA_021819205.1. GTDB lineage: Bacteria > Actinomycetota > Acidimicrobiia > Acidimicrobiales > Acidimicrobiaceae > JAKARV01. Next base: position 54,489 of record JAKARV010000009.1, on the reverse strand, counting down.
GCACGCCTCCACCACGGCCAGCGGGTTCGAATCGATCGCCACCCGGTAGCGGCTGGCAAGCTTGATCGTCGAGGTTGGGACCGGGATCGCTTCCGGCCCAAGCCGCATCACCGCGCGAACCTCGGGAAAAAACCACGCAAAGGCTCCTCCGGCGGGGAGCGGAAAGAGTCCCTGCCGGTAAAGATCGAGCGCGGCGTCGACTTCGAGGGTCGTCGTGTACCCCACAAGATCTCCCCCTTGCACCGCCGCCTCCCTGCCGAAGAGCCCGAGCTGATAGCCTAGGAGGCTATGACCGATCACCCTATGTCGAAACGGCTGGAAGAGCTGCGGGAGCGGCGGGAGCAGGCGTACCACGCCGGCTCCGAAGCGGCGGTGGCCAAGCACCACGCCAAGGGGAAGATGACCGCACGCGAGCGGATCGAATACCTCCTCGACCCGGGCTCCTTTCAGGAACTCGACCTCCTCGCCCGCCATCGCGCAAACGGAATGGGCCTGGAGAAGAATCGCCCCTACACCGACGGAGTCATCACCGGCTTCGGCACCATCGGCGGCCGAAGGGTCTGCCTCTTCTCGCAGGACTTCACCGTCTTTGGCGGAGCTCTCGGCGAGGTGTTTGCCGAAAAGATCCACAAGGTGATGGACCTTGCCGCATCGGTTGGCGTCCCGATGATCGGCCTCAACGATGGAGCCGGCGCCCGGATCCAAGAGGGGGTGGTCTCCCTCCACTCGTACGGCGGCATCTTCCGCCGGAACGTGGCCAGCTCCGGCGTCATCCCCCAGATCAGCGTGATTCTTGGCCCGTGCGCCGGAGGGGCGGTGTACTCGCCGGCCATGACCGACTTCATCTTCATGGTCCAAAACACCTCCCACATGTTCATCACCGGACCCGACGTCGTCAAGACGGTCACCGGCGAGGAGGTGACCCTTGAGGAGCTTGGCGGCGCCATGAGCCACGCCACCAAGTCCGGCGTCGCCTCCTTCGTCCTCCACGACGAAAAGTCCTGCCTCGACGAAGTGAAGTACCTGCTGGAGTTCCTTCCATCGAACAACATGGAGATGCCGCCCTCCCGGCTCTCGGCGGACGATCCCAACCGGACGTGCCTGGCGCTCCGCGAGCTGATACCATCCTCATCCAACCAGCCCTACGACATGAAGAACGTCATCACCGAGATCGTCGACGACCAGGAGTACCTGGAGTACTTCCCTCACTGGGCCCGCAACATCACCTGCGGCTTTGCCCGGATGGACGGAAAGGTGGTCGGGGTAATCGGCAACCAGCCAGCCGTGCTCGCCGGAGTCCTCGACATCGACTCCTCCGAGAAGGGGGCCCGCTTCGTGAGGACCTGCGACGCCTTCAACATACCGCTTATCACGCTGGTCGACGTGCCCGGCTTCCTTCCCGGGATCGATCAGGAGTACGGCGGGATCATCCGCCACGGCGCCAAGCTTCTCTACGCCTTCTCCGAGGCGTCGGTTCCCCGGATCCAGGTAATCACCAGGAAGGCCTACGGCGGCGCCTACGTGGTGATGAACTCCAAGTCGATCGGAGCGGACTTCGCCTTCGCCTGGCCATCGGCCGAACTGGCGGTGATGGGCCCGCAGGGAGCCGTCGAGGTGATCCACCGGCGGGAACTCGCCTCGGCGGCGGATCCAACGCTGCGCCGGCAGGAGCTGATCGACGAGTACACCGAGCGATACGCCAATCCGTACATCGCCGCCGAACGCGGGTACATCGACGACGTCATCGACCCGGCGGAGACGAGGGCGGTGTTGATCGCGGCGCTTGCGATGCTTGGCTCAAAACAGGAGGACATCCCCCGCCGCAAGCACGGGAACATCCCGCTGTGATCCGGATCACCGAAGAGGAGGCGGTGGCCGCTGTTGCCGCGGCTGTGGCGATCCTGGCCGCCGAGAAAACCACAACCGGCGAGGAGGCTTTTCCTCGGCAGGATCCAGCCAGCTGGCGCTTCCAGAACCGGTGGTGGGCCAAGGGCCACCACCGAAGGAGCAGCTTTAGATAGCCAGGTTAGGCTTTTACCATGCCGGAAAGCCGGGAGCTCCCCCATAAACATAGTTTTGTACGTATCCGCCAGGACTTCCCAAACTGGATAGGAGTTGGGAAAAGTTATAACCAAACCCGGTCGATGCATTCACCGGCCACTCGCCGCTGATCGCCGCCATCGTGGTGCCGTCACCAGCCGGATTTGCCCATCCGGTCTCGATCCCGCCTTGCCCCATGTATCCGATTACAGTATTGGGACCCACGGTCTCACCAGGCTGGACCTGAGGAGATATGTCCTCGGCAATATAAACTACGTCCCCTGAGGCAGGACCGCTGGTGAGCCGGTAGGTGATATAGTTCCCATACGGCCAACCTGAATTGCTGATGTTGATAACCACTCCAGTACCGATCGCGTACACCGGTCCGTTACCAGCAAAATCCACCCCTTGGTCAATGCGCTCAGGCTGAAGATTCCCGATAGCGCGGAAGGGGTTGGCGTAGCCGGAGTTCGAAACTGGTACTTGGGCCTGCGGTGGTGGTGGTGCCGCCTGGGCTGCTGCTTGTGCCGCCGCTTGTGCCGCCGCGGCCGCCGCGGCCTGGGCTGCTGCTTGTGCCGCCGCTTGTGCCGCCGCGGCCTGTTGCTGAGCGACCAACTGGGCCACCTGCTGGTTGGCCGAGGCGAGCTGGGACTGGGCCTGGTTCACGTTCGCTTGAATGTTCGCCTGGTCTTGAGCTGCGACCTTCACCGCCGCCTGCTGCTGCTTCTCGAGCGAACCCAACTGGAGCAGCTGCGACTGGAGCTGCTGCTTAACCATCTGGTAGCTGGTGACCGCCTGCTGCTGGATGGACGAGGCGGTGGAGACGTCTTCCTGCACGATCGCGGCGCTGTTCGCCCCCCCTTGCATAATCGCAAGAAACGGAGCGGTGGAGCCGGACTGCTCGAAAAGGTTGAGCGCCTCGGCGGAGACCTGCTTCCGCAGCAGCTTGAGCCGGGTCTGCTCGGCCGCTACTTTGGTCCTGGTTGCAGCGATATTCGCCTGCGTCTGTTGTACCTGCAGCTGTGCCGTCTGGTAACTTAACGCCGCGGCTTGCGTCTCGGCCCGAAGCTGAGCCAGTTTGGCGGTGAGCGCCGCCGCCTGCGCCTTGGCATCCTGAATCTGGCTACTCGAGGGCGTCCAGCTTGTCCCGGTTCCGGCGGCCACGAGCGCCGCGATCAGGGGAACCACAGCCCCCCGGCTGACCGCTGCCCTCGACAACCGCCTCAAATCCAAGACCCTCCTACCGTGTTTGCCCGGCACTCGCGCCAGACTACTTCAGCACGTCCCAGTAGACACTAACAGAGAACCACCCGGGCCGTGACCGCCAGTGCATCCAGAAACGCCAACCGTGCTGGTCGGCCGGTCAAAAAATTTAAGTTGGCTCCCAGAATTGTCCGCCGGGCCCGTTCCAGTACGGGCAAGCGTCAGAGCGGCCGCTGCGGAGCAACGATCACCTTGCCGAGACCAGGAGTCTCGACCTCCTCCATCGACCTGCGGAGGGCCTCTTTTGCCGTGGTCATCAACTCCTCGGGCTCGATCCCGTGGCTCGGATAGCTGGAGACCCCGGCACACACCTTCACTACCGAGTTATCGGCCCGGCGAGCCTGGGCGATCTGGATCCGCTCGGCCACCCATGCAGCCCCGTCCTCGTCGGTATCGTCGAGAAGAAGCCCGAAAGTGCGGGCGCCCACGCGGCAAGCAACGTCGGCAGTCCGAATGGTGGTGCGGACGATGTTCGAAAACTCGTAGACGGCCGAATCAATGGCGGCATCGTCGTCGGTGGCGATCACCAGCTGAAGCAGAACGATGCTAAGCGGCCACAGCCGACGCCTCGCCGTCGCCACTTTGGTGCCGAGCAGGCCGGAGAAGAAGATGTCGTTCAGAAGGCCAGTCAAAGGATCAGTGATCGGATCCACCGGCTCGGCATCTGCGACCGTTTCCGCGGCAAAGACCACCTCCTCCTTGCGCTCCTTCGACGCCAGTGAAAGAACTACAGCCAAGAACCCCACTACAGACCCTCCCAACCCCTCGATCGCCTGCTGCTCGTGATAGCCGAGTGCTGCCAGGGCAACGCCCGCCAAACCGATTCCTAGAGATACCAACCCCCGAAGTCGCATGCTTACCATTCGACCTGCTGGCCTGGATCTTGAGCAGATAATCGCTGGTTTTCGGCCAGCCTGGCCAAATCGGCCATGATTCCGGCTATCTGGTAGTCCCGCGGGGTGTAGACCGCCCGCACGCCAAGCAACTTGAGCCGGACGGCGTCGTCAGCCGGAATGATACCACCAACGACCACCGGCGCGCTCACCCCCGCGCCGGCAAGCTCCTCCATCACCTCGGCGATCAGGCGCTCGTGGGAACCGGAGAGGATCGAAAGCCCGATAAGATCCACATCCTCATCGCGGGCGGCGGCGGCGATCTCCGCCGGGCTCTGCCTGATGCCCTGGTAGATGACTTCGAAACCGGAATCACGCGCGGCGGCGGCGATCTGCTCGGCTCCGTTGGAGTGGCCATCCATGCCCGGCTTGGCAACAAGCAGGCGCGCCGGTCCGCCGGGAAGCCTCGCGACCCGGCTCGCGATCAACGATAGGTGCTCCCCCCGGACTCCGTGAGCTCCCTTGATACCGGTTGGGGCACGGTACACCCCGAAGACCTCCCGCAAGGTGTCCGCCCACTCCTGGGTGGTTCCTCCGGCTCGAGCCAGCTCTATCGACGGGGGGATGATGTTGTCTCCACCGCGAGCGGCGGCGGCCAGGTTGGAGAGCGCCCTTTCGATCTGGACCCGGTCGCGCGAAGCCTTGAAACTGGCAAGCGCGGCTACAACACCGTCGATCTCCTCCGCATCCGCCTCGTAATGGGCTCGGCTACCGGCGGTGAGTAGCGGAGACTGCTCGGATTCGGTAAAGCGGTTCAGCCCCACGACCACCTGCTCGCCGGTCTCGATCTGATGTGTCCGGGCCGCTTGCGCCCGTACCAGCTCGGTCTTGAGCTCTTCGATCTGGGCGAAAACCCCACCGGCTTCGACAATTCGGGTTACTTCGGCCATAGCGTCTTCGCAGATCCCAGCGGTGATCTCCTCGACCACCATGCTCCCTTCGAAGATGTCCGGGTACTCGAGCAGGTCGGTCTCGAAAGCCAGGATCTGCTGGGCCCGGAGCGACCACTGCTGATCGAATGGCCGCGGAAGCCCGATCGCCTCGTTCCACGCCGGAAGCTGGAGGGCCCTCGCCCTCGCCTCTCGCGACATGGTGACGCCGAGCGCCGACAGCAGGATCCGGTAGACGTTATTCTCCGGTTGGACCTCGGTAAGGCCCAGCGAGTTGACCTGGACGCCGTAGCGGAACCGGCGCAGGTTCGGATCCCCGATACCGTACCGTTCGAAGCAGATCCGATCCCACAGCCGGGTGAAGGCGCGCATCTTGGAGATCTCGGTAACGATGCGGGTTCCGGAGTTGACGAAAAAGGAGACCCTTCCTACAACGCTGGCAAACTCTTTCTCGTCTACCTGTCCCGACGCCTTCACGGCGTCGAGAACGCCAATCGCGGTCGCGAGGGCGTAGGCAACCTCCTGGACAGGAGTCGCGCCAGCCTCCTGGAGGTGATAGCTGCAGACGTTGATCGGGTTCCACTTTGGAACGTGCTTCACCGAGTAACAGATCAAATCGACAGTTAGCCGTTTCGATGGCTCTGGGGGAAAGATGAAGGTACCTCTGGAGAGGTACTCCTTGACGATGTCGTTCTGGGTGGTTCCCGCGAGGGTCCGGTGCTCGACCCCCTGCTCGGAGGCGAGCGCAAGGTAGAGGGAGAAGAGCCAGGGAGCGGTGGCGTTAATGGTCATCGAGGTGTTCATCGCGTCAAGGGGAATCCCGGCAAAAAGCTCCCGGACGTGGCCAAGATGGGAGACCGCAACCCCTACCTTCCCGACCTCCGACCGCGCCTGCGGAAAGTCCGGGTCGTAGCCAAGTTGGGTCGGCAGGTCGAAGGCGACAGACAGGCCGGTCTGGCCTTTTGCCAAGTTCGAGCGGAAGAGGGCGTTGCTGGCCCGTGCGGACGAATGTCCGGCGTAAGTCCTCATCATCCATTCGCGATCGGGACGCGCAAGCCTCGCCATACTAACCCGTTCTAGTAGGTGTAAAAACCCCGACCAGTCTTTTTGCCAAGATAGCCGGCGGCGCACATCCGCTTGATCGTCGGAGCGGCCAGCACCGCCGGGTCTCCGGACTCCTGGTAGAGTTCGCCCAAGATCGCTTGGGCGACATCGAGCCCGACCAGATCAAGAAGCGCAAATGGCCCAATCGGAAAGTTGCATCCGAGCTTCATGGCGCGGTCGATATCCTCCATCGACGCCACATGGCGTTCGAGCAATTTCACCGCGCTGTTGAGGTAGGGGAAGAGCAACGCGTTCACCACGAACCCAGCCTCGTCTGCAACCGTTATCGGCTCCTTGCCGAGGCTTCGTGCAAAGGCTGATGCCCTCTCGACGGTCTCCTCCGATACCACCAGGGTTCGAACCACCTCCACCAGCGAGAGCCGCGAAACCGGGTTGAAGAAGTGGATCCCAACCACCTTCTCCGGGCGCTTGGTCGCTGCCGCGAGTGAAGCAACGGCAAGCGTCGATGTGTTGGTAGCGAGCAGCGCATCTGGAGCGAGCAGCCGGTCTAGTTCGGCAAAGAGGTGGCGCTTAACCGACAGGTCCTCGACCACCGACTCGATGACCAGATCGCATTCGGCGAGATCCTCGAGCTTGGTGGTGACGGTAAGCCGCTCGATAGCGGCGTCGTGGGCTTTGCGATCGATCTTCCCGCGCTCCAGGTCTCGAGCGAGCGTGCGCAGCACGTAAGCCCTGGCCGCCTGCTCGCTCCGCTCTGTCCTGACCCGCAGCATGACCGAGAAGCCCGAACGGATGCACGCCTCGGCGATGCCGGAACCCATCGTCCCGCCACCAACCACTCCAACGCGCTTCCCCACCATCAAGAAGAGTAGCAACGTTGTTCGCGGCATGCTAGTCAGGCGGGCCGTTCGCGGTGGTAGGCTAGCCGACCATGGAGCACAACACCGGGACAATCGCCCTCGTCGGAGGCGGAGAGTTTTGCGAGGGGTGCTCCTTCGATGGCGAGCTTCTCGAGGCAGAGCGGCCGAAAGAGATCACCGTCCTCCCCACCGCTGCCGCCTTTGAGTCGCCGCAGCTGGCGGTCGCTAGGGCTACCGAATACTTCTCCGGCCTTGGCTATCCGGTGCGGCCGGTACCGATCTACTCACGGGCCGACGCGTGCGATTACGGGCTCGCTGGCGAGGTGGCAAAGTCCCGACTGCTCTACCTCACCGGGGGCTCTCCACTGCACCTGAGGTCGGTGCTCAAGGACTCGCCAACGCTGGAAGCGATCAAGGAGGTCATCCGGCAGGGAGGAACGCTGGTGGCGTCATCGGCGTCGGCAATGGTTCTTGCCAACCCGATGATCGATCCGCGCGGTGGAGCGCTCACGCTGGGGTTGGGGATATTTCCAGGGATCGCCGTCCTCCCCCACGCAAACGCCTGGAACCGCGACCGCAAGGAACGCACGCTCGCGCTCGCGGGCCACTCCGCCGTAATCGTCGCGATCGACGAGCGCACCGCGCTGATCCGCGGCTCAAACGGAGAGTTGAGGGTCTCGGGAGAGGGAGAGGTGACCGTTTACCGCGACCGCGGCCCGGCCGCGCTTGAAGAGCTGGCGTTCGCCGTAGCGCTCTAGCGGCGGGCGCCTAGGGCGGAAAGTTCCATGAAGATGGAGGCACACTCGCCAATCTGCTGCTCTTCACAACCGATTCGCGCGGCCTCGAGCCGGCGATCGCGATCCGAACTTTCGTCCTTCGCTATCGCGATCAGCGGGGACGAGAGCCCGAGGTTCGCATCCACCAGCAGCTGGGACCAGTAGGCGGCGCGCTCTAGCGGAAGCACCCTCGCCACCAGCGACGCCGCGGCAAGCAGCGCCCGGTTCCCGGGCATCTCGGCAAGCAGCCCGGTGATCACCCGATCTGCCACCTCGGCATTGATCTGGAGTAGCTGGGCTACGACCACGTTCTCCTTCTCCTTCGGGATCGCGCTCGCGAGCTCCGAGAGCTCGATGCCGATCTCATCCATCCACCCGATCAGTACCCCCAAGTGGATGTCGAGAAGCCCGGAGCGAAGTCCATCGAGGATGGCCGCTACCGCTTCATCGAGACGGCCCAATCCGGCAAGCGCCTGGGCCCTGATCCCGTTGAGCCGCACCGGGTCAGCCGTGAGGCCATCGCTGTCGGCGATCCAGCGATCGATCTTTGTCACCGCGTCAAGCGCCTCTCGATATCGCCCCTCCTCCAATAGGCATCTCGCCTTCTGCTCCAGGCCGATGAAGGGGTGGGTGCCGATGGTGTCCAGTTGCTCGATCGCCCAATAGGCCTCCGCATAATCGCCGAGCGCCCGGGAGCTGTCGGCGATCACCAGGTAGGCGAACTTCTCCAGCGACGGCACCTTCGATCCGATCACCGACTTGCGGCACAGGTCGCGAGCAGCAGCGTACTCGCCAAGGAGCAGCTGGGAGCGCGCCTTGTGCAGCGCGATTTCAGCCTGGTGCCCAGCGGAGCGGTTCTGGGAGGCGACTTCCAGGTTGCGCTCGCCTTTGTGCTTCTCCCCCATCGTCTGGTCGAGGTATCCCGAGTGGTCGAGGTGGATCTCGTCGGCTTGGACCGAGTAACTGGTCCGCGATCCGTCCCGCAGCCAGATCGTCTCGTGGAGCGCGCCTCGCCAGTGAGAGGTCGCCCGCCTGAACACGCGGTTGGCAAAGTGTTCCGAGCGGGAGAGCCCCGATCCCGTCGGGGAGACGATCCTGATCGAGTAGGCCTCGTAGGGAAGCAGCGGATCGGCGAGGCGGGTCCGGAGCGCGGCGGTGTCCCCGGCAAGCACTTCGTCGGCATCGAGCCAGAAGACCCAGCGGCCGCGCGCGTAACCCAAGCCCTGGTTGCGAGCCCAGGCAAAGTCGTTGCGCCATTCGCCGTCAACCACCGTCGCCCCCAAGCCACGCGCGATTGAAACAGTCGCGTCGGTCGAACCGGTATCGTAGACGATCACCTCGTCCACGAGCGCGGTCACGGAACGGATGCACTTCTCGACATCCCGCTCCTCGTTCTTGGTGATGATGCAGCAACTGACCAGGGGATCCGGCGCCGGTGCGACCGGAATCAGCTTCTCCTTGATCTCGGTCGAGAACGCCACCGCTTGGTAGGCGATCCTCACTTCAGCCGTCGCGAGCAGCGTGCCAAAGAGCGCGGCGGTATCCGGGTACCTCGCACCGGCCACCCCGGAAAAGAGCGCAGCCGGAACCAGCGCCGCCAAATCGGAGACGAACGAGGTTCCCTCCAGCTCACCAGCGTAGGCCCTCGCCTGCCGGCTGGTGAAAGCAAGCCGTCCCTTTTCGGTGGCGAGGTCCTCGTCTGCGCCCACGACCAGCCGCTGCGGCCCGTAAACGTTTGGACAACGCGGCACCACAACCCGTCCGGGGCCGGCAAAATGCGCGGCCGCCACCAAATCGGGGACGAGCCTCCGCGACGGCAGAACCGAATGGTCGAGCAGAAGGATCCAGTCGAAGTTGCCAAGCGTGGAGAGCAGCCCCTTGGGCGCGCTCTCGCGCAGGCGCCAGTCAAATGCCGGCACCGGACCGAGGTGCGCCGGCTTCCCGGCCACTGAGGTGCCCAGCCGGACTGCGGCTATCCTCGCGGCCATCTCAAGCCACTCGCAACGAGATCTTCCCGCCTCCGTAGCCACCGGCAATCTCGAGGCCGGCATCGACGCGGTTGGTTTTTTGCTCGAAAAGCAGCCGCATCTCCTCGTCGAAGGGCTGCCTCTCCAAGACTTCGCCAAGGCGAACGTGCAGCGCCCCTTGGCGGTGATCGTTGAAGAGGCTGGCAAAGACGTTTAGCACCTCGTAGGCGTTGTCGAAGAGGTTCTCCGGCAAAGCGGCCGCGTTCGCCGACTCCTTGACAACCGCCGGAGGTATCAACGAGAGCGCGCCTCCAAAGGCGAGTGCCACCCCCTTGTCGCATACCGCCATGGCCCGGAGTCGCCCATCCTTGTCGCGGTAGTCCGCATGCAGCCATGGGTCGTCGACAGCGGTCAGCTGGGGAAGCCGCTTGGCGGTAACCTCGCGCCCGAAGAGACCATGAAGCAACTTCTCGACATCGTCAAGCCTGGGCAAGATCGGTATATCAAATCCGGTAGCCGGCATCTCAGGCATCCTTCTGAACTAGGGTTGCGAAATACACGTTTCCCGCACTGCTCGGAACCTCAATCAGCGCCTGGTCCACCTGGGACGGAACCACCAATCTCCCGAAAAGGAAGATCGGGAGCCCACTGGTCAACAACGGATCGTGGGAGATCATCGAGCGCTTGGCCACCCCACCGACGATATTGGCGACCTCGGTGATTGCGTCCGTGACATCTATCTCGTTGACCAAATCGAATCCGGTAAAGCGGAGAGCAAGCTGTTCCAAGGTCGCGTACTCGGCGATCAGCCCGAACTGGAGAGCCAACCTGCCTCCGATCAACGATACCCACGCGCCCGGCAGATTGAGCGGAGCCTTCTCATCAATCATGCGGGGAACGCCGTCAAAGACCTTGAAGATCCCCTCCTCGAGCGCCTGGACCCCCTCCACGACCGACATCGACCAGTCAAGCAGATCGCTCATAGCTCCACCCCAACCGCGTTAAGGGTGTCCCGAAAGGTCTCCGGCGTAAACGGCTTGGCGATCAAAAAAGAGGCTCCGTTAGACCGCGCCAGCTGAATCATGTCCGGTGTCCCCTCCGAGGTTACGAAGCCAAAGACGGTATCGTCTCCGCTGGCGCGCAGCTGCCGCAGAAACTCCAGGCCGTTTACCTCAGGCATGTTCCAGTCGGACACGATCAAGTTCGGGGAGTGCTCTCGGGCCTTCGCCAGCGCCTCCGCACCATCTGCGGCCTCGATAAACTCTGCATCCTCGAAGCCCGCCTGCCTCAATTGCCTGACCACAATCATCCGCATGGCCCGCGAGTCATCCGCGATCAAGATTCTCATTGTTACTCCTCGGATATCCATCTCCGCACCACTCATATCGGCATGAAGGCGCGGAGGCTTTACCCCTGCGGGAGCGGGCGGTGGCGGCAAAGCGCCACTTTAAGGGGGGCGCACCACCAATCAATCCTCAGTGGAGATGCCCTCCTCCGAAGGAAGCACCTTGGATCGGATCCGCCCGAGGCGCGCCCTGATGCTGCCGGAGGGAGTCATGGAAAGTTCGTCCAGCCCTCTTCCGCTATCGGGTTGAGCCGGCTCACCCTCCATCTCGACCTCCCGAAGCTGGGCCGTTTCGACGGTGAGGGAGAGAAGCCGATTGGCAAGGCGCTGGCGATGCCCCCTGGCGAGCAGGGCAGCGGCATCTGCATCTCCCAGCTCGACTGCGAGGATGAAGACCCGATGCTCCTCCACGTGATGCCGGAGCTCTCCGATCGCCAGCGGCTGGAGCTTCCGCGCCCGGTGGAGCTGGTCGACCAGGAGCGAGTAGATCGAACCGGTCAGGTGATGCCCCACCGCCTCGCTCACCGCCATCCGATGGAAGTTGTTGTCAAGGCCGAGAAACATCTCCCAATCACCATCGTCGGCTAGGAGCCGCAACTGGGCGTTGATATCGCGAAGCACCGACACCTTGAAGCGGTTGCCCTCTCCGGCCATGGCGACAGCGCCCGCCTCCTCAATGCCGGAGAGCATTCCGATGATCTCCGGGAGCTCCTCGTAGTTGATCGGAAGAACGCGGTACCCCTTCCTCGGCACCGACTCGATCCACCCCTCCACCTCGAGCCGCGCCAGCGCCTCCCGAACCGGCGTCCTCGAAGCGCCGACCGTGTCGGCAATATCCCGATCCAACAGAAAACTTCCTGGCTCGATCTTGAGCTCGACAATCGCCGACCTGATACTCAGGTACGCACTTTGAGACAGCGGTACAACGCTCGACCTTGGCACACCAATCCCCACCTAGCACACGGAGTACTATAACCATGCCGCAAAAGCCGGGCGTTGGCAAGTCTTGCTTTAGGGGGCGAAGCGGTGGAACTGCGCCTGGGCAAGGCGCACGGTCTCGAACTTCTCGGAGAGGCCAAGCATCGACTCTCCGGTACCGAGCAGCACTACCGAACCCGGCAGCAAGGTCCTTTCAAGCTGCGCAATCACCTGGCGCTTGTACTGCTGTGGAAAATAGATCAGCACGTTCCGCAGGAAGACCAGCTCAAACGGCCCCATCCCCGGCCAAGGCCGAATCAAATTGAGCACCTCCGACTTCACCAGGGAACGGACATCGGCGCGAAGCTGGAAGCCGTCGCCTGCAGGCTGGAAAAAGGTTTTTTGGTACACCGGAGGAAGCCCACGACTCATCTCCAAATGCGAAAACCACCCTTTTCGAACCCTCTCTACCATCTCGACGGAGACGTCGGTTGCAAGGATCGACAGCCGCTTGGCAAGGTTCGGGAGCCGGTCGAGGATTAGCATCGCCAACGAGTAGGGCTCTTGGCCGGAGGCGGAAGCGGCCGACCACACCCGGATGTTGTCGCCACGCCTCTGCTCGAAGAGCCTCGGGATCACCGAAGTGACCAGGGTGTCAAAGACCGGCTTGTCCCGGAAGAAAAAAGTCTCGTTGGTGACCATGGCGTCGATAACGCCCTGAATCAGATCCCTGCGCCTCCCCGATTGCATGGCAAAGACCAGCTCGTCGATGGAGGAGAAGCCGCCACGAAGGGCCAGGGTGTGAAGGCGGGAGGAGACCAGGTACTGGCGGTCCGGCCCCAACTCGATGGCCACCTCGCGAACGAGGAACTGCCGCAAAGCCTCGTAGGCCAGAGCACCAACCTCGCTCACCGGGACCTCAGCGCAACCCTCTGTCCAGCCAGATCTACCGCTCTCTGGCCAAGCTCCGCCGGAGAACCGAACCACTCCACCACCCCTGCGGCGGCTGCCGAACCCGGCATGCCCCAGACCACCGACGACTCCTGACTCTGGGCGATGATCCTGCCGCCGGAGCCACTTATCGCCTTGGCCCCCCGGGTTCCGTCCATCCCCATCCCGGTGAGAACAACGCCCACCACCCTTGGGGCAAAGGCCGCCGCCGACGAGAACAAGACGTCAGCCGCGGGCTTGCACGAGTTCTCCGGCGGGGCATCGGTCAATGCCAACTCCGCCACCTGCCCGATCCGCCTTACTTCGAGGTGCGAGCCGGCCGGAGCCAACCACACCCCTCCGGATGAAATTTTTTCCCCGCCGGCGGCCACCCGGACGTCGAGCGGACTCTTGGCATCGAGCCGCGAGGCCAAGATATCCAAAAACATTGCCGGCATATGCTGAACCACCAGCACCGGAGCCGGCGGATTGCTTCCCACGCCAGCCAGGAACTCTCCCAGAGCAGCCGGGCCGCCGGTTGAAGAGGCAACGACGATCAACCACCCCGAACTTCCCGGCCTGCGCACCGGTGCTTGCGGAGCCTGGCTCCGGAAGCGGCGCTGCGGGCTCTCGCCCTGATGTGGCGACGGTTTCCGGCCGATGGGTGCGGCTATAGGCCTGGAGTAGCGCAGCAGCGCCTTCGCCTTCGTCATCAACGAGTCGCGCGACTGATCGAGGGAAACGCCGCCGCCCGGCTTTACGGTGTAGTCGCTCGCGCCGGCGAGGAGGGCGAGAACCGTCTGTCGGCTGCCAGCACTGGTCAAAGTGGAGAACATCACTACCGGCACGCGCTTGTCCAGTCTCCGGATCCGCTCTACCGCCTCTATCCCGGTGAGCTTGGGCATCTCCACGTCGAGGATTACCAAGTCTGGACGCACCCTCTCGAACTGGGCAACGGCCATCTCCCCGTCCTCGGCGGCAAAGACCGCTTCGAACTCGGGCTCGGCCTGGAACCACTTGGTCAGCTGGGACCGCACTACCGACGAGTCGTCGGCTATCAGGACCTTCGACACCTCAGGTGGCCATCGCGAACTGGACGGCGGCATCCAGGTCGAGAAGGAGAAGCAGCCCGTTGGCGGTACGAAGAACCGAGCGGATTAGCTCGCTTGCGGGCGGACCCAGAGTCTCCGGAACCGGTTCGAAGTCGGCGGCTTCAGCGGTGATCACGTCACCGATCTCGTCGACCAGCAGCGCAATCGACTCCCCTTGGACCACCACGATCAGGCTCATCGGCTCCTGCGGAAACGACTCTTCGATGCCGAAACGCCGGCGCAGATCAAGAGCGGAAACGATCTGCCCTCGAAGGTTCATCAAACCGCTCACGATCTGCTTTGACAGCGGGACTCGGGTGATCTGCTGGTGCCGGATCACCTCCTGCACGTGCACGACCGAAAGGCCAAGCACCAGGCTGTCGAGCTTGAAGGTGCAGTACTGCTCCTGGGCCATGGTCATCGACCTCCTACGGGCTCGCCCACCAAGTGAGCCAGCAACTCTATCCGGGTCACTTTCCCTCCGATCACGGCGATTCGTTCGTCCAAGGAGCTAGTGTGGGTAATATCCAAGATCTCCTCGATGACGATGCCGCAGGTGGGAAGGTCGGAACTCGGAACAACCACCTGGATCTCATCGGAGTCGGGATCCACTCCGGTGGCACCCACCAACTGCGATAGCCAGAACAGCCGCATGATCGATCCCCGGTACTGGACTACGGGTTCCCCTTCGGCCATCTCGATGGAGTTGACCGGGAAAGTCTCGAGGCGGTCGATCTCGCGCAGCGGGAGTGCCACCCTCTCCTCGGTGCCGGCCCTGACCACCAGCACGGCCTCGCCTTCGAACTCCTCCGCACTTTCGCGCAGTATTGGCTGCTCCGCAGCGGCGGCGCCGACGCCCCCATACCGGGCAATGCCGTTCACGTCCAGGATCAGCGCGACGCAGCCGTCTCCCATTATCGTCGCCCCGGAGTACTGTTGCAGCTGCGATACCTGAGAGCCAAGCGGCTTGACCACGATCTCCTGGGTGTCGATCACCCGATCAACGACAACACCAAAGGCGCCACTTTCGGTGCGGAGGATCACCACGTTGATCGCGTCCAGCTGGCGCTCGTACCAGGACTCGCCGATACCGAGCAACGATCCCAGGTCCAGCAGCGGCAGCAGCTGGTCGCGCCGGCGCATGACCGGAGTGCTATCGACGAAGTTGATCGACTCGGCCATGCCCGAACTCTCCAACCTCACCAGCTCCAAGAGCGAGACCTGGGGGATGGCGAAGCGCTCTTGACCGGCCTCGACCACAAGTGCAGGAATAATCGCCAGCGTGAGCGGGATTCGCAACTTGAAGGTTGTTCCCTGCCCTTTGACCGAGATGATCTCGATACTACCCCTGATCTGCTCGACGTTGGTCTTGACCACGTCCATGCCGACGCCGCGGCCGGAGACGCTGGTAACCGAGGCGGCGGTCGAAAAGCCGGGCACGAAAAGCAATTCCAACACCTCGCGTTCGGTGAGGCTGGCCAGATCTTCGCTGGAGATGAGGCCGAGGGAGAGCGCCTTTGCGGCGATAGCCTTGGGATCGATTCCGGCTCCATCGTCGGCGACCTCGATGTTGACGAAACCTCCCTCGTGGTACGCAAGGATTCGAATCCAACCCTCCTCGGGCTTTCCGGCGGCGGCTCGAGCAGCCGGCATTTCGACCCCGTGGTCAACGGCATTTCGGATGAGATGCGTGAGCGGGTCCCGAATCGCTTCGACTATGGTCCGGTCGAGTTCGGTGTCGCGCCCCTCGATCTCCAGGCGAACCCGCTTGCCGCAGGTGTTGGCGAGGTCGCGGACGATCCGGGGAAACTTGCCAAGCAGGTTGCCGATCGGCTGCATCCTGGTCTTCATCACGTTCTCCTGCAGTTCGGAGGTGATCAGGCTAAGCCGCTGAGTTGTGGCGCTGAGCTGCGAATCCTCCTTGATCGAAGCCAGCTGCAGCACCTGATTGCGAGCGAGCACCAGCTCCCCGACCAGGTTCATCAGCCGATCGAGCAGAGAAACGTCAACCCTTACCAAGGTGTCGATGGCCACGGGACGCGGGCCGGACGGATCCTTCTGGCCACCCTTGGCGTCCCGCGCATCCGGAATCGCCCCTCCGGACGGAACCGTTTCGCCTCCGCCATCTGCCGCATCGCCGTCTTTGGCCGCAGCGTCACCATCCGCAGCTGCGGAGAAAACGAAGGCGTTTGGGGGCAGCTTCAAGGGTCCCGAACTTTTGGCTTCGGCCTTTGCGGCTGCAAGATCGGCCAGGCGTGAGCGGAGATCGGGAAAATCGTCGTCGCCATCGGAGCCGGTGGCGGTGATGGCCGAGAGCATCGATCGCAAGGCATCCTCGAGCTCCAAGAGAGCATCGGCGATCGAGCGGTTCATGGAGATCTCTCCATCCCTCAGGCGCGCCAGCAAATTCTCACCCTCGTGAGCAACGCTCTCCAGGCGCGCGAACCCCAGAAAGCCGCAGGTTCCCTTGATGGTGTGTACGGTACGGAAGATTGAGCTTATGCTCTCGCTGGCCTCGGGATCGGTCTCGAGCGCCAGCAGCTCTTCGTCGAGGCGGTCTAGGCTCTCGCCAGACTCGACCAAAAACTCGCTCAACTCTTCCTTTGAAAACTCCGCCATCGACTCCTCCTTAAGTCTTGCGATGGTTCTCTTTCGACACCCAGCCGCGTTCGCTTTACCGAAATGTCTCCAGGGTTGCCAGCCACCGGTCCATGGTCGCCCGGCACCGTCCGTCTCCCTTGGGAGCTGCGACTTTGCTTCAACAGATGGCGAAACTCCGGTAGCACCCCCACCACCTGTGGTACTATTGCTAATGGGTCGGCAAGATAATGTATGTTGCTCTCACCTTGAGTGGGCGATGAAATTGTCTTTGTGGGATCCGCGATATTCAGTGAGGGGACGATCGCCTACGGGCGCAGGGAGGCGCAGTGTTAGTACTCACCCGGAAGGCAAGCCAGAGCATCGTGATCGGGACCGACATCGTGATTACCGTGCTCGATGTACACCGGGATCAGGTGCGGATCGGCATCGAGGCACCACGAAACGTGGACGTCCATCGGCAGGAGATTTTCGAAGCCTTGCAGGCCGCGAACCGGATGGCAGCGGAGTCGTCCGAGCAGGCCCTGCGGAAGACAACTACCGAAGGGCAGCAATAGCCCGTTCCGCGTCGTAGAACGCTACCTCTGCCTCCTGGTCCAACCGGTACTCGGCGTTGGACTGGGAGACTTGGGCAACTTTCCAGTTGGTGACGTTGATCACCAGCGGAGCCTGGGTATTGACCGTAGGGAAGGCTTTCTCCTCGCGCAAGGTCGCGATGAGCATTACCAGAACTTCGGAGGCATCCTTGATTCCGAGCAGTGCTTGGTGGAAGTCGTCGATCTCTAGTTCAAGCGTGATCCCGATCTCGCTCGGCTGAACCACAACGAAAGTAGGCCCTTCGTCGATTGCGCAGCGCAAACCCAGGTAAGGGCCGTACGCCGGCCCGAGACCCACGAGGTGGAAGCTGTGGTACGTCTCGAATCCCGGCAGGCCGATCGGGAACGCCAGTGGAAGCGAGAGGGCGGTTGCCGCGCTCTCCTCTTGAACCTTCATCGCATACTCTCCTTGCATCGTTTTGCGTACGGTTGGATCTAGGGCAAATAACTCGCCAGCGACGGCTGTGCGACCTTGGAGGCGGCAAACAGCGCTACCTGGTAGTTGTTCAACTGCTGCTGGTACTGGGTGGTAAGTGAGGCATAGTCAAGATTCTGGATCGATGCCACCTGGCCGGTGATACTGGTGACCGCCGCCGAGACCTGGTTCGACATCAACTGGAACTGGCTGTAGTTGACCCCAGCCTTGGCGGCCTGGTCGGTAAGGTTGCCGAGCGCCGTCGTGACCGAGTTCAAGTCGCTGCTGGTAACCGCGGAGTAGTTTCCGCTCGAGATGTCCGAAAGCGTTTGGTTGATGGCGGCAAAGACCCCTCCCGAAGCTGAAGTCACTCCAAACGGATCGGTAACCGACGTCGCGATCGAGAGCGCCGGCGCCGCCGCCACCTCGGTCGCAGTCGAGTTGCCATTGTAACTGACCGCAGTGCCGCTGCCGCCTGGCTGGGAGTAGGCTACCGCCGCGCCGCTGGTTCCGGCAAAGATCGCGTTCCCAAGATAGGTCGTGTTGGCGACGCCGAGCAACGACTGTTCCAGACCCGAGATCTGCGACGCGATCCCGGCTGCCGAGGAGGCGGTAACTCCTGGCGAACCCACCTGGATCATCGCCGACCGGATCTGCTGTACCAAGTTGACGGCCTGGTTGAGCGAGGAGTTGGCCAGCGATGCTACGGTCTCGCCGGTCTTGATGTTAGTGGCGAACTGCTGGTAGGCGCTGAGGGATGCGGTGGCGTTTCCGAGGGCGACCACGCCACTGGGGTTGTCCGACGGCTGGCTGATGTTCTGCCCTTGGGCGAGCGTGATCTCCAGCTGATTGAGCTGGTTCTGATAGTTGGTCAACGAGTTTGCCATCGCCGAAGATAGCGCTAGCTCGGACGGGATCTGCAGCATTTCGGTCCTCCTATACCGACTGGATCAGGGACTGGAGGGTCTGGGAGATGGTACCGATCAACTTGGCGGCGGCCTGGTAAGCGTTCTGGTAGTTCACCATGTTGACCAGCTGGGCGTTTACGTTAACGCCGCTGACCGCCTGCTCTTGCCCGTACGCCTGCTGGTAGACCGAGTTGGCGCTGGTGGCAAGGGTTTGCGAGTTGGCGACGTCCACTCCCACGGATCCGCTGATCTGGGACCAGAGGGCGTTGGGTCCGGTGGGCTGGGTCTGGAGATTGGCAACTGCCTGGGCATTGCTGCCATCGGCAGCGGCGTATGGGTTCCCGGAAGCCGCAATCAGCATCGGGTCGCTCGCTATCTGCGAGTTCACCTCGATGTTGGACGCGTTGATTGGCGATCCCCCAGCCCCAACGAAGAGCGGAATCCCCGCCTGGGAGCCGGTACCCGAAGTGGTCGTGCTCTCTCCCGCTGCCAGCTGCTGGTTTACTTGGCTTGCCAAGCTCGTGGCGAGCTGGTTGAGGTAGTTGCCGTAGGTCGGCAGGTTGGAGTTCAAGACGGTCAGCTCCGCCCCCACCTGCCCCGAAGCAACCGGGAGCACAGTCCCACTCGAGACGAGCGATACCGATGCAGTGTTCGGCGTGCTCGGCGGGGATCCGCTTCCAGCAGTGTAGGTGAGCTGCTCCGCTTGGGAACCCTGGACCAAAGCGATGCCTCCGGAAAGCACGTTTACTTGTCCGGCTGCGGCAGGCGACACCGTGACTCCAATCTCCGAAGTGAGCTGGTTCAAAAGCTGGTTTCGCTGATCTATCAGCGAGTTCGCCCCTCCTTGGCTCCCCGACTGCGCGGCAATCTGCTGGTTGAGCGTGGCAACGTCCGATAGCTGCTGGTTAACGGTCTGGAGCTGGCTGCCGATGGCGCTGGCCGTCTGGTTGAAGAGGCTTGTCAAACCGGTTGCGGCCTGATTGATGGCGTTCGCCACATCGGTGGCGTTCGCGACCACCTGCATCCGCGGACCCGTCTGGGTAGGGTCGTTCGCCACCGAAGAAAATGAGTTCCACATCGTGCTCATCTGTTCAGATAGCCCAGACGACGACGGCTCCATGAAAAAGTTCTGCGCGCTCGACAGCAACGACTGGAGCTGGGAGGCATAGGAGTTCGAAGCGGAAGCCTGGAGCTCCATTTGCTTGGCGAAGGTGCTGCTCGACTGCACTATTCCCGCAACGGTAACGCCGCTTCCGATTGGGCTCCCCGCCACCTGGAGATTAGCCAGATTGGTCGACTCGGCCAAGTACCCCGGCGTGTTGGCGTTGGAGACATTTTCGCTGACGACCTGCAGCGCTGCCTGCTGAGCCTCTAGCCCGGAGAGCGCTATGTACAGGGAGCCACCGCTCATGCGTTCTCGCTTACAGAGTGCACGCCTTGGGGCTCGATCAGCCCATCCCTTCCGTAGATGCCCAAATCCAGTCCTAGGTCGCGGAGCAGGTTCGATACCAGCAGGGAGCGCCAGAAGCAAGCGGCGGCCAAGCCGCTTGCCCTGGTGGCGAGGTGGTGATGCCGCTCGCGGAGCTGCTCGACTGCCGAATCGCTACCTTCGGCTCCGATCTTCAGCCGGCTCAACCCGGCCACGACCGCCTCAACCTGCGCCGAAACCCTCGCGAGTTGGGCGTACTGGTCTTCGGAGACCACCCTCTCCATCTCGGTGAGCGCCTCCTCCAACTGTGCCAAAAGGAGGTTCGCCTCGACGATACCTGGATCTTGTTCGATCATGGAGAATGACATCGGCACGGAGCACCCGAACCTAAGCTTTGCGTAGCTCCCAAATCACCGACGGCCGTCTCCTCCTCTCAAGCAGGATTTTGCCGTTCGGCGGATCTCCGCCAAAGGCTTGAGTCAGGTAGTCGCGCGTCAGCCCGTCGCCTCCGGTTCCCAGGAAAAGCTGCGCGGTATGGTTGCTGACGATGGAGCGCCACCCATCCCGGTAACGCGCTGCCAACTGCGAGAGATCTTGGACCACCGTGACCATCCTGATCCCGAGGCCGATTCCGACTGAGGCGGCCGCCGCCAACTCCGGCACCCGCGAGAGGTGCGCCGCCTCATCGAGGAGAAGGAGCCGCGCCGCCCCGGCTCCGGGCTCAAGAACGGTCCGGAGGTAGGCGGAGATGAAGGTAGAGAGGTAGATCGCCGCCTCCTGTTGCTGGCCGATCGAGCCTACCAGCAGGACCGACCCCGGCAGCAGATCCGAGAGCGCTACCGCCGGCCCGCGCTGCTCGATCCGGGAGAGCGGGTCGAGCAGCTGCTTCACTGTGAGCAGCACCGAACTTCGGGTCCTCTGGTCAAGCCCACCTGCGCCCGCTACCTCCGACGCCAACTGCCCTTCTCCGGCCTTCTCCAGCAGACGCTCGGCGAGAGCCGGCGACGAAGCGACTTCGGACTCGGGAATCCCCGCGAGGTTGGCCGCCCGGAGCAGGCCGGCCAGGACCGGCTCTGCCAGCCCGTACCAGAACCGGGTCTCGGTCCCATCGATTCCGTTCCCGCCGTGAACCGAGATTACGATGTTCGCCATCCTTTGGGCTGCGGCAGCCGAGTTGGCTTCGAGAGCCGGCCACCACGAGGCGCTAGCGCGCGGGGAAGGCCCAAGCACGTACACCGCTCCAAACGCCGACCGCGCCGATAACACCTCCTCGTTCAGCAGTTCGTCTTTGACCGACGCATAGAGGAGCGGGCCGTTCCACCGCGTCAAGTTCGGGGCTACCACCGACCGGGTCTTTCCCGATCGGGTGGGTCCAACCACCAGGAGAGAGGACTCGGAGTCCAAGCGGATCTCCCGCCTCCCGGCGGCGATTCTCAGATCGCACGATGGGTGGGAAAAATGCGTCGGCGACCCGAAACGCCACCGGTGAAGACGCCGGCCATCGCCGGGGGAGAGCCGGCGAGAGTTCGGAGAGTGTCGGAAGTTGCCGTCCCGGCCGACCGTTACCCCCGCCGCCACCAGAACCAGCAGCAAGAGGAGCGCAATCATCGCGCAACCATCCGCGAGTCGGTATCGACCATGCCGGCTTCGGACGGCTTCACCACGTGGTCTACCAGGAATTCGCGCCGCCCCAAGAGCCAGATCGCCCTCCCCCGCGGAAGATCGGAGGCCAGGCTGCAACGTAGCGGATCAAATCCGAACCACTCCTGGAGTTCCGCTGCCTCCCCGATCCCTTGAGAGAAGAGGGAGACGCTTCCGCACTCTCGGACCAGTTCCCTTGCGCCAGAACTCAAATCCGAGAGCCGATGGGTCACCGCGATCACGGAAGCGCCGTAAGCTCGCGAAAGCTTGAGCAAAGAACGTATCGAGGCGGCGTTTTTCCCGTCGCGCAGCACCGACCATGCCTCGTCCAGAACCACATAACCGGCACCAATGCGCCTTAGGGCCAGATCAGCGATCCGGCTCCGCAAGATTGCGGCAGTAGCGAGCGCTCCAAGCTCCCCGCTCCCCACTGCCCCGAGATCGATCACCACACGCTCCGGTAGCGGCTTCGTCCTGCCATCGACGGCGAACAGACCGGCGAGGTCTCCCGTTACCACCCGCTCGAGGTCCATCCCCATGGCGGCCATCAACCGTTCCGCCTCCCCTCGGAGAATGGTTGGCACCATCGCCCCTACCAGGCTGGGACGGCCACAGAGGTGGATGAGGTGCCGAATACTCGGGGGTCGGCGCTCGGCGGCGAGATGGCGTGCTATCGCGGCCGCGACCGCCTTTTCGACATCGGTGGGATCGCGCCCAAGCGCCAACGATATAAACGCCAATACCGCAGTTGCCACCTCCGACGGGCTCGAACCATATCCGGCAAACGGATCGATCCCGCCAGTATCGCCCGGTGCGAGCCAAGTCGCCCCCAAAACTTTTCCAAGCTCCCGGTACTCTCCCTTCGGATCGACGATAGCCAGCGACTGGCCTTCACCAAGGCCGCGATGAAGAAACGTCTTCACCATGGTGCTTTTGCCCCGTCCGACATCGCCAAGAACGAGAAGGTTTGGGTTGGTAATCTGGCCCCGGGCGTAGAGGTCGAATGGGTCGAAGCAGAAAGTCCCGCCGGTGGCGAGCAACCCGAGCGGGTTGCGTTCTCCTCCCGTCAGCGGGCTCGCCGTCGGAACCGGTATCCTGGCGAGCGCGTCCGTTGTAGCCTGCCACGCTAGCTCCATCCCTCAACCCCCGCGGTTGCCAGCTCGAACCACTCCCGCTGGTGCCCGAGCGCCACGGCGAACTCGACGTTGCAGCGGAGCCCCAGTTCGATCATCTCCCGAAGCTCTCTGCGCAGACCGGCCCGGTTGGGGGCAAGCACTACCGAGACGATCTGAAACCGGGCAAGGGCATACCCGGCGAGAAGCCGCTCCTCCTGCAGCGCCGCGGCGGTTGTGCGAGCACTCTCCGCCAGCCGCTCCAGGTAGCCGTGCTGCCTCAAGAGCCGGGAGTCCGCCTCCTGCTCGGCACGAGCTCTCCCAACGGTGCGGAACGCCCTTCTCGCCTCGAGCGGATCCAGCACTACCCCCATCAACCGTGCCGGGGGAGTGGCTGCGAACAACGGAGCCAATAGGCCAGGTGGTGGCGAAGCCTCCCCCCACCCCTTGATCATTAGAACCGATGCCACCGACCCCGCAAGTTCGAGGCGGTCCTCCCTCTCGACAATTTCCGAATTCACCCCGGTAATAAGAGAAGCAACCGAGCTCTCGAGAAGCGCGCGACCACCTTCGAGGCGCACGAGGCGCACCGTCGCGAGTTCGGAAGAGAGCGCGGAGAGCTGCTGCGCACAGGTACCCAGCCTTTCTAGTTCCGTTCGGTTCAGCTTTGAGCGCGGTGAGAGGGTTAGCCGCGACACTACCTCGTACACCGGTTCGAGCAGTGGTGGAGAAGACGACCGGAGGAGCGAGGGCAAGATGCTGGTCGACAGCACCACCCTGGCGCCGCCACGGAATCCAGCGGCAAGTTTGGCGGTCACGGTTAACAGCCTGACCCAGTCCACCCCCTCCTCCCCTTCAATTCGGCCGAATAGTCTCGGCGTGGCGAGCTCGAGCCGAAAGGCCAGTACCGTTCGTGCCGTGCCCACCGTAGCCAGGTACCCACCGTCATCGACAAAGCCACCGCGATGCCGTTTGGCCACCAGTCGCAACCACGCCCCCGGATAGATCGTTGATCGGTGCAAGTAGGCAAGCCCAAGTGCACCGGCCCCGATAACGAGAAGGGCAAAAAGGAGGCCAGCGGTACCGTACCCCGCCCAACCGGCGAGAGCGCTGGCAACGGCAGCCGAGCCCGCGGATGCCCGGGCAAGGGGGATGCCGAGGATCCTGGTTCCCTGGGCGGGCGTTCCCAACAGGATGCGTTCGCTCATCCCCGCTTCCGCCCCCGGTAAAGAAACTCGTGCATCCAAGGATCGCTCTTCGCCCGCTCTGCCAGCTCAGATGGGGGCGGATACCCCGAGTACCAGGGAAGCCGCGACGGCTGCGAGGAGAGGCGGGAGACCTCCATCCATTCGGGGAGTGCCATCGCTCCCGAGATCGCCCGCTGCGCGCCGCCCGCGGTACGGGAGGCAGCTACCTTGGCGATCGAGCCGGAGAGCTCGACGAGAGCAAGCTCCGAAAAGCCGACAACCCTAAAGACAACCGGCGGCGCAAACGCCCCGGCGATGATCAGGGCAGCTCCGGCGGCGGCTTCGGCGGCGGTACCACCCCCAGCGCCGGCAATAGCGCCCGCACCGAGTCCCACCGCCGCCGCAAGCACGAGTTTGGTCAACAGCAGACCGGCGATCAGCTTGAGCGTCTTCGAAAACCAGTGCCTCAGGGCTGGCCAAATTATCCCGATAGCAGTGAGGGGTAGCATCGACAGGCATAGGTAAAGTGCAGCGTCCCTCCCGATCAACTCGACGTAGATCAGCACCGCCCCGGCCAGGGCGATGGCCGCTAGAAACGTTCCAACGACCGGGCCCAGCATCGGGTTGCCGATTCCAGCCTGGAGTAGGTCAGCTAACCGCGGGAGCGCAGAGATGCCCACCAGGCCGGTACCTGCCGCGGCGTCCACGACTCGCGCCAACAGCTCCACGACCGCAGGTGCAATACCGATCACGAGGAACGCGACCGGGACCCTGAGCAGGATTTCGGTTAGGCCCGCGAGTGATCCTTTGCGAATGGTGGCCACCACCGCCAGCAACAGCGCGGGAAGGGCGAGTTCTGCCGCAAGCTTGGCGGAACCCAAGTAGGCGCGTGCAAAAAATCCAGCACCAAGGTTCAGTCCTCCCGGGGCTAGCAGAATTTGGGTGATCTCCCTCAATAACCAGGAGGCAAGCTCCACGGTTGTGCGGGTCAAAAACGATCCCGCCGCAGCAGCGGCCACCGAGACGAGTGCCCGCCCAAGGGCCGCCAGGGGTATCCCGAAGAGGCTGTTCAACACCCGTTACGCGCCAAGGCCCAGATGAAAAAAGAAGTTTATGATCGCTGGAGCAGCCCCGATGATTAGCGCCGCCGCAACCGAGACCAGTACCGCCCTGCGTCCCAGATACGACTGCTGGTAGTTCTGCGAGTGAGCGCCCAGCGCCCAGGTTGCCGCGCCAACTACCAGCCCGACCAACGCAAGAATCAGCGCCCAACCTCCGATGCCGTCTGCCAGCTGCTGCAAAATCGATCCGCCAGGCAACGCGCTCGGATCGGGGGTCAAGCTTACATCTAGTGACATCCATGTCATTCTGCCCTCCTTGGCTATTCTTAGACCCTACCATAGTTTTCTATAGCGTTTAATGATTTTCAATTTGTTTTGTGCGCGGCCTTTATCGAGGAATTTTTCTAAATACCTCAACCTGCACCCAACCTGCGAGCACATTTCGCCACTATCCGTGATCTAATTTATGCCAGATTAGAGTTTTCTCATAGTCAGCTTAGGTTTAGTTCAACTTGGACATCGAAGCTGTATTCATCGAAATCCAACCGAAAGGAGAGGTCGATGACCGGAAAGATACAGTGGCTGATCAAACTTCTGGCTGCTGGCGGCGTGGTGGCGGGTGGAACCGCGGCTGCAGTGAACGTAACGGCAAGTACCTCCGCCACAACAACTCCACCTTCCCAGATCGCGGTTACCCCGGCAACTCCGGCAACTCCGGCAACTCCGGCAACCCCGGCAACCCCGGCAACCCCGGCAACCCCGGCAACTCCGGCAACTCCGGCAACGGGGTCCGTAGGGTCGCTCAAATCCCAAGAGGCACGCCTCCACGCCGAGATCGCCGCGGCGGAGGGGCGCCTGAAGGGGGTGATGGCGCAGGAGAACGCCAAGATCGCCAGCACTAACACCACCGTCCAGCAGCAGGAGGCGAACCTGCAGCTTGAGGCGCAGAAGCTTGCAGCAGAGCAGACGCAGTTGGAGCAGGAGGCGCAGGCCCTGGCGGCGACACCGAGCAACACCATTACCCCGCCGGTGAGCGCTACCACCGGCGCCTCCGGCACTTCCAGCACCGACTCTCACTCAGGAGATGGGCAGCAGCAGGGCAGCGGCGACAACGGCGGCTCATCCTCCAGCAGCGACAACTAAAGGCCCTGCGAAGGGAGGCAGATTTATGTCACTGGGAACGTTAATCCGCTGGGTTCCCACCACGCTTGCTGCGGCAACAGCTGCGGCAAGCGTGGCAGTTGCCGCGGGGCCGGTAAAGTCCCAGATGGCACAGGTTCAGCGGGAGCGCGCAGCTGCTATTCGCAAGGCCGCACTCATCTCCCAGCAACTTCAGGTCTCCCAGCTCCAACGCCTTCTTGAACAGGACCTTCGAGCAATCTCAAGCATCCAAAGTCTCTCGCCCCAAGCAGGCAAATCCGCTCTCAACTTCTCGCTGCCGAACCTTCCCCCAGTGAACACTCCCGCGGCCCACGCCACGACCGGCGCTTCTGGACTCGGGTAGGCCGATGATCAAGATCCAGACCAAGGCGATGGCTTCGAACATCAGCATCCTGATTGCAGATGCAAGTGAAAGCGATACCGAGGAGTGGCAAGGAGCAGAAGTGGTATCGGTCTTCAGGCGCTACGAGGCCACACTCTCGCGCTTCAAAGAGAGCAGCGAACTTTCGGAGATCAACCACGATCCTTCCCACATGCATCGGGTATCACGACTGACCTTCACCGCGATCAAAGAGGCTTACGAAGGTTATCTGGAGACTCAGAAGATCTTTGATCCGCGGGTTTTCGAAGACCTGTGCCGGTTGGGCTACGCTGAAACCTTCTCCCAGGTCGGCGACGAGGAGGGCGCAATGGTGCCCGATCGCCGCAATCCACTTCCAACTTGGAGCCCGGAGTTCGACGCCAGGAGTTTGTCCGTTAAAGTCGGATCCCACCCAATCGATCTCGGCGGAATCGGGAAGGGGCTTGCGGTACGGGATGCAGCGACAACTCTCGGAACCTACTCGTCGGCGTTCCTGATCGAAGCCGGAGGAGACTGCTACGCAAAGGGAGCTCCAGCCGACGCCGACGAGTGGCTGATCGGAATTGAAAATCCAAACGGGACCGGCCACATTGCAATTGTCGCGGTCCACGATGCCGGCTGCGCCACTTCGTCAATCCGACTTCGCAGCTGGCGCCGAGGCGGAGTCCCGGTGCACCACCTCATCGACCCGGCGACCGGCCTTCCGGGAGGCGAAGGCCTTCTCTCGGTGACCGTGCTACATTCTGACCCCGCACGCGCCGAAGTACTCTCCAAGACCTTGTTTCTAAGCGGCCAAAACCGGATCAACGAGATTGCCGAGGAGGAGAATGTCGCGGCCTTCTGGGTGTTCGATGATGGGAGCTATCGCTTTTCCACACAGATGCAGGACCAGTTGAGGTGGCTAGCGAGCTGAGCCAGCCGGCACGAGAGCCCAGGCCGGCCACCGTTGCAGCCGCCTCCGCACTGGTGACGGCGGCGGCCTTCGGCTACGTTTTCGAGCGAATGGTGATCGGGGCATTGCCATTGAAGTTCCTCCCCTGGGAACTTGGGCGGATTTTTGGAATCGCCACTCTGCTCATACTTTGGGTCCTCACCAACCTGGGCTTTGCGGCCAGAGGCAAGATCCCGCTCTACCGGGCCGGGATAAGCCAGCTAACGCTCTTGCGGCTGCACCGCATCCTCGCGGCGATCGGCGGCTCGTTCCTGGTGGTCCACCTACTCACCCTGGCGATCGACAAGTACGCCGGAGTGGGGTTTATCGGGATCATCGTCCCGTTCTCGGCCACCTACCGTCCGCTCGCTGTCGCTATTGGAACTGCCGCTCTCTACCTAGGACTCGCCGTTGGAGGTTCGGCGGCCCTCTCTGGCTTGTTGGTGGGGCCGAGCTGGCTCTCGATTCACCGGTTGGCTATAGTCATGTTCCTCGCGGCCTGGATCCATGGCGTGACCGCCGGCACCGACACGCCAGAGCTGCTACCGCTCTACCTGGTCATCTTGGTGGAGACGGTTTTGTGTGGCCTTTTTGCCTCCAGGGTTCGGGAGGTAAGAAGCGCATGAGCACCGGCGTTGGACAGGCAGCCACCTTCGCCGGAGCCGACTCGAGTTCAGAGGTGTCCGAGCTATCGCTCCTAAGGAACGGCCAAGCCTACCTTTGGGATCTCCAGGCGCACCGAGAGCTCTATGGACTCCTCCCCGATCTTTCCGCGGACGAGATTGTAGACCGTGTCCGTAGCGCCGGCCTTACCGGACGAGGCGGGGCGGGCTTCCCCGCCCACCTCAAGATCGCGGCCGCAAGGGCTCGAGGTCGACACGCGGTAGTGGTGGCCAACGGGTCGGAGAGCGAGCCGGCCAGCCTCAAAGACAAAGCGCTCATGCTCCATCGCCCTTTTCTAATCATCGAGGGGGCGTGGCTTGCGGCAAAGGCCGTCTCGGCGAGCAAAATCTATTTTTACATTCACGACTACCGGCACGTCCACGCCTCGCTCCAGCGGGCACTCTCTCAGCTTCGCCAACAGGATGTCAGCATCGAAATTGCAATCGCCCCAAATGGCTACGTCTCCGGCGAGTCCAGCGCGGCGGTAAACTTCCTCAACAACCAAATCGCCCTCCCTACCTTCTCGCGACCGATCGACACCGGCGTGAATGGAGCGCCGACCGTCGTCTTCAACGTGGAGACCCTTGCCCAGATGGCGAGCATCGCCCGCATCGGAAGCGCCGCCTTCAGATCTCTTGGTACCCCAAACTCCCCCGGCTCCCGCCTGCTCACGCTCTCGGGGGGAGTCTTTTCGCCCGGGACCGTAGTCGAGCTGCTCCACCCCTCTCCGACAATGGAGGTGCTGGAGGCCGCCGGTGGCGCAACCGCGGAACCACTTGCCTATTTGATAGGAGGGTACGGTGGCCGGTTCGTGCCTCCCTTCGAGCTTCTGGGCGCCGAGGAGAATGGATCCCTCGGCTGCGGCCTGGTCGGAGTCGTCCCTGAGGGCGCCTGCGGCCTAAACGAAGCGCAGCGGCTGTTTGGCTTCCTCGCCTCCCAAAGCGCAAAGCAGTGCGGTCCATGCCAGTTTGGACTGCCAGCGCTCCAGGCAAAGCTGCCAGCTGCGTTGGGAACACGACCATCACGGAGGGCCGAACGGTCGGTGATCCGCCTCATCCGCGAGATCGCCGGCAGAGGAGGGTGCAGCCATCCCGACGCGGCCACCGCGATGCTCAACTCTGCGATCGCCACGTTCAGCGAGGAGGTTCATCTGCATCGAAACCGCAAGTGCTCTGCCAAGGGCCCCCAGCCGGTCTTCAAGGTTTAAGATGCACACCCGGCTCGCTTTGGATCGCATCGCCTGCAATGGGCACGGAATCTGCGCACTGATGGCGCCCTCCTGCATCACGCTCGACCGCTGGGGCTAC
This sequence comes from Actinomycetes bacterium, assembly GCA_021819205.1. Taxonomy (GTDB): domain Bacteria; phylum Actinomycetota; class Acidimicrobiia; order Acidimicrobiales; family Acidimicrobiaceae; genus JAKARV01. Next base: position 25,081 of record JAKARV010000009.1, on the reverse strand, counting down.
CCGATAATCATTAGCGAAGAGATCGACGAAAACACCCTTAGGGAGGCCAAGCGGGCGACGAAGGCCTGCCCGGCACGAGCGCTCACACTCTCTTGAGCCCCGCTCGCCAAAGCGCCCCGCCGGTCACGGTCCCTGCTATCGCTCAAACTGCGCTCGAACCCAAGACGCCCTCCAGACCGAAAGCCAGGCGCCTTCAAGGTTCAATGACTTCCGCCACTCATTGAACATGCGACCTCTCATTCCCCGCAGCAATCGAGCAAGCTGGCCAAACCGCGAAACCCCGGCGCAGACCCCTCCAACCGGCGCGGCGGTTGATCACGGTCGCAAACGCCATAGCCCAACCCCTCCTCGATGCGTCATCCTGACGGTTCAACCTTGCCCAATAAGTTTCCTTCGCAACCTATCAAGCCAACCAGTTCCAGCCCCGCGATCCTCGAGAGCATCCACAACCCGCGTAAGTCCGAGTCCAAGGTTGACACCCGCCCAGCGGAGTGGCTCTGGCTCCCAATCGCGGGGAGGAGTAGAAAACACCCTTCGCGCCATGCTCTCGTCAGGAACCCCCAAAACCTCATTTGCGGCAACCCGGCCGCAAAGATTGCTCGCAGCCACCCCATCGCCGGCGTATCCCCCGATCCTCCAGATCGACCCGCGGCTATCTTTGGAGACTCGGGGAAGCCAGTCCCTGGAGACGCCGAGTGGTCCGCCCCAATGGCGAACGATCCGGATCCCTTCCAACGCCGGAAACAGGTCGTACAGGGTATCTTCCAAACCGTTGCGGGTCGGACCATGGGTATCGAAACTTCGCATCACCCTGGAGCCGAAGTGGTAAGGAGCGCCCCGGCCGCCAAAAGCAACGCGCCTGTCCCGGGTGATCTGCCCATAAATGACCAAGTTGCGGTGATCGGCAAAACACAACCCCTCCGCCGGGGAACCTATCGCCTCGTACTGGCTATCGCTCAACGGTTCCGTAACTATCATCATCGAATACAGGGGAAGCAAGGTTTTTTTCCACTGATCGATACCAGCCGTATACCCCTCGGTAGCCACTACCACCTTTGACGCAGCCAACCGTGTTGACCCTACATATACCGAGCCGTTCTCAACTCCGTTTACCGGGGAATTTTCATAGATTGCAACTCCCCTTGCTTCTACTGCATCCGCCAATCCCCGCACGAGCCTTGCCGGTTGTACCGTCGCACAATCTGGAGTGAACGTGGCTCCATGAACTAACGAGGCGCAAAGAAGGGCATCGGATTCCGCGGCATTGAGCAAACTCCACTTGGCTCCGAGGCGGAGGTTCTCTGCTTCGGCTACTTCAAAAACGCCCCGCTTGACTTGAGCCTCGTTGCGCATAAACGAGATGGCGCCGGCCCTGGTGAAGTCGCAGTCAATCCCCAGTTCGGCGACTCGGCTCTCCACCTCGTTCAATGTCTCCACCAATTCCTTCGAAAGGCGCTGTGACGCGTCCTTGCCAAACTGGCGGTTCAGTTTTTCCCACCCAACCGGAAAAAGCGAAGACACCCAACCGCCGTTTCGCCCGCTTGCCCCGTAACCCGCCGTCTCCCTCTCCACCACGGCGACTTTCAACCCGGGATCTATGGTGGTCAAATAAAATGCGGTCCACAGACCGCTCAACCCAGCGCCGACAATCGCCACATCGACGGTTTGGGAACTTTTCAGCGGAGGACGTCGTGCAAATGGGGCAAGTTCTGCCAACCAAAAACTCGGTAGATCCCAGCCGCCGTCAATCTTCACCATGGCAATGCCTCTTCTTTTTGATTTTTGTTATTCATAGCCAACGTGTGCCCGCAACAATGTCCCGTCTAACACAACAAAACCACCGATCCCTAAAGCCGTTGGAGTTGCCCCAAGCACCAACGTCGACTTGCTCGGCGTACGCCGTCAATGTACATCATGTTTCCCTTAAAATCGGTGTTGGACGTTTGAAATAACCGACGCTTGCAGCCACGCTTGGACGACCGGTTTCCTTTACAACGTGGCCGCCGGATAGGGCGCCAAAAATGACACCCTTTGCCAGACGACAGAACGTCTGCGAGAAGCGATCGTTCGAACCTTCCAACGGCCGAAGATTTTCGACAAAAGCGCTCCAGGACAACGCTGGCGCTTCAAAATAAACCGGCCAAACTTGTTGTCGGCTCGTCATCGCCCAATCCGGCCTAACCCACGCTGCGTCGCGGACGCGGCCTGCGTCCCCCGTAGCTACGGCGGATCCGATCACCATCTCAATCCCGGACGCTAGTGCTGCCCACCACCAGATCGCCACTGTATACCTCTTGACTTCGATGGCATGAGACCGAGTGCCCCGGTGCGACCTCCACGGCTTGTGGAATCTCCTTCGAGCACAAGTCGATCACGAACGGACATCGCGTTCGAAAATGGCAACCGGATGGAGGGTTGATTGGCGACGGGAGTTCGCCGAGTACTACCGGTTTGCGCCCGGCGGTGCGCGCTATCGCCGGATCGGGCACGGGAACCGACTTCAACAGACCCTGGGTGTAGGGGTGGGCCGGGCGTTTGAAGAGTTCTGTCGAGCTGGCTACTTCAACCATCCGGCCAAGGTACATCACGCCAACTCGATCGGCCAGATAGCTGATCACAGCCATGTCATGGGAGATTACCACGTACGTGAGGTCGTGAACCGCTTGAAGCCGCCGCATCATATTGATAATCTGCGAACGAATCGAGACGTCCAACGCGGATACAGGCTCATCGGCAACGATCAGCCTCGGATTCAGCACCAAGGAACGCGCAAATCCCACGCGCTGCCGCTGGCCTCCGGAGAACTCGTGGGGGTATCGCTCGACCGCCTCCGGCCTGAGGCCGACTTCCCGCAGCAACCCCATGACCCTTGCCGAGCGCGCTTTGCGGTCGCCCTGCCGCTGAACCACCAGGGGTTCCTGGAGTGAGGTTCCTATCCTCATTCGCGGATCGAGCGAGGCGTACGGATCTTGAAACATAAGTTGGAAGTTGCGCCTGAGGCGGCAAAGTTCGCGCCTGCTTTGGGTTGCGATGTCCGTGCCGTCGAACAGGAGCGACCCCGACGTCTGCGACTCGAGCCCCACGAGGATCCGCCCTAGCGTAGTCTTTCCACACCCGGACTCGCCGACGACGCCAAAGGTCTCGCCGGCATAGATGTCGAATGAGACCCCGGCAACCGCATGCACCGTCCCCACTCGTCGTTGCAGCAGCCCGGAATGGAGCGAGAACTCCTTGGTGAGGTCTCTCGCCGAAACCAGCACTCGCCGATCGGCGCCGTTCCCGTTTGGGCCTCGCTCATGCACGGCCACGGCTGCAGTGGCCGGTTCCAGCGGCCCGTTTACCGGATGGTGGCAAGCATATTGATGCGTCGCCGAAACCTGCCCGAGAGCTGGTTCCGCGGAAGCGCAGTTCTCTTGAGCGCGACTGCACCGGGGTGCAAAGCGGCAGCCCAGAGGGGGGCTGGCCAAATCTGGCGGAAGTCCCGGTATCGAGGATAGGGTGCGCGCGCGATCCTGGCCAACACGGGGAATCGACGAGAGCAGCGATTGGGTATACGGATGCTTCATGCTGGCAAATAGCTCTCCAACGGCCCCCTCCTCAACCACCTGGCCGGCGTACATGACGACGACGCGGTCGGCGTGGCCGGCAATCACACCGAGGTCGTGCGTCACCAACATGAGGCCCATGCCAAGTTGCTCTTTGAGGCCGTCAAGAAGGTCAAGGATCTGCGCCTGGATGGTCACGTCAAGAGCGGTCGTCGGTTCATCCGCGATCAGCAGCTTCGGCTCCATCGCGAGCGCGATTGCGATCATTACCCTTTGGCGCATGCCACCGGAGAGTTGGTGGGGGAAATCGTCGATTCGCTCCGCAGGAGCCGGAATCCCCACCAGCGAAAGCAGCTCAAGCGCCCGCTCTCGCTGCTCCTTTTTGTTCGCGCGGCGGTGTATGCGCAGCGGCTCGCCAATCTGCCATCCGATCGTCTTCGACGGATTCAGCGAGGTCAGCGGGTCCTGGAACACCATGCCGACGGTCGATCCCCGGCGCGATCTCAACTCGGCCCTGTCCATGCCGACCAGCTCAACGCCGTCGAGGCTGATGCTCCCGCCCACCACCTCTCCACCCGGGGGAAGCAACCCCATGATCGAAAGCGCAGTGATCGTCTTGCCGCATCCCGACTCGCCCACTATCCCAAGCGTCTCACCTTGGGCCACCGTAAAGCTCACCCCATCAACAGCCTGGATCGAGAACCTTTTTTGCCGAATGTGAGTGGAAAGCTGCTTGACCTCGAGAACATTGGGGTGCTGATGCAGATCAGGAGTCAAATCCAACCCCCGCCCGGTCAAGAAGCCTCAACCACAGGTTGCGCCGGCCCTGGTTCCGATCGGCCGCGATCAAAGACTGTTTTGTCGCCTCGACAACGAGCTTCCGAAAGGGTTCCGGAGGAAATGGAACTGGCTTGGTACGAGCAAATCGCAAACTGCTCGCCGGGCCTTCTTGCCCAATAACCCGATCGGCCAACACGTCGGCGGCAAACCTGGTGGCGCCGACTCCAAGCCCGGTGAATCCAACCGCGTAGTGAACTTTCTTTCGGAACCGTTGGCCGAAGTGCATTGCGAACCGGCTGCTGGTATCGATCACTCCGCCCCACGCGTGCGTAAACTCGACCCCGTCGAGCTGGGGAAACGTGGTGAAGAAGTGGCTAGAGAGCTTGGCGAATGTTCGAACATTGTTCCCATATTCGGGTTTTATCCCGTTGCCGTAATGGTACACGGCGTCATAACCGCCGAAAAGTATCCGGTTGTCTGCCGTCATCCGGTAGTAGTGAAACAAGTTGCCGGCATCCGACAACCCTTCACGGCCAAACCACCCGATCGCGGCCAGCCGATCGCTGTGAAGAGGCTCCGTCACCAATGCATAGTCGTATACCGGCACAATGAACGGTTGGATGCCCTTCAAAAGCGGGGGAAACGCGTTGGTCCCAAGGACGACTCTTGGCGTTCGAACAGTTGCCGGTGCAGTGGTCCGCACCTCCACCTCGCTTCCGCAATCTTCGAGGCCGGCCACCAACGTACCCTCAAAAATCTCAACGCCACGGCGCTGCGCCACCTCCGCCAAGCCCCAGGCAAGCCGGGCCGGATTGACCATTGCGCACCGATTGCCAATATACAACCCACCCTTATAGGTTGGAGAATCGACCCGCTTCCGAACCTCGCTTGAATCAAGCAGAGAAACTTCGTACCCGTACTCCGGAGCGATCTTCGCAATCTCGGCAAGATCGTCCAACTGCCACTGCTCCGTAGCGACATCCAAAGTTCCCCTGCCCGAAAGGTCGCAATCGATCTGCTCGCCACTGACGAGTTCCTCGATCGCGGAAAGGTTCTTCTCCCCCAGCTCCTCCAGGATCCGAATCTCATCCTGGAAGTGCGCTAGCCCGTTGGACAGCCCATGAGTTACGCTCGCATCGCAAAAACCACCGTTTCGCCCGCTTGCGCCCCAGGCAATGCGAAACCCCTCGAGCAAGACAACCCGCCAATTTGGACGTCTTTCCTTTATTAAAAGCGCCGACCACAACCCGGTAAATCCCCCGCCCACAACTACACAATCTGCCGATGTAGAGTGGACGAGCGGTGCGCGCATTTCGGGAATACTCTGATCGTCAAGCCAAAACACTTCGTTCTTCGTGTTCGCTAAAGCTCCGATGCCAAGGCGATGTCCGGTCATCGGAGCCGTACCCGAGGATCGATTATTCCGTAAGCGATATCTGCCAAAAAGTTGCCGGCGACAGTTGCCACCGTAACTACAAGCACGATTCCCAGCAGGACCGGAAAATCGCGATTCTGGGCCGAGTTCCAGAACAGCAGACCCGCTCCAGGGTAATTGAACAGGGCTTCGACTATTAGCGAACCGGAGATCGTGTACGGCAGGCTAAGGCCAAGCAGCGTCACTGTAGAGGTCATCGAATTCCGCAGCACATGGCGAAGCAACACCCGCCTGCTGGTGGCTCCCTTGGCTTTTGCGGTCCGCACGTAGTCTTCGAGAAGGTTGTCGATCACGGCGGAACGCATGTACCTGCTGAAGTAGCTGACGTTTGCGAGGCACAGTGTGAGCACCGGCAGCGCCAAATCGGCAGCATCGGTCGCAAGGCTTCCACCGAAGTCGGAGGCGGTAGAAGGAAAGACCGGAAGCCACAAGTTGAACACCAGGATCAGTATCACTCCCAACAAGAATGTTGGCATTGAGTACAAGATCAACATTGTTGCACTCAAGGCGTGGTCGTCCGCCCGATTCCGGCGATAGCCCTGCCACAAACCCATGGGTATGGCGATACTCACCGCTAGAAGGAGCGAGACCAGCACGAGGAGGAACGTTCTTGGGACGTAGGTTCCAATCAGCGTAGCCACGCTCTCGTTCAGCTTGTACGAGAATCCGAGATTACCCCGCAGCGCACTCCACAGCCAGGTCAGATACTGGATCGGCAGTGGACGGAGAAGCCCCTCCTGGACCTCCAGCGAGTGCACCTGAATTGCGGTTGCCTTCGAGCCAAGCTGCGCGCGAACCAGGCCACCAGGCAAAGCGTGCAGTACTCCGAACACGATCAGGCTAACCACGAAGATTGTGATCAGGGCTTGCCCGAAGCGTCTTAAAGAGTAACCAAGCATCGTTGCTGCATACTCCTAGAAGTACCACCTGGATGGCTGCGGATCTCCGAACACCTGCTGCGGGCTCCATCCATGAAGCTTTTTGGAAACCACAGAGATCTGCTCATCCCAGGTTGGGAACCACAACGCAGCGACCTGGGACGATATGTAGTTTTCGTAGTTGAAGAGCGGCTGCAGACCCGGCTGGGTATGGGTGGCGGCGATCAGCGCCTGGGCCTGCGGGCTGTAGTAACCCCCACCCCAATAGTTGCCTTGCCCGAACATCTGTCCACCCGTAGGCAAAACATCCCCCTGGCCGTAGTTCCAGAGGAACGTACGGTAGAGGATGATCCCCCAATTGCACGGACCGGCAGACGGACAGACGCCACCGATCGAAAACATGGTGCTCTGGGACTGCGGGTCGAGGGTGATGCCGATGTCGGCAGCCTTGGCTGCGGTATCAAACGCCCCGACCTGGGCAGCTAGCGTTGGGGTTCCGGTCTGGTACATAAACAGAAGATTCAACTGCTCGTTCGCGGTTATCCCCGCACCGCACTCGTTCGCAGCCGTTCCCGGGGAAGTGCAGACAAACACGCCGTTCTTGACCGTCCAGCCATGCGCGGCAACGAGCGCTTTTGCCGCACTTGGCGAGTACGGGTACGGATCGGTTTTCTCCTGCGGAGTCACGTACGGCGATCCCGGGAGATTGGGAACGGGTCCATAGGTGAGCTGCCCATCGCCATGCAGCGTCGTCTTTAGATAGAGTGGCTCGTTGATCAGGTGCTGCAAGGCCTGGCGGATGTAGAGCTGCTTGACCAAAGGACCGTACTTCTTCGAGGTGTAACCCAGCTCTGCCCACTGCACGTACTCGGTTGGCCAAGGAGCAAGAGTGAAGCCGGCCTTGGCGAGGCTCTGCGATATCCCGTAATCGCTCAACGGCAGGTAGCCGTAGTCCAGTTGACCGTTTCTCAGCGCGTCCACCTCCGCGGTTTGGCTGGTAAAGCTCTCCAGCACGTAACCCGATAGCTTGGGCAGCGCGCCCGAGAACGCGTTATTGCGAGAGAACACCGTCCGTCCCGTAGTTGGATCGTAGGACTGAAGCTTCCATGGACCGTCCACCACTTTCCACAGCGGGTTTGTGGCGTAAGTTGCCAGCTTTGACGACTGGGCAGTCAGGTACTTGAATACCGCAACCGCCCCCGCCGTCGTCATATCGTAGTTGCCAACTGCTTGAGAGGCAGATGTCCGATCCCAGACGTGCTGCGGTAGCGGCACAAAGGCGCTCAACTCATTGTCGGTAAACCATAGCGGATTGACCGGACTCTTCAAAGTGAGGGTGAAAGTTTTGGCGTTGTTTACGGTAAAGCTTGCCACATTATCGGGAAAGTTACCGGAAACATAGCTCGCAATCGAATCCTTATTGGCCTTGTACAAATTATAAAAAAACTGGACGTCCCGGGTTGTTAACGGCTGCCCATCCGACCATTTGTAGTTCTTGAGGGTGACGGTAACTGAAGTATTGTTGTTCGAATAAACCGGCGGATTGGCTAGACTCGCGGCGTAGTTTATAACCGGCTGTGAACCGTTGCCGGCGATGTAGAGCGGGCGATACATTCCGTACTCGGCGTTCTGGTCCCACGGTTCGTAGTTTGCCTGGTTTGGCAGCGGGAGCACCCAGCTGTACGTATCCCCGGAGTGCAGGGCGAAGGTGGCGTAGTTGGCCGGAACTCCTGAAGAACTCGACGTGGGGGTGGAGGTGGTAGTGGACCCGCAAGCCGCGGCCACTACCGCGAGCGCCGCCACCACACCGCCAAGCCGAACCCCCCGCCACCAGCGTGGTGGCGCGCCAATTGGCAAGCTTTTTCCTGCCCGGACTGTGCTTCGCTCCATCTGTTACCTCCATCTATCTTCGTTTAGCTAAAAGTTGGGCTACCGCTGATTGAGCCGCGCCTCTACCACGTCTCGAAGGGCGTCTCCCAATACGTTGACCGCCAGCACGGTCACCACGATCAAGATGGCCGCCGGCCAGAGCTGCCACCAATATCCGTCAAAAAAATTGTTCACGCCTCCGGCAAGAATCTCCCCCCAATTCGTGGCCGGCGGAGGTACGCTCAATCCGAGGTACCCAAGAGCAGCAAAGGTCAAAATCGCGTCAGCCACCTTAAGCGTTGCATTGACTACCAGCACACCGAGAACGTTTGGACCGATGTGCCTGGCGATCAGCCGAGTGTTGGATGCTCCAAACCCCCGGGCGGCGCTGACATAGTCCCGCGTTCTCAACGACAGTGTTTCACCTCGCACCAAACGCGCCGTGGACAACCAGCTCACCCCGGAGATGACCAAGATGACCAAGATCAAGGTTGGCCGGACGATCGACGCCAACAGAATCACAAAGAAAAGAAACGGGATGGAGAGGAGGGCGTCCACAACCCGCATCATTATCGAATCGACCGCTCCGCCAATAAACCCGCTGACGGTTCCCCAAACAAGCCCGAAACCGGTAGCTATTACCCCTACCGCCAATCCGAGTTCAATGGTGCTCTGCCCCCCAAGCATCAACCGTCCCAGCTCATCCTTGCCGGTTGGGCTAGTCCCGAGGGGGTGGGCAGCGGAAGGACCCTGGTTCTCCCGAAGAAGATTGGTGGCAATTTGGTTCGTATGATAAAAAACGGGGCCGAGATAGCAGAACGCCACCACTATCACCAGCATTGCAAGGCTTGCAACCGCAAGTTTGTTCGCCGAAAAAGTGCGTAAGGCGATGGAGAGTGGGCTTGCCGAGGGCGACAGATCGCCGAACGTTTCGCTCTCCACCATCTCCCCGGTGCCAGCGATCACCTGGTCGGCGATCTCCTCGGCGCCATGCGGCATGTCCACACCCCCTCCCTCGCCAAAACAGCTCTTGGCATACGTATTCCGTTGGAAATACGCTAGGTTCCAACTACATTACTCGTGTTTGGCAGCATTTGCTGTTGAAAACTTGAATGTTTTCGCGGTTGAAACACTTGGCGCAAAACAGATGGCAAAAAACGGCCACTCGCCGCAATTGGCAAGGCACCATCCCCATCGGATTATGAGCCAACATTAAGAAGTTAGCCAAGGCAAAAGGAAAAAACATTGCCGGCAAGAGTAAAGTCCGTTGCGGAAAACTTCGACAGCCACAACCCGTCCTGGGCTGCCTTGACGATGGCTGCATTTTGCACTATACAATATTGAACAACGATTTAAATATTGGCTCTCGCCGAGAGCCCGGCGGGGAGAAGTGCCAATGACGGCGCCTAAATACAAAAGGTTCACGTGCGGCCCGACAACGGCCGATCGTGTTTTAGCCCGTTGGCGCGCACGTCAAACAGCAAAGTGCACCCAGGAAAGACTCTACTTGCGCCTTCCGCCGCCGACCGGCAACGAATTCGCGCTTGGATCCTTTGGTCTGATCGATCTCGATGCCGCTTCGGATCGAACGCAAGAACTTCTTGATATTTCGCAGCGTCCACAAACCCCATGCCCGATTGGCAACGCTTACTAAACGAGGAGGAGAAAGAGATGAGCCAAGAGATGTTCCCCCATCTAGCCTCCCCGCTAACCATTGGTACGATCACGGTGAAAAATCGGATAGTGTCATCCGGACACGACACCGTTATGGTAAAGGACGGTCGCCCCACCGACCAGTTGGTGGCGTATCAAGAGGCTCGAGCCCAAGGCGGGGTTGGACTTATCGTTATACAGGTGGCAGGGGTTAGCGAATCGGCCCGCTACACCTCCCACATTCTCATGGCCAATGACGACGCGTGTATCGCCGGTTATGAGCGGCTGGCGCGGGCCGTCCAACCCCACGGAGCCAAGCTGTTTGGACAGCTTTTCCATCCTGGAAGGGAAGTGATGGAGTCTCAGGACGGTTCACTTCCGGTGGCGTTGGCACCGTCAGCAGTCCCCAATGAACGCTTCCGAGTAATGCCTCGGGCGCTCACCACCAGCGAAATCCGCGAAATTCAGGTAGGATACGTCGCCGCTTCCCGCCGTATGGCGAAGGCCGGTTTGGATGGAGTCGAGATCGTTGCCAGCCACGGCTATTTGCCATCCCAATTTCTCAACCCGCTCATCAATCACCGCAACGACGGCTACGGAGGGACGCCTGAGAACCGGTTGCGTTTCCTTGCCGAGACGTTGGAGATGATGAGGGGGGAGTTGAGCCCCGGAGTCATTGGGATACGAATCTCGCTCGGCGAACGGGACCCAAACGGCCTTTCGGAACAGATCGCCATGGAGGTGTTGGAGGCTCTATCAAAACAAAAACTGGTCGACTATGTAAGCGTCACCGCCGGCACCTCGGCGAGCTTGGGCGGGTCTGACCACATCGTCCCCGACATGAGGTGGGCTAACGGCTACGTCTCCCAAGTATCGCGTCAAGTCAAAGGCCTCGTCGACGTGCCAGTTATGATCGCAGGCCGAATCAATCAACCGCAGGACGCAGAGCGCATCCTCGAGCGCCAAGATGCCGATGCCTGCGTCATGACCCGCGCGCTCATCTGCGACCCGCAGCTTCCAACACTTGCCTTTGCCGGAACGCCGGACAAAATCCGTGCCTGTGTTGGTTGCAACCAGGCGTGTATCGGACACTTCCACGCCGGCTATCCGATATCGTGCATCCAGCATCCCGAGACCGGACGAGAATTGAAGTTTGGGAAACGCATGCCGGCCGCCAAAACAAAGCGCGTGCTGGTAGTCGGAGGCGGTCCCGGCGGGCTCAAAGCGGCGGCAGTTGCAGCCGATCGCGGCCACCGGGTCACGCTGGTCGAGGCTGAATCTCAACTCGGGGGCCAAGTTCTTCTCGCCGGGCGGTTGCCGAGCCGGGAAGAGTTTGCAGTAGTGGCCGAAAATTTGATCAAAGAGGCAGCGCAATCGGGAGTCACCACGAAAACTCGAACCACCGCGGACATGGCGCTGGTCAACTCTCTCAGCCCCGACGCCGTGATCGTGGCCACCGGGGCCACGCCCTATTGGCCGCCAATGACGACTATGGGATCACCCACCGTCATCGACGCCTGGGCGGCAATCGCTGGAGAGGCAAAAACTTATCAAAAAGTGGTGGTGATCGATTGGAGGGCAGACTGGGTAGGTATCGGCGTAGCCCAACTTCTCGCCGCGCAGGGCAAACGAGTCACTCTGGCAACCCCCGGATACGCACCTGGCGAGATGCTCCAGCAGTACGTGCGGGATGGACTCCTCGCAAATCTGCACCGCCAGCAGATCGAGATCATTCCCTTGGCCCGGCTGTACGGTGTTGATGACGATACCGTGTACCTCCAGCACGTTCTCACCGAAGAGCCGGTACTCGTCGAAGGCGTCAGCTGCACGGTGCTCGCCACCGGATGCCAATCTCGCGACGAGCTTTTGTCGGAGCTTCAAGCAAGTGGCATTCCCACCTACGGCGTTGGCGACTGCATGGCGCCGCGCACGGTAGAGGAGGCGGTACTCGAGGGGTTGATCGTCGGCGCCTCGGTATGAGTTGAGGCAGCTAGTCCTGCCTTTCGAACACCGGCTTGCCCCTAATCCAAGTCATGTCAACTTTTGGCTTCTCGGCGCCGAAGTCGTTTAAATCGGCAATATCTCCATCGAGGACGGCTAGGTCGGCTTCCTTCCCCGCTTCTATTGTCCCAGTTGTGTCGTCGATGAATTGAAGGTATGCAGAACCCTTTGTGAAAGCGTTGAGCGCAATCGGTAAAGTCAAAGCCTGATCGGCAAAAAAGGGAGCGGCGGCATCGCCTGCAGAAGACGCGCACGTGCGATGGATAGCAACCTTGATCTGTTCAAGCGGGTCGGCGCTCGAAACCGGCCAGTCGCTTCCGCAAGCAAGATGGGCGCCACTGCGCGCTAACGCTCCGAACGGGTACTGCCAACTTGCCCGCGTCTCGCCAAGAACGGGAATCGTGAGGTCGTCCATTTGGGGCTCGTGGCACGCCCACAAAGCCTGGATGTTTGCCGCCACGCCTAGGGCCGCGAATCTTTTTATATCTTCCGGGTGGACTACCTGGACGTGAGCGATCTGATGGCGCCTTTTGAGATCGCCGTTTTGCTCTCGGGCTACGGCAACCGCATCCAACGCGGCACGAACCGCAGCGTCGCCAATCGCGTGAAAATGAGCTTGAAAGCCAATCCGCTCCATCGCCGACACGGCTTCGTTGACCTGTTCCGCCGGAATGAACGGCCTGCCGGCTTCGACTCCTTGCGGTCCCCCAAGATAGCCAGCGTAAGGCTCGAGCATCCAAGCCGTTCCTACTTCGATCCCGCCATCGAGCATCAGCTTCACGGTGCGAGCCGGAACGTCGGCGTCCTCAAGCAAGCAACGGCGCCACAACAGCTCCTCCAGCTGGTCAACCCCCGCGTCTCTGTCCCACCATAGGGCCGCCGATGCGCGGACACTCAGTTTCCCAGCACCGGCGAGATCGATATAAGCCAAATCGATCTCTGGAGTCACGATCGCATCTTGCCAAGCCGTTATTCCCAGCGATACCAGATGCTTCTGCCCGATTTCAAGGGCTTTGCACATGTCGCTTCGAGACGGCTGGGGAAGCAACCGTTTGACCAGCTCCATAGCGCCGTCGTGAAGCATGCCAACCGGTTCCCCGTCCAAATCCCGTTCGATGCGTCCATCTCGCGGATCGGCAGTACTTCTGCTGATGCCCGCGGCTTGGAGAGCAGCGGTGCTGACCCATGCGGAGTGACCGCCGGTCTCGGTTAGAAAGGCAATCCGATCTCCCACTATCGCGTCAAGACTCCTCCTGGGGGGAGTTCCGCGTTCAAACCATTCAAGCAGCCAACCATCGCCGACGATCACCGCCAGATCGGGATGCGCTCTCACGTAAGCGGCCACAGCCGAAAAACACTCGTCAGCTGAACCCGCCGTGCTCAGGTCGCACGACAGGATTCGAAGACCCCCGTCAACCGGGTGGACATGGCCATCTTGAAACCCGGGTACAACCGTCCGGCCACGAAGATCTACGGTCTCGCGTGGATGGCCCACGGCATCCCGAACCGCCGAATCCGAGCCGACCGCAACTATCTTGGTCCCGCCAATCGCCACTGCGGTTGCTTCGCCCGAGGATCCCCAAATTTTCCCCGAGTGAAGGATCACGTCGGCTCTCATCCGTCTCCCGAAGCGATAGCGCGAACACCACAAGGTGTTGAGCTGCTCAAAAGCCTGCCGCCCCCGAGCCCTTCACGTCGAAAAGCGCGTTCAAGAGACCACGTACCACCTTGAGGGTTCCGGATTGCCAAAGGCCTGCTGGGGCTGCCAGCCCTTGATATTGTCCTTCACCACCGAGATCCGGTTATCCCACGTGGGGAACCACAGAGCTGCCACCTGGCGGGAAATATAGTTTTCGTAGTTGTACAGGTACTGGATTCCGGTATGAGTGTGGGTTAGCTCGATCAACTTCTGGGCGGTCGGGCTGTAGTATCCACCACCCCAATAATTTCCCTGGCCAAACATCTGCCCGCCGGTCGGATAGACGTCCGCTTGGCCGTAATTCCACAACCAGGCGCTATAAAGGATAATCCCCCAGTTGCACGGTCCTGAGGACGGACATACCCCGCCAATCGAGAAAAGCGTAGACTGGCTCTCCGGATTGAGAACGACATCCACTCCTGCCGCAGCGGCCGCGGTAGCAAACGCCTGCACCTGCGATGCGAGGGTTTGATAGCCGGTCACGTAGTAGAGCGACAGCTCGAGCTTTTTCCCGGCCGGTATTCCCGGACCACAGTTCGTGGCTCCAACGCCCGGGCTCGAGCACTGCATGGTACCTCCGCTTCCGGGTGTCCAACCGTGGGATATCAGCAGGGAACGTGCGGCTTGGGTCGAGTAGGGGTACGGATCAATTTTTTCTTGCGGACTCACATAAGGCGAACCCGGCAGGTTTGGAACGGGTCCATAAGTTAGCTGCCCCAGCCCGTGGAGAGTCGCCTTCAGGTAAAGAGGTTCGTTCACGAGATGCTGAAGCGCTTGGCGAATGTACAGCTGCTTCACCAGTGGGCCATACACCGGGCTGGTGTAGCCCAGCTCGGCCCATTGGACATACTCGGGAGCCCAAGGCGCAACGGTGTACCCGTGGCTTTGGAAGTACCCCTTCAGCCCTTCGTAATCGCTTAGCGGCAAGTAGCCAATGTCGATAGATCCGTTTCGCAGCGCATCAACCTCCGCAGTGGCGCTCGTCGGAGTCTCATAGACGACATGGGAAATCTTCGGTTTGTTTGGCCCGGAGTACGCCGAGTTCACGCTCAAGGTCGTCTGATAGGTGGTTGGGTTATACCCGGTCAGCCGCCACGGCCCGTCGACAACTTTCCAAATCGGGTTGGTAGCGTAGGTGGACACCGTTTTCGATTGACTCGACAGATAGTGGAACACGGCGCGAGAGCCTGCCGCGCTTAGGTCGTAATTGCCCACCTTGCCTCCGGCGGATTTGACATCCCACACCTGCTGAGGAAGTGGAACGATCAAGGTCAGCTCGTTATCTGTAAACCACTGTTGGCTAAAACTTCCAGTCAGATGCATTACAAACTCGGTTGGACTGACGTAGTCGATGCTCTTGACGTTGTCCGGCATGTCTCCCGGGATATAAGTCGCAATGTTGGACTTGTTGGCTTTATAGAGGTTGAAGAAGAACTGCACATCTCGCGTGGTAACTGGAACGCCGTCAGACCATTTGTAGTTCTTGAGCTTGATGGTAACCGTGGTGTTGTTGTTCGACCAGACCGGGGGGTACGCAAGGCTCAGCTTCTGGTCGATGATCGGGATGTTGCCATCCCCGGCGTAGTAGAGGGGACGCCACATGCTGTATTCGGTGTTCTGATCCCACGGATCGTAGTTTGATTGATTCGGCAAAGGGAGGATCCAGCTGAACTGGTCGCCGACTCCATGGGCGTAGGTTACCGTCGCGCCGCTTGACGACGCGGAACTCGTAGTTGAGCAGGCGCTCATTACAAGGGTTGCTGCAAGCAGCACCAGAGCGGCCTGGGCAACAACGCGCTTGCCCAACCGTTCACGAAAACCCACTTCCGTCATCTCTGTGATTCCTTCCTGGTCACTATTGCGCTTGACCTGCGCAAACCGACACTGACTGAGTGTTTAGACAAACAATGGATCTGACTTTAGCATGTTTGGCGGCTAGCGTGATGAAAAATCGTCAGAACAAACCTGGCGTGGCCGGCAAAACTCCAGCGCAGGGTGGAGTACAGCCGAGAGGGCTCCATCGGGCCAGCATCATCCGCGGCCGCATAAGTGACGCCGACGCAGGTGGGCTCCGGCTTTCGTTGCCTAAACTTCCAGGGAGTTGCGCGCAAGGAGGATCCATTGACAACGAAACCCGTGAAGACCGACCCCTCTGCGGACTCGCGATCGGGACAGATCCTTGCAGCAGCCGTTGAAGTAATAATCGACCGGGGCTTTCCCGAAACTCGAATCGCCGACGTGGCAGAGCGTGCGGGGGTTAGCCCCGCGTTGGTCATCTACTACTTTAAAACCCGCTCCAGCCTGTTGGCGGAGGCGATGCGCAGGTCGGAAAGCGACTGGTATAGCGAGATGGCACGCAGGGTATCTGAAGTCGAATCCGCGGCCGCCCAGCTCGAAAGGGTCGTGGCCATGACCTGTCTTCCACCAGACCGCAGCGGTCTCTCCCGTCCGGATCACGAAAGTGCGATTTTTGTCGATGACTCGTGGATCGTCTGGCTTGACCTATGGAGCCAAGCGCTCCGGGAGCCTCAGCTTCGGAAAGTGCGGGAAGAGTTCGACGAACACTTTCGCGACACCATTCGCGCGATCGTGAACGATGGGATGGCAGCCAAGGAGTTCAGGCCGATCAACGTCGATGATTTTGCGATAATTTTCGCCGCCCTTTTGGACGGACTGGCTATCCAGACCGCCCTCGAGGATCCGGCGGTTTCACCGCAGCGCGCATACGAGCTGGCCATGGATACCGCCTCCCAGCAGCTCGGGTTTGTCCTGGGTAACAACGTCTGAAATGGAGGGGGTTTAAATCGTCGGGACGGCGCCAGACTACTGCAACGAGGCAACCAACTCCGCAAACTCGGCGAAGTTGGTGGTAAAGCGCTCCATGTCGGCATCGCTGTGTTGAAAAGATATCGTCCACTGCTCGATCTTTCCCCACGGAGGCAAAAATACGCCCCGGTTGTGCTGATATAGCCAGTGAAGATGATTGAAGCGGTCATCTATAGCCAAAAAGTCGCGATAGTTGATGACCGGTTCCGGCGAGAACGTTACACAGCCCTTGGCTCCAACCGTTACGACACGGGCCTTGATTAGCGACTTTTCGATGGACATGGCAATTTTCTCCGCTGCCAGCCGCTGCAGCGCAAACAGCTTCTCATAGGCTTCATACGTTGCGACCCGCTCGAGCATTGCCCGCGCGGCGGCCATCGAAAGCGCATTCCCGTTGAAAGTACCCACCATCTCGTAGGTACCATCGACCACCTTGCCCATCGTCGCCTCGGTGCCGCCAACGGCTCCGACAACCAAGCCGCCCCCAATCGCCTTGGCCAGACAGATCAGGTCGGGTTCTACGCCGTAGGCGGCAGTAGCTCCGCCATAACCCGCGGTCAACCCGCTTTTCACCTCGTCGAATGCCAGGAGTGCGCCATGTTCATGAAGCAACGACTTCAACTCCGCCAGGTAGCCGCCGATGGGTTCGATAATTCCGGCGTTCATCATTACCGGCTCGACTATGACCCCTGCTATCTTCCCTGGGTGCTGGTCAAGAAGAGACTTGACAGACGCCACGCTGTTGAAGGTGGCGATCAGAGTCAAATCGGTGATCGCTCGCGGAACCCCCAGAGTGGCCGGAACCCGGTTGGGCACGAGAAGCGATCCAACCTCGTCTGCCGCCGGTGCCACCGACACCTGCACGGAGTCGTGATGGCCGTGGTAGCAACCCTCCATCTTCACGATCAGATCCCGCCCGGTCACGGCGCGCATCAGATGCACTGCGTCCATCGTTGCCTCGGTGCCGGAGTTGGTGAAGCGCCAAAGCGGGAGCCCGAACCGAGACGCGAGGTTCTCGGCAACAACGATGGCGTCCTCATTCGGTTGCGCAAAGTGAGTGCCTCGAGCTACCCGGTCCGCTACCGCGGCGACTATGGCCGGGTGGGCGTGTCCGGCAAGCCCGGCACCATAACCCCCGTGGAGATCCACGTACTCCTGGCCATCGACATCGACGATGTGTGAACCCCGGCCCTCCTCGATGAATACCGGTTGGGGAGTGGTGATCTGCCAGCTGCTGGTAACCCCGCCGGCGAGGGATCCTATCGCCCGCCGATACAGCTGCCTAGAGAGGGGCTGCCGCTCCAGAAAGACCGCCTCCTCTGCGGCAATGGCCTCGTTCAGGTCGCTTGTTGAACTCCCTTTTTGCTGCTTGCCTAGCATTGGACGCGCTCCAATCAAAAAATATCAACGTCACCGTGATGATTGACTGAACATTCAGTCTACTATTTGATCTTACGCGGCCAAGCGAATTTCAAAAACATTCCGGGAACCGGATCAGACAGGCGGTGAAGACACAAAATGGCCCTTTTCAAGAATTTTGTCGGGGGTTCAAGCGTCGAATTGAAGGTGGATGCGCAAACCTTCCCCGTCATCGACCCATCGACCGGATTGGCGTATGCGTCCGCGCCAAGTTCTTCGGCCGGCGACGTCGACGTTGCGTGCGCGGCAGCAGCTGCGGCCTTTCCGGCGTGGAGCCGAGAGACGCCGAGCCGCCGGTCAGCAGCCCTACTGGAGGCGGCAGCCGCAATCGAAGCCGGAGCGGAAGAACTTTGTTCGCTAGAGGCCACCGACACCGGAAAACCGCTTCGGCAGATGATCGAGGACGAGATGCCGGCGATCATCGACCAGATCCGGTTTTTTGCCGGCGCCTGCCGCGTCCTCGAAGGACGGTCGTTCGACGAATACTTGCCGGGAGTGATCTCGTCGGTCCGGCGGGAGCCGGTCGGAGTCTGCGCCCTGATCACGCCCTGGAACTATCCGCTAATGATGGCGGTATGGAAGTGGGCGCCGGCCATCGCTGCCGGCAACTCGGTCGTCCTCAAACCCTCCGAGCTGGCTCCGGCATCTACGGTCCGCATGGCCGAACTTCTCCAGGACGTTTTTCCGAACGGCGTCTTGAACGTACTCTGCGGCCCGAAGTCCACCGGAGAAGCCCTCGTCCGCAATCCAGCGGTATCGCTGGTATCGATAACCGGCAGCACGATGGCCGGACGTGCCGTAGCGCGAGCAGCATCCGATCGGCTCGCAAGAGTGCAGCTGGAGCTTGGTGGAAACGCCCCCGCAATCGTCTTCGCGGATGCAGATCTCCCAAGAGCAGCAGCCGAAATAGCCAGCGCCGCCTACTACAACACCGGCCAAGACTGCACCGCTGCAACCCGGGTGTTGGCCGATTCAAGAGTTTGCGACGAACTTCTAGACCTGCTGATCTCCTCCGCTTCCAAAACGACATGCGGCCCACCAGCGTCGCCTTCTGACTGCGGGCCGCTCATTTCGCAAACCCAGATGGAGCGGGTGCAAAACCTGATCGCCCGTTCCGGAGGGACGCGCATCGTCGTCCACGGAGGAAAGGCTCTGGACGGACCCGGGTTTTTCTTCCAGCCGACCGTGATTACCGGCGTATCGCAGAGTGACCCGATTGTGCAAGAAGAGATCTTCGGGCCGGCCATGACCGTCCAAAGCTTCGCCAATGAAAAAAAAGCGCTCCAAATGGCGAACGGCGTGTCTCAAGGCCTTTCGGCCAGCGTATGGACTAGCGACGCAGCACGCGCCGTGCGTTTTGCCAGAGACCTGGCGTTCGGTGCGGTCTCCGTAAATGTCCACGCTCCCATGGCCTCCGAGATGCCCCACGGTGGCTTCGGCAAATCGGGCTACGGGAAAGACCTCTCGATCTACGGGATCGAGGAGTATACCCAAATGAAGCACATTGCAATATCTCTAGGAGAGGACCATGCCTTGCAGTAGTCGATTGGACAAACGCCACTCCCTGGCGATTGGCATGATCGCACCGCGCCGTCAACACGACCTGTCGGTAAATTTTCAGCTGCTCATATCCAAACCGCCGCGCCAAGCACTCGACAGCGCGCAGGCAGCGCCGCCGATCCAACGCGTGCACGGCTGCATCGAAAGGCATCGGCGAGCATCTGCGAGAACCTCTATCTCCGGTGGCGGCGAAGTCGCATGCGACTCGCCGAAGCGGCGGCAGATCACTCCAAAAACCTACGTCTTCCGCCGCCCGCAACGATGCGCTCCCCAGGTGGCGTTGACCAGTATTTGCGCAATCACATCCGGCAAAATGTCGGCGCTTTGCGCGCCCGGCAAAGACATCATGAAGCGCAGGCTCTCCGGCAGAGGCTTGCGGATGAAGAACGCGGACGGCTCCCGATGAGGGCCGATGCCGCCATCCTTCGTCCCCTCGGCTCGCTTCTCGAGCCCGCCTCGGTCGCGATCATCGGAGCCTCGGACCGGAATGCCGCAACTGTGGAGACAGCAGAGAGCGCCACCCGTTCGTGGCTCGTCAACCCAAACCGCTTGGAAGTGCTGGGGCGGCCCTGCTATCCAACGGTAAAATTGCTCCCCGAAACTCCGGAAGCCGCGATACTCCTGGTGGGACCGGCATACCTGGAGCAAGCCATGTCAGAGGCTTTGGACTCGGGGGTTCGCGCGCTAGTCATTCCCGGCCTCGGTGCCGAAGCCGGGAGCGGCGCCGAAACGATTCGCCAGCAGATCGTCGCAATGGCCGAACGGTATGGCGCAGCCATTCTTGGCGTGAACTGCATGGGCTACGCACAGCCAGGGGGGCCTAGCTTATGGTTCGGAAGCCTTCCCTCCACCTTCCAACCTGGACACGTCTCGATTATCAGCCAGTCCGGTTCGGTTGCGGAAGCCTTCATTACCGCAGGACTTCGCATCGGTTTCCGTACAGTCATATCCTCTGGCAGCGAAACCAACCGAGACGCCGCCGACTTCTTGGCTTATTTTGCGGCGGACGAAGGTACAAAGGCGATCGGAATCTTTCTCGAAACCATCCGTCGGCCCAAAGCCTTCTCTGAAGTTCTTCACCGCTGTCGCGAAGCCGGCAAACCAGTGGTATGCCTCAAGGTCGGCCGGTCCACCGTCGCGTCGCAAGTGGCCCTCACTCACACCGGAGCCTTGGTCGGATCCAGCCAGGGTTTTTCTGCTTACCTGAACGCCCATGGCGCAATTGAAGTCCGCGACATTTTGGAGATGATGGAGACGCTTGAGCTCTTGGGACATTCGCGGTGGCCGCGAGGGCTCGCGATTGGGGCCGTCTCCGAATCCGGAGGTGAAGCGGCCCTCTTGGCCGATCTCGCTGAAGATAACCGGCTTTCTCTTCCTCAGCTGCCCGACTCCGCCAGACGTGAACTCGCCGATAAGTTCCCGATGTTGCAGTTGGCCAACAATCCTATTGACGCTTGGGCAATGGGCGAAGTGGAGCCGGTCTACACGCATTGCTTCCAAGTGATGCAGAGAGCTTCGCTCTACGACGCCATAGTTGCGCAAGTCGACCTGACCCGTTATCGCAGTGCCGACGACAACGAGTGGTGCACCCTCATAGTCAGATCGCTCGCGACAGCCGCCCGCGAATCCCGGATAGTTCCGATAGTCGTATCGGCCAACGCAATCGAACCTCCACAAGAGATTCAACGGCTCGCCTACGCTGAAGACATCGCCCTGTTGCGGGGGATCGAGAATTCCATGCGAGCCATAGCCAACGTTGGCCGCTGGAGTAGCTACGCAAAGCGGCTCGAGCGTCCCCGATCGTTCCGCCGCAGTAAACGCCGCCTGCACCCCGGAGTTCTCTCAGAGTTTGAATCGGCGACCTTTCTTGCCCAATACGGAGTTCCATTCGCAACCTTTAGGCGGGCTTCGTCGTCGGCTGAAGCTGCCGATATTGCCGAGCAAATCGGATTTCCAGTCGCAGTGAAGATGGACGGGCCGGCCCACAAGAGCAACCTCAATGGCGTAGCCCTCAATGTCTATTCCCGGGATAGAGCCGAGAGCGAAGCTGAACGAATGGGACAAGCGGTCATCGTAGCCAAGCAGGTGCCGGCCGGACTTGAAGTGATCTGCGGCATGCAGCGAGATCCGGTTTACGGCCCCGTAGTCGCGGTTGGCTTTGGTGGAGTTGCCGCGGAAGTCAACGGAATGGTAGCGTTTTCGCTGGCACCGCTGATCCCCGATGAGGCCAACCGGCTTGCGGTTGCCGTAACCCGTCTCCGCGGAGCAAGCCAACCCTTTGCGACCGCACCCTTGACCGAACTCCTTGAGGCGATCTCGCAAGCCGCCGTTGAACATCCGGAGATCACTTCGATCGACATCAATCCAGTGGTGGTCTCCGCCGATGGCGTCATCGCAGTGGACGCATTGGTGGCGGTCGGCGGCAACCCCAAAAGTAAAAAAAGTAACCGTATCCCGCAAGGAGGTTCGTAGTGGCAGTGCTTGAGATCGAACGCCGGGGATCCGTGGTCCAATTAACTTTGAATCGGCCCGACAAGCTCAATGCGATCAACAATGAACTAGTCGACCAACTTTTGAAAACCCTCGCCGAACTGGCAACCGATGACGGGCTGGCCGCCTTGGTCGTTACCGGATCGGGTAAGGCATTTTCAGCCGGTTTCGACCTGGCCGAAGACCCTGATTTAAACCGTGCCGATTCGGCAACGTGGCATAAGATGCTCAACCGTGACGTCGCTGTGACCATGGCACTTTGGGAGTTTCCGCTTCCAACCATAGCCGCGGTACGCGGGTGGTGCCTGGGGGGAGCATGCGAACTCGCCATGGCCTGCGACATCGTAATAGCGACCGAGGATGCCCGCTTTGGAGAGCCGGAAGTCCGCTACGGCTCTGGCCCAACGACTTTGATCATGCCGTTTGTAATTGGACAAAAGAAAACCAACGAGCTTCTATACACCGGCGACACCATCTCCGCCCCCGAGGCGGAGCAGATTGGCTTGATCAATCGCGTCGTCTCGGCCGATCTTCTTGAACAATCGGTAACCGATATTGCGCGGCGCATATCTTGCACGCCTTCAAAGGTTTTGGCGCTCACCAAGCTCGCCATCCGGCGCGCATACGAAGCTAAAGGGTTGCGCGCCGCCGTTAATGCAAATCTCGATATATCGGCGATCTTGAACTCGGCAACAGTTCCCGAGCGCGATCGTTTTAACGAAATTGCGCAGTCGGAAGGTTTGCGGCAGGCATTTGCTTGGCGCGATCAGCAATACGGCACGATTCTCTAGCAAGGTTCGTCGAGAGTTTTAGAGCAAGCCCTAAGCAATAAACCGCGCACCGACCCCTCCCGCAGTCGCCACGGCGGCAGCGAAGCTCCGATCAAACGGTCTACCAGAGATTGAGGCGGACCCTCGATCTTGGACCACGCCTATTGGGCTGGAGGAGTGGATGCAGCGCTGCAGTCACCGGATCTGGCTGAACCTCGGCGCGTCAGGGATCCTGTTATCTGCCGCAAAAAGATAGCATGATGACGTGACCATGCTCCGATCGGAGAATCGCCCGGCGAGGCGGTGCGGCTGAGATTGCACTTCGGTAGAAAGACTGGGCGCCTCATGGCCGGCCGGTCCACGCGTAGCAAAGTCTTGGCGCGAGCGGAGCCGACTGCGCCCGAGGAGCTTGTCCAAGTGGCAGAGGTGCAGCACATTGCATTGCAGGCCAATTTGTTCCGAATCAAAAAACGCGGCTGTACCCGCGGCCCCGACGGAGATCAGCCAACTGCCGCAATGCAGGCGCCGAACCCCGGCAATGCTACCGTTTCCGCGACACGATCCTCGAGGATGGAGGCGGCGGCCGGTAAGCCTGGGTCCAACCGTTCACCAACAGCTTTCGATTTGCAAGGACACAGATCTCGGATTGGAAACCGGGCAAACCGGTGTGGCAAAACTCTCCGGACCTCTCACCTGACCGGTGCATGCGACGACCTCCCTGTGGTTTTTGAAGTTCGCGCGGAGCGGAACGAAGTGGAGAGCGGGTAGGGTTGCCCGGGAGTACTCCACCATCTTGGACAACGCCGCGCGAAGCGATAACCGTTTGCCTACTCCCCGCAAGCCGCAAACGCATCGCTGCGATCGCTGCGATCGTCGGCAGCATCCTGACAGCGATCAACCAGGGGCCTGCGCTCATCTCCGGCACGGCCGGCTGGACAGTCTGGCTTCGGGTAGTAGCCGACTACTTGGTTCCAACCTGCGTTTCGGCTCTCGGAATACTCGCGGGTACCTACCAGCAAGCCAGCAGCAACGGAAAGCCGCCGGATTCAGCTTGAAGCCACGGTTACCAAGTCGAACAGGGTGAACTCAACCAGTCGCAAGGCCTGGCAAAGCGGCGTTTCCTCCTTGAAGGAGGGGCCCATTTCCGCCGCCAAACCCGACTACCTGCCCCGAATTCGAGGCTGTCCCCAAAGTCGCCGCCAGCATCCGCACGCCAGCCTGCACCATGCCAGGGCCCGGCAGGAGTTGTGAGACCTGAAGGTGTTCGGCGAATCAATCGCGCCCGTTGCGGGTCTGGCGGGACATGGGACACTGTGATGCCGGTGCTAAAGGGCACAAAGCGCGCATCGCTACCACTGCAGTTGCGGCTCCGGCCGAAGAGCTGGTCGCATCGTTCACATCCTGGCTCGAGACCAAGGGGATAACGATATACAACGTTGTCAACCACGGAAGGGACATGCGCGACCACGGCGCCGAATTGCCACTAGACGCCTGGACCGTTATCTTCGGGAATCCGAAGCTAGGGGCGTCAATGCTTTCCGCAGATCCGAATAGTCGTCGGCATACCGCTCCACGTGGGCTTTTTCGAGGATAGCGCTGCTTATACCGTCGTAGTGCGGCGCTTTATGGTGGAGCTGCTTGCAGATTACGGCGTCGACGAGCTGAACGCCCCGGGCGCCACTGCCGACGGCCTCGTCCAGTCCTGGCTCAATACTTTGGGAGCTAACCGAAATGGAAGAGGTTGAAACCAAGACGGATCTTAGGCACTGAACTAACCATGACGGCAGAGTTCCCAGGGGTTGGGAGCTGCTCCACGTATAGTCAGCTATACAACGAGAACAGATGTTTTAGCGGCCTACTAAAGCATGAATCTAACCGAGTGGGCACGAAGACAGGGCATCCACCCGCAGACCGCTTGCAATTGGTTCCACGCGGGCCAATCCTCCAGCGCCCCGACCAGCACCCTCTCCTGATCGTTTACGAGGATCTTCCACATCTCCGTGGCAAGGCCAAGTCAAAGAAGCTCTCACTCTGTAGCGCATGGATGCGCTCTGAGTTGGAAGGTCGCATGATGGTGCATGCGTATAGGGGACGTTCCCCGATGAAAGCAGTCAACGCTGCCTACACCAGCCAAACCTGTCCCAAGCCGGAGTGCG
>JAKARV010000034.1 GCA_021819205.1 Actinomycetes bacterium | reverse complement strand
CCCAACCGAGACCAAACAGGTGCGAAGAGTCCCGCTCGACCAGGTAGGGGAAGCTGTCGTGAAGCGCCAGATGAACGCGCTGGCCGAGGGATGCGCAAAACTGGGGTCGGCTGCCGCTATGAGCAACCAGTACCACCGGGAACTCGCCCGGCGCAGGGATCCGGACCGTGCCCCGGTGTACCGCTGGCTCCACGACAACTTCGCCATGCTCGAGCCGCTCGTCGACCAGGGGTTCGGCTGGACCGACATCCTCGCTCTGGTCCCTCCGGCATGCGACGTCTACGGCTGGGATCCCCGGCTGGAAAAGGTGCCCGCCGAGTTTGCCGCCTTGCGCGCCCGGCACCCCGGGACCCGCGCCCTTTTACCAAGTGGAGGTGCCCGCACCGGCCCTGATCGCTCCGCCCCTGGCGCTGGGCGGTTTGGTCCTCCCTACCGCACTCCTGCTCCCGCTCTCCCCTCCGGGAGGCGCCGCTCCTCCCGTGGGCCTGCGCCGCGCTACGACCCCTTCCTGGGTGCAGCGGAGCTGATAGCAAAGCGCCGGGCGGTCGAAGCCGAGCGGGATAGGTTCCGCCGCCTCGAGGTCGATGCCGACGGTGCCGACCGTGATCGGTTCCGGCGTCTCGGAGATGCCGACGGTGCCGAGCGGGAACAGCTGAGGGCGGACTTCGACCACCGCTTCAGCGACCACCGGGCAACAAGTTCCAAGCTGAGGATCCTCTCCAGCTGCGCCCTTGCCTGCGGAGCCTTCGTGATCGCAAACGCCCCGGACGCGATCGTCCTTTCCGGCCTCGATCGGCCCGAAGGGGTGGAGGAGCCGGAGGAAGTCTCCATCCGGGAGAACCTGGCGCCCGCCGAGGTGGCACAGATCGAAGCGGCGAGGACCGCCTATGCGGCTTCCCACCTTGCCCTTAACGAGGACTCCCCTCCGCTCACCCCGCTCCGGCGGTTGGCAGAAGCCCTGCTGGTCCGGGGGGAGTACCTGATCCGCGGGGGATGGCACGCCTTTGACGCGATGGTGAAGCTCGCCGGGGACGACTTCCCCTCCCCGGAGCTCTCCGGGGCCCACCCGAGACAGGTCGCCTGGAGGTCGGTCACGCTTTATCCCCGCCTCACCGGGGACGAGCCGGTGCAGCCACCCGAGTGGGAGCGCGCACTGCCGACCTGGCGGTTGGATCCGGAGCTCTCGGCGCTGGGGGAGTGGTCATGAGCGTGAGGGACGCAGCCCTCGAGCAGCTGCGCGACGCCAACCAGCGGCGGGCGGTAGAGGCCCTTGCCGGTTTGCAGAGCCTTCCCGACGACCACCCGATCTGGGCGACGGTGGCTCTGCTCGCCGCGGTGATCGGGAAGGGGAACGAGGATACGGCCTTCCTGCGGGCCGAGATCACCCGCCTTGGCGCCGAGATCGCCGAAGTGAAGGGCATGCTCCGGCTGTCATCGGCTGGGGGCGCTCCCGAGCTCACGGATATCGCCGCATTCATGGACCAGGTGTCGGGCGCGCTCTCTGGCGCAGCGCACCTGGACGCCGCGATGCCGGGTTTCCTCGAGCGCCTAGAAGAAGTCCTCGGCGGGATCCGCAAGGATATCGCGTCCATAGAAGGGAGGCTGGATGGCCGGGAGGGTTCGTGAGCCACAGGGAAAAGGAGGAGAAACCCCCGTCGTTCGTGCTCCCCGGGGTCAGCGCTTACGGAGAATCGAGGACGGTGCTGGCGGTGGCTCGATACACCGGGGTCATGGAATTGGCCGACGGCGCTCGGACGCGCTGTGGACATACTTCGGTGCCGGCTGAAGTGTGGCCTTGGTAGGTTCGCAGATATGAACACCGAACCCACACCTTCCCGCCCTTCGGACGGTTTCGCGACTGAAGCCCAAACCTTCCTCGACATCTTGAACGCGACGGACCCAGCAGCGCTATCAGCATGCAATGGATGGACTGCGCACGAGGTCGCGGCGCATCTCGCGGCTGGAGGCCTCGAGGTGGCACTCAACCTCGAGGCCTACGCAGACGGACGGCCAGTGCCAGCGACCCGGGCCTTCGAGCAGCGCGAGGCCCCCTACCGTGGAATGGACGACCGCCGGCTGCGGATCGAGCTGGTGGGCTCCATCGAGAGGGTGGCCGCGTGCCTAGACGCCGTGCTCGGTGCCGAGCCCGACGCCGTGGTGCCCTGGACGGGCCGCCAGATGGCGGTGGCGAGCTTTGTCACCCACCTGGCAAGCGAGTTCGCCCTGCACCGGTGGGATCTGGTCGGCGACGACGAGACGAGCGAGCGGCTTCTCGCTCAGCCCGAACTCACCGAGCACGCCGTCGCCGTGCTCGGCAAGGCTCTAGTCGCCCGCTCCGCTTTCGTCGCGCCAGCGGGATTCTCCGCGGTGCTAGCGGCGCCCGGTGCCAGCGATGTAGCTGTCGTTGTCGACGACGAAGGGCCTCGGCTCGTGTCTAGCGAGGACTCTGTCGAGCCGGCGATCATAGGGGACCGCGCAGCGCGGCTGCTGTTGCTGTGGGGCCGCCGGCCGTGTGACCCACGGCGCCTTGTCGCCTCCCGCGGTGCCGCGGTGCTCGCGGCTGTCCAGGCCATGCTCGCGGGGTACTGACCTCAAGGCGCTCCAAGGCCGGTCGGTGCAGCAGTCGAAGTGGTTCAGCTCCAGGCGCCGGGATCGATCCCGAACTCGCGCTCGAAGGCCGCTCGTCCGACGTCGGTGACCTGCACCACCCGCCGCTCACGCCGTATCACCCACCCGAGCTCGACAAACCGGGCAAGAAACGCGGCGCCGAGCGCCCCGGCGAGATGGGGCCGCTGCTCGCTCCAGTCCACGCAGTAGCGGGCGAGCGGGCGGCGACCCGGCTCGTCGAGATGCACACCGAAGCCAGTAAGCCGTACCCTTCCCTGGTCGGTGACCACGTAGCGCAAGGATCGTCCCGCGCCAAGGACCCGGTCGGGGTTTCCGGCCGGTCCTTCCTCGACCTGGAGCACGTTGCCGGCGACGAGCGCGTCGGACAGGGCAACGCCCAACCGCCCCGCGAGGTGGTCGTAGCAGGTGCGAGCCCGGCGGATCGCCTCGGCGTGGGTGCCCTGGCGAAGCGAGCGGATCGGCCGGCACGGAGCGAGGCGGGCGAGAGCCTCGAGCGCCTCTGCGACTTCGGGGCGGGTGATGCGGAAGTACCGGTTACGACCTGAAGCCTCGACGCTCACCAACCCGCCGTCGACGAGCCGCGCCAGGTGCGCAGAGAGCGTTGAGGCGGCGACCCCGGCCTCTGCAGCGAGCACGCTCGCCGCAAGTGCCCGACCGTCGAGAAGGGCCATCAGCACCGCCGCCCGGGCCGGCTCGCCCATGAGCGCGGCAACCGAGGCGATGTCGACGTCCCCTTCCACCACAACGTCTCCGGCCACGCCGACCACGCTAGCGCGTCCACACTTCGGGATCGACCGAAGCATTCTGTGAAAAGAGGACCGGGCGCTGGAACACGGCAACGAGCGGGAAACTGACATCGACAGCGTCAGACCGCGGCCCTCCCCATGGCTACTGGTGGCGATCTGCGTCGGGTACTTCATGGTGATCCTCGACACCATGGTCGTCAACGTCGCGCTCCGCGCACAAAGCCTACACACCTCGACGACCGGACTTCAGTGGATCGTGGATGCCTACAGCCTCGCCTCTGGCGCACTGCTGATCTCCGCCGGTACGCTCGGGACCGGCGCGGTGCGAAGAGCATCTTCCAGGTGGGCATGGCTGTGTTCGCCCTGTCGTCCCTTGGCTGGGCGCTCAGCCCGACCACCGGCGCGCTGATCGTCGCCCGTTGTGTCCAGGGGGTCGGCGCA
Organism: Actinomycetes bacterium; assembly: GCA_021819205.1. Lineage (GTDB taxonomy): Bacteria > Actinomycetota > Acidimicrobiia > Acidimicrobiales > Acidimicrobiaceae > JAKARV01. The sequence continues at coordinate 15,676 of JAKARV010000034.1, read as the reverse complement.
GCTCTCGCGGTGCTGGCATCGCTCTCGCTGGGGTGGACCATACCGTCGCGAACAGGTGGCACGGCGCTGGTGTCGGGGCTCGGGTGGCGTTCGGTGTTCTTCCTAACGTGCCGATTGACGCTGCGGGTCTCGCTCTTGCCGCCAGGCATCTGCCCTCCCTGCCACGCAGGCCGCATGGCACCGACATCGCCGGGCAGCTCGTCGGGATCGCGTCTCTCGCCGCGCTCATCGAGCGCTGGTGCATCGGGCTGGGCGTCGCCGGTGGTGGCGACTGGCTTGGTCGTGTTCGCCGTGGCCGGAGCCGCGTTCATGACCACCGAGCATCGGGCCAGCCGGCCAAAGCTGCCGCTGCCGCGGTTCTCCTCCTCCACGTTCTCCGCGGCGACGGTCATCGACCTGCTCATCATCCTCGGCTTCTAAGGTGAGCTGTTCGTGATGAGCCTCTATCTCCAGCAGCTCCGGGGCTTCACCCCGCTTCGGGCCGGGTTGGCACTCACACCCGAGCTGGCCACGGCGGTCATCGGCTCGACCCCCTCGGGGAGGATCATGGCCCACAGCGGATCGCGACTTCCCATGCTTGCAGGCCTCATCGTGGGTGGTGCAGGGCTGGCGGGCCTTGCCGTGGCGGGAGTGCACACCTCCTACTGGCTGCTCATCGCCCCCTCCGTGGCTGCAGGTCTCGGCATGTCGCTTGTGATACCGGCAGCCACCGCCGCGGTCATGGAGGCAACACCACCGGAGCGTGGTGGCCTCGCCTCGGGGAGGCACTAGCCCGCCAGGTCGGCAGCTTGAGCGGTGTCGCCCCCCTGGGGACCCTTGTCGCCTCCCGAGCCACGTTCCTCTCTGGGCTGCGCGCCGCCATCGTGATCCCCGGGGTGTTCATCCTCGGGGCTGCGCTCACGGCGCTTTTCCCCGATCGAGCTCGTCCGGCTCTGTATTCAGCGCCGGTGCCTCCCTCTCCAAGCAGCTGGCAAAATAAGTAGGCCTTGGCTGGGGTAGTGCCGAGGCTCCGTCGACTGCCGCCGGCACGTATCATAGCTGAGTGCGGATCTTCGTGGCAGGTGCAACCGGGGTGATCGGTAGACACCTCGTGCCGTTGCTCGTCAAAGAGGGCCACAACGTCGTAGGGATGACCCGTACTCCACTGAAGGCCGCTTGGCTACGACACGTCGGCGCCGAGCCAGTTGTCTGCGACGTCTTCGAGCGCGACGCGCTGGCCCGGGTCGTGGCCGCCTCTTCCCCTGATATGGTTATCTCCCAGCTCACCGACCTGCCCGACGACTTCGCGCAGATTCGCGAGCAGGCTGCGGCCAACAACCGGATGCGGCGCGAGGGGACGACGAACCTTGTCGGTGCCGCGTTTGCCTGCGGTGCCCGAGTGATCGCCCAGAGTGTCGCCTGGACACTTCCAGGCGACGGTGGTGCCGCGGTAGAGTTCCTCGAGCGCACGGTGCTAGACGCAGATGGCATTGTCATCCGCTACGGCCAGTTCTTCGGGCCCGGCACCTACTACCAGGGTGTGCCGCCGGGTCCACCCCGCATCCGTGTCGACGAGGCGGCCCGGCGGACCGTAATGCTCCTCCAAGCTCCGAGCGGGATCGTCGACATCGTCGACGACAGCGGATAGGCGCTCCGATTCCTGCGGCCGAGTACCAGGCGACCTCCAGTCGCAAAAAGCGGACACCGTACGGTACCGTTGCGCAGAGGTAGGTCCGTCACCCCAGTTGTCCCGATGGCGTCGGGACAACGGCTCGGATCGCGCCTCAACGCTGGTGTGAAGCGCCTCCGCTACGACGCTCCAGCCGTTTCTGGACATCAATGTAGATCCAGGCTGAGAAAGAGGCCGCCCCAAAACCCTTGGCCGCACCTATCATTCCTCTCGAAAGGAAAATCGGTGGCGCAGCCAGATGCTAACATCCTTCGAGGGGAGGTGCCGATGGTCCAGCGGCTTGCTTGGACGGATGAGGGTGTGCTACTCGGCAAGCTGGACATAATCTGTAGGAGCGACAATGGTAACCGCTGATCAGGTCAAGGCGCTCGTGCGCAGCCACGCTGATGGGGACGACGGTCACTTCTATTCGGTCGCGATGCAGGTCGCTGCTCGGGCCGCCAGAGGAGGCCAAACCAAATTCGCCCAGGAGCTGCGTGAATTAGTCGACACGGCAAAGGCATCCTCGGCCCGACAACCGGCCAAGGGCATCCGCCCGGTACCGGTCGTGCAGCCCCGTGGGGACCTGGCTGGGCTTCTCGCCGTCTCCTACCCTGACCGGCGACTGAGCGACCTAGTCGTGGAGGACCAGGTAAGAGCCGCTATCGAACGGGTCCTTACCGAGCAACACCAAGCCGACCGGCTGAGGGAGCACGGCTTCGAGCCGCTGCGCTCCCTGCTACTCGTCGGGCCCCCCGGAACGGGGAAGACGCTTTCGGCCAGCGTCATCGCGGGGGAGCTTCACCTCCCGCTCTTCGTGATCCGCCTGGAAGGCGTCATCACCAAGTACATGGGCGAGACGGCGGCCAAGCTCCGACTCATCTTCGATGCAGCCACCGAGACCCGCGGTGTCTACTTCTTCGACGAGGTCGACGCTCTCGCCGGTGACCGGGCGAACACCAACGACGTCGGAGAGATCCGACGGGTCCTGAACTCGTTCCTCCAGTTCCTCGAACAAGACGAATCCTCCAGTCTCATGGTCGCCGCCACTAACCATCCCCAGCTTCTCGACCGCGCCATGTTCCGCCGGTTCGGGACCGTAATCGAATACCCGCTTCCCTCCCCCGAGATCGCCCGAGGCGTGATCCGCAACCGCCTGGCGACAATGAACACTGGAGGCCTGTCGTGGAAAAAGCTCGACGAGGCTGCCGAAGGTCTCAGCCACGCCGAACTGACTCTCGCCTGCGAGCAGGCGGCCAAGGAGGTTATCTTGTCGAAGTCGGCCTCCGTGACGACGACGCTGCTGGTGGAAGCCCTTCAAGAGCGCCGACGGGCGACCCGAGGCTAACGGCGCTTTATGGCCGCCCGCGACCGACTTCACATCCTGGTTCAGCGGTCGGCCTCGACCGAGGCCTACACGTCCTACGGAATAGGCCGGGGCAGCCACCGACCACCGGCGCCTATCCGCGAGGAACACGCGACACGTCTCATCCGTGAAGCGCACGAAGCCGAGCAGGCGGCTCGGGTTCTTAGAGAGGAAGTAGCTCGAGAGGTCGGCGCACGCCCCAGCGCAGAGGGAATGCTGCTCACCTTCGAGAGCTGGCCGGGATTCGAGCTGGAGCTATCGACGCTCGACCCCGCTCGCCAGCCGCCCGAACTTGTCGCGGTCAGAAGCTCCGGTGAGGGCGACGACCGCGTGGAACTGGCCACTGTGCACATCCCCGACGGGTCGCTCGGCTACTTCCTCAGCCGCTTCGAGCAGTACGCCACCGAGGACACCTCGCAGGGCAACCCGCGGCATGCCGACATGGTGGAACGCATCGCCGCGCTGCGCCTCGCGACCATCGAAGCGCTGTGGACCGACGCTCCAGCTGGCTTCCCCACTCCCGATGAGAACTTCTGGTGGGAGGTTTGGCTCCGAGTGAGCGACGGGCGCGAGGTCGATCGCCTTCGCGCCTACGGCTCCCGCTCCGATGTGCTCGTTGGATCCCGCAAGTTGATCTTCGACAACCGGGTCATAGTGCTCGTGCGCGCCACCGCTCACCAATTGGCAGCGGCTATTCAAGTAGTCGACGACTTCGCAGAGCTTCGTGCCGCCCACACCAGCTCGTCATTCTTCAGCCGGCTATCCCAGATCGAGCAGGCCGAGTGGGCCAACGACCTCATCGCTCGGACCGAGCCTGCCGCCAACAACGCCCCGGCAGCCTGCATCCTCGACACCGGCGTCAACCGCGGCCACCCACTTCTTGAACACTCCCTGAGACCCCAAGATGCACTGGCGTGTGACCCGAGTTGGGGAACCCACGACCATGACGGGCACGGGACGGCGATGGCCGGCATCGCCCTTTACGGCGACCTACGAACCGAACTGGAAGGCTCCCACCAGCTCACACTTCGCCACGGGCTCGAGTCTGTGAAGATCCTACCATCGACCGGAGCCAACGATCCAGACCTCTACGGGGCGATCACCGCAGAAGCTGTTGCCCGAATCGAGATCCAAGCGCCAGAACGCCGCCGGGTGTTCTCCATGGCCGTCACCGCACCGCCCGACCGCATAGCCGGCACCCCAACCTTGTGGTCGGCGGCGGTGGACGCGCTCGCTGCGGGGCGCTCCTTCGACACGATCAACGGTGAACTCAAGTACATCGACAGCGCCGACGACATCTCTCATCGTCTGTTTGTCATCTCCGTCGGCAACGTACGAGGGGTCGACACCACCTATCTGGATCGATGCGACACCGAACCGGTAGAAGACCCCGCCCAAGCCTGGAACGCTCTGGCCGTCGGCGGGTACACGGACCTTGTCGATCTCGCCGAGGCCGGCGCCGATTTTGACGGTTGGAAGACCATCGCGCCACCCGGCGACCTCTCGCCATTTAGCCGCACATCGGTTGGCTTCCAGTCCCAATGGCCGATGAAACCCGACATTGTACTTGAGGCTGGCAACGCCGCCTCCTCACCCTCCGGAACCGGCATCGACTGGCCCGACTGCCTGCAAGTACTAACCACCGGAGCCGATCCGACCACCCGACTGCTCACTACGGCCAACGCCACCAGCGCTGCGACCGCCGAAGCCGCCTACCTCGCCGCCACCATCTCCGCCGACTACCCGTCCTTCTGGCCCGAGACCATCCGCGGCCTGCTCGTCCACGCTGCAGAGTGGACCAAGCAGATGGAGGGCCGCTTCGCAGCAGTCGGCAACAGAAAACGCCAGCGCGAAGCGCTCGCCCGCCGCTACGGCTTTGGAGTCCCCACCCGCGACCGGTGCCTGCGCAGCGCTACCAACGCCTTGACCCTAGTCGTCCAAGACAGCCTCCACCCCTACGAGAAAGGCAAGCTCCGCGAGATGCACCTCCACGAGCTTCCGTGGCCACGCCAAGTGCTCTACGAGATGGGACACACCCCGGTGCGCCTTAGAGTGACCCTCTCCTACTTCATCGAACCCCACCCGACCCGACGTGGCTGGCGAAGACGGTACCGGTACGCGTCCCACCAGCTTCGATTCGAACTCCAACAAGCCACCGAAACCAACGACCAGTTCCGCAAACGGCTCAATAAACGCGCCCTCGACGAAGAAGAAGAGCGTCCAACCACTGCCACCGGCACCGAAGGTTGGTTCCTCGGAAGCGAAGCCCACAACCGCGGATCGCTGCACAGCGACATCTGGCAAGGAACGGCAGCCGAACTCGCAGCCAGAGGTCGTATTGCCATCTACCCGGTCACCGGATGGTGGATGGAACACCCGGCACGCGACCGCAGCCACCTCGGCGCCCGCTACGCCCTCCTCGTCTCAATCGAAACGGCCGCCGAAGACGTCGACCTGTGGACCCCCGTCGCTCAACAAGTCGGATTGCCCATCGCCGTCGAGACCTGAAGGGAGATGCACAAATATGCCTAGACCTCGCCAAAATGACGTATTTCTCACGGGAGAGACCTAGTGCCTTTCGACTTCAAGAGGCTGGCCCGAGGTAGTGCGCTCTCCAGCATCATCGACCCTGTTGTGCTCTTCGATGCACTCCCCAATAAGGCCACTGGCTATGGCTACCTCCGAGCCGGCCAGAAGACGCCCCTCGACGCCTGGCGGGATCGACGGAACGAACGAGACCTGGTCATCAAGACCAACACTGGCGGAGGAAAGACCATCGCGGGGCTCCTGATTCTGCAAGCCTGCATCCACGAGGGAGTCGCGCCTGCCCTCTACTTGACTCCAGACCCACACCTCGCGAAGCAAGTGCTCGGAGAGAGCGCAAAGCTCGGGCTGACAACGGTTGACGACCCAGAGAATGGCAAGTTCCTAAGCGGTGAGGCGATCTGCGTCACCACGATGCAGAAACTTATCAACGGCAAGTCACGCTTCGGGATAGCCGGTGCCGCAGGACGCCAGCCCTTACCGATTCAGGCGATCGTGGTTGACGACGCACATGCCGCACTCGCACTAGCGGAAAAGCAATCGTATCTTCGCATTCCTTCTGATCATCCTGCATTCCCGGCTCTTCTTGACATGTTCGACAGCGATCTGCATCAGCAGAAACCCAGCGCTCTCTTGGACATTAGAAAGGGAGACCCGACCGCGACTCCACTTCGCGTTCCGTTCTGGGCGTGGTACGACAAGCACGACCAAGTGCTCGAGATCCTCCACGGGTATCGCTCCGATTCCGTCTTCGAATGGAGCTGGCCCCTGGTCTCCGACATACTGCCTTGGTGCCAAGCAACGATCGGCGCAGAGGAAATCGAGATCATTCCGCTGTGCCCTCCGATCGAGAAGTTCCCCAGCTTCGCGGAAGCCAAACGCCGCATCTATCTTACGGCGACTCTCGCCGATGACAGTGTGCTCGTAACGCACTTCAACGCGGATGCTAGTGTTGCCGCATCAATCGTCCCCGTTAGCGCCGCCGATCTCGGAGATCGGCTCATTCTCGCTCCCCAAGAACTCAATCCGGCAATTGCCCACGAGGTGATCCGAGCCACCGCCAGGGCCCTCGCCGATGACCACAACGTCGTTGTCCTCGTCCCAAGTCATCGGCAGGCGGATCTGTGGAAATCGGAGGCTAGCGCAACCGTTAGCGCTTCGGCGGAGATCGGCGGCATCGTCGAGCGCCTGAAGATGGGCCATGTCGGGCTGGTGGTCATCGTCAACCGTTACGACGGCATCGACCTGCCCGATGACGCTTGTCGCGTCCTCATTATCGACGGCCTTCCCCAGGCGTACAGCCTCACGGAGCGCAGGGAAGCCGCCGCCCTCCGAGACAGTGAGGCCATGGTCACCCGTCAACTCCAGCGCTTGGAACAGGGGATGGGGCGAGGTGTTCGGAGTCGAGATGACCGCTGCGCAGTCATCTTGCTCGGAGCGCGCCTTACCCAACTCGTGTCGCGTGCCGACGTCTCCGATCGTCTCTCGCCGGCAACCAAGGCGCAGCTAAACCTCTCCCGTCGCGTCGCCAGCAACCTCGAAGGCACAACGATAAATAACCTCGAGGCCGTCATTAGGCAAGTTGTCGATGGCGACCCCGGATTTCGCGAGATCTCCCGCGAGGCGCTCGTCGGCGTCACCTACGGACCGGCGCTCCTCTCCCCGACCGCAGTTCACCTGCGACGCGCCTATGATGCCTCTATCAGTGGCCGACTGGAGGAATCCTGCGATCACGCCAATAAAGCTGTAGAAGCCGCGCTGGAGGCGGGAGACGAGCGCCTGGCGGGATGGCTTGGCGAAACCCTTTCCACTTACCTGCACCCGGTCGATGCCGTGCAAGCTCAACATGCACTAGCCGCAGCGAATAAACGTAATCCCGCGGTCCTACGACCCCAAAGTGGTCTATCGTATCAACGTGTCAACGCCTCCAACGCGCAATCGAAGTTGACATGCGAATACCTTCGACAGCACTATGCCGATGGACAACATCTCCTCCTTGGTATACGGGCGGTGCTCGACGACCTTGTCTGGGACAACGAACGGACCGACGCAACCGAGGAAGCTCTAGCCAGCCTCGCTAGCCTTCTCGGAATCAAGAGCCAACGCCCCGAAAGAGACTTTGGTCGCGGTAGCGACGTCCTTTGGGCTCTCGGTGAGGGAAAGTATGCGGTTATCGAAGCAAAAAGCGGTGCGACCGGTGCCATGATCTGGAAGAAGGAGATTAACCAACTGGCCGGCTCGGTGAACTGGTGCAAAAACGAGTACGGCGCCGAGAAGACCGTCATCCCCCTAATGATGCATCCGACGAACATTGTCGAGCGCTCTGGAACTCCGCCGCCTGGCACTCGCATCCTTAATGGCGAGAAGCTCGAAGCGCTAAAGACTGCCGTCCTTGCTTACGCCACCGCCCTCGCTCACCAAGATGCCTATCTCAACCAGGAGAAGATCGCGGAGCAACTCAGCCAGCACAAACTCCTCGCCGGAGACATCATCAACACCTACAGCGTCGCGGCCAAGCGACAACCCTGAGCCCCGGTCGATGCGCACTCATACAGGATTCCCCATGACGCAGTGTGGCCAACCCGGAGCATCGACCAATTTGGTGAATCTCTGCTTATCGTCCGACCGCTTCACAAGGAAGCGCATACGGGCAGCGTGGTAGTCAGCCCATTCAGGTGACGGCGCGCTCACTCCCGCCTTGCCGATCATCAAGACCGAGCCGTTTTCGTTCCATCTCGATGATCCGCCGCTCCAACTCTGCCTGGGCAGCAACGCCCTCAACGATTGGCAGCGTAGAAACGTCGATTGTGTCAGCGCTCGCTTGGGCGATCGCGCTACGGCGCACGTACTCGTCAAAGAGCGCCCCCTTGCGGCCGAGCACCTCGAGCATGCGTTCATCGACGCTGTCCTGGGCAAGCAATCGATGCACTGCGACGGGTCGTGCCTGGCCCATCCGGTGGCAGCGGGCGATAGCCTGGTCTTCGGTGGTGGACTTCCACTGAGGCTCAGTCAGGATTACCACCGACGCGGCCTGCAGGTTGAGCCCGACACCGCCGGCCTCGATCTGGCTTACCAGTACCCCCGGTCTGGCCTGTTCGCTGAACTCATCGATGATCCGCTGGCGCAAGGTGGGGTTCACGCTCCCCGTGATCGGCCCCGTGACAACATTGTCGAGTACTGATGCGACGGTGGCAAGCACGTCTCTGAAGAATGAAAACACGACAACTTTACGTCCGTTCGACATCGCCTCCTCGACGATCTCCGCGAGTCGGCTGAGCTTGGCCAAACCCTTGGGCGTTCCTGACACATAGGCAGCCCGGCGCATCGCCATGAAGTTGCCCGATGCCACCGCTGCTCGGTAGGCGGCAAGGTCTTCAAACGTGAACTCGACCCAAGCGTCGGTCTCGATACGGGGCAGGAGTTCTTCGAGCACATCGGTCTGATTTCGCCTGAGGTACACCGGCGCGACCAGGCTGCGAAACCGATCGGCGCCGAGAAGCCCGTCGATGGCACGGAGGCTCCGCGCAACGCCCGGTTGCAGGTGACCGACCAGCGTCTTGAACTCGTCAACCCGGTTCTCCATCGGGATGCCGGTGAGGAACAGCGTCCGTTCCGATGCCCGATCCAGCGTTGAATGTTCTGGGTACGCTGGGCATCCGGATTCTTCACGTAGTGGGCCTCGTCTACCACCAGTAGCGAGAGCTTCACGTCGGACGGCGGAACGAGTGACCGCAAAGAGTCGTACGTGGTGACCGCAACGCCGCCGGCGCGACGCCAGGAACGAAAGGCCCGATCTTTCTCGGTGCCGTGCAGCCGGTGCGAGATCAGTCTGGTCTTATCGTGGATCTCGTTCGTCCAGTTCACCACCACGCTGGCAGGGCACACCACGAACGAGTGGGTGGCACTATCGGCATGAAGGTGGCAGATGGCGGCGAGCGCCTCGATAGTTTTGCCGAGGCCCATCTCGTCGCCAACGATCACCCGGCTCTGCTGGAGGGCGAACTTGGCCCCGAACGCCTGGTAACCCCGCAGAGACGCAGTAAAGAGAGTCGTGTCCAAGGGGTGAGCGTAGACCGCAGCGGCGATCTTCGCTGGAACGAAACCCTCGATGGCTGCCCGGTCCGGTTCCAACTCTGCGATTTCGATAAGCAAGCCGTTGAATGTCGCCACCCGCTTGTCGTAGTCCTGCCACAGCACGCGGTGATCGGTTGGCGGCCCGGCGGTCACCGTCACAAGCGCGCTTTGCAGAGCTGCTATCCGTCCGTCAGCCTGAGCGCGTGACAGGCTGGCAGCGAGCTGTTCGAGAGCGACGCGCGCCCGGTCGCGTTTCACCCGACGCGAAAAGAGCATCCTCAGCCGGCTCGAACCCCGGCTGGCGTCGGCGAACACAGCGTCCAGCTCGAAGGAGAGGCCGACCACGCTGTCGTGGATGGCCCGAATCGCCTGCTGTGCCTCTCGTAGCCGGAAAGGTTGGCAAGGAGCGCACTGTGATACTCCGGCTGGCGTACAGTATCGAATCGAAGACGGGTGGTCTGCGTCATCGCCGCATGGAGCTGGTTTGCCGCTGCGATGACCTGGGTAGCGGTGTGGGTGCCGACCCCAGGAATGGCCTCCAGCCTGCGCGCTCCGGCGAGGACGGCTTGCCCTACGGTCTGGTAGCCAGCTCCTTCGATCGGGCCCAAGCGCAGCCGCCCCTCGGTCGTCTCCCGGATGCGAGAAATCGGCATGGCGAGGAGCTGCTCGCGCACGGTGGCATCGACTGCTTGAGCATAGGCTTGGCGTGCCGTGATCCGCCACATGCGCGGTGCATCAAGTAGCTCCTCGATCTGCCCTCGCAGCGTCGAGGCATGGCGGACGAGCGTCTTGGCATCTCCGGCTGCCGGAACTTTCTGATGACCGCTGCCGCCCTCAACCAGCCCGGTCATGCTCAGCCGTCCTCGAACTCGTGGACTTCGAACCTGAGGGTCCGAGCATTCTCGTCGACGCTGCGCCGGATCTCCTCGGGGAACCCGTCTCCGGCGATGGCCTCGATCTCTACCGTGATGGTGATCGATGGATCGGCGCGCCCTAGCTGGTTAACGATCACTTCGGCGATGTCCCCGATGTCTCTGACCATGCGCAGTGGATCGAGCGTTATCCGCCCGTAGAAACGCCTCGGCGCTGCCGGTCGTGGAGCCTCCCGGAGAGGCAGAACACGGCTTCCGATCTCGCCCTCCGGCCCATTCGCTTCTGTAGTCAAGGAATCTTCGATCTTTACGGCTTCCTCAAGGTCCATCTGGCTCGCCGCAACCTGGGCCTTTACGATCACCAATGTGGTATCTAGAACCACCCCCGCGTGTTGGCCGGCGGCGAGTCCGACATAGCGGCCCGCCTCCTCGTCGTAGGCGCTCGCATAGGCGAACGCATCGGTCCGCCAAGTGAGGAGCGCGATCCCGGAACGAACGGCGTCGAGCAGCACGGTCGAGTCTCGCAGGCGGGGCAGGTAGAAGTACTGGCAGTAGTCACGCCAGAGCTGGTGCAACGTCACGTGGTCGCCGCGCCAAAGCGGGATGCGGTCGAGGTCCATGCGCAGGCGCCCCCCCCCGGAGTACTCGGTGATCAACGCCTCTTCGTTGCGAAGTTTCTTTGCTACACGAACGGCAAGCGGCTCCGAACCAGCCGTACGGGTCTCCTCCCACGAGACCTCCGGGCCGTCCACAGTCTGGGAGGGGACAAGCACCCAGGTGAAGGCCTCCCCTACGCGTTGTGCTACGGCGTCGTCGAACTGAGCCCGCTTAGCCTTCCCGACGACCACCCGATCTGGGCGACGGTGGCCCTGCTCGCCGCGGTGATCGGGAAGGGGAACGAGGATGCGGCTCTCCTGCGGGCCGAGATCGCCCGCCTTGGTGCCGAGATCGCCGAAGTGAAGGGCATGGTCCGGCTGTCATCGGCTGGGGGCGCTCCCGAGCTCACGGATATCGCTGCATTCATGGACCAGGTGTCGGGCGCGCTCTCTGGCGCAGCGCACCTGGATGCCGCGATGCCGGGTTTCCTCAAACGCCTGGAAGAAGTCCTCGGCGGGATCCGCGAAGGGATCGCGTCCATAGAAGGGAGGCTGGGTGGCGACGAGGGTTCGTGACTGGGAGCGCTTCAGAAAAAGGCTGACCGACGGAACGGCCAGGACCCGGGCTGTGCATTTCAATCTTGTCATTCTTCAGAAATAAGGACGTTCGTGGTGCCCTGCACCCCGTCTTAGACTGCGCTACCTTCTTGCCACACCTGGAATATGCAGCTATAGTCGAAGCAATAGCTAGACCGGATCAAGTTAAGCACTCTTGACTCTAAAAGGAGTAATGTTGGCTGGCCCAGTTCCATCATCAATAGACAAGTGGCTACGGACTAGGCGGGGTGGATATTTCGTCATTGTCCTCGGAGTTTTTTTAATTGTTGGAACAATCGTTACTGCTTTGGCTCTTGTCCTGGCAGACTCTAGTGGTTCAAACCGCTTAGCTATTGCGGGTACCTTTGCATCCGGAGTCGCATCTTTCTTTGGTTTAGCTGGCGTATCCTCTGCTTTGATTGCCAACTATGTATCGCAAAACAAGGAGACACGCGATGCGGAAGAAGCCTGGACCGCAAAACTTCGACTCGAAGAGGCGTTGACCACCTACGTTGCGCTTGTTGCTGAAGGTGTCCGTACATATCGTGAGCTGCACCCAGAGGATCGGTCTTTTTCCAAAGTCGGATTCAGCCCACTAATTCAAGGAGGGTTACGTCAACTCGCCGACGCCCTTGCGTCTGCCAGAAAGGCAGGACTGATCCGTATTCTCTCTCTTGTGTCACAAGAACAGAATCGGTCCAAGGCGGACCTCGAAGAGAAGTATGACCTGGGTGTGACCTTGGCTGTGATAGAAGCCCATGTTGTAAACGACATCGCAACTCGCAATCCCGGTGTCGGACAAGCGACGCTGCTGGAAGCCCACGATCTTCTGAAAGCTCTAAGTAACCTCGAATACGACTCCATGGCTAGCATGTGGGATACCAAATCTTGGGAGTTGCCAGCCAAGGCAATGGAAACGTGCAGCAAATATTGGCCAAATGACCCTGATGTGTCTTCGAATCCCTGACTCAAGAAGCCCAGTGTCGCCCCGTTTTCACTCACAGTTCGGATGATGCTGTAATCAAGTCCTTCTTCGTCTGCGGCTTCGATCTCCAGATAAACCTTGAACCATCCCGGGTTTGGTGTACACCTCTATAAGAAAAAAGGATGTCATCATGCCAAAGAAAACGAGATAAGGAGACAAACCAGTGGAGGATTCGCTTCGTGGCCGAACACTTGGAAGGCTATGCTCCTGTCGAACCCTCGCCCAGGACGATGCCTTGGGTCAGGTATAGTGCCGCCAACAACACGAAGGCGGCACGTCCCGCATCGATCTCGTCTATGAAACCGTGTAGCAGGTCGTTCCGGAAGTTCATTCCTGCCGCGGCTGTGAATACAGTCTTAATGAATCGAACCCAGGACTCGTTGACTTTTGCTTGCGGCAGGAATGGGAGGAGCGCCCCAAGGCCGGGATACTGACCCGGGGTCTTCTTCCTCTGTAGCCGGTAAGCCGGTTCGTTGACGGCAAGGACGATATCTCGGACCACACGTTCGATCTGCGGAGCAGCAACGTAGCCAGCTGCTTCGAAGTCGCCATGAAAGTAGCGGTTGAAGGCCCGGGCCAGTGCCACCGAAACCGGCGGAGCTACATGAGCGGCCTCACCGAGGAAGGTGGCCAGATCCTCGACTGGAATCGGACCCCACTTGGCACCGATGCGACGAAGGATCTCGGTCACAAAGGCGCCATGGACTCGGAGTTGGGCCAGTTCGCAGCGGATCAGACGACGCTCGGCCTTCTCCTCGTCCGTTACGGTGGTGAACCGCGGCAATCCGTCGGCACCCAGCACAGTTTCTGGCAGCTTCGCCCTGAAAGGGGCGATCCATGCTATGTGTTCCGCTTTGGCCCGATTTCGTTCGACGTTTCCCGTGGGTGGATCGTTGGCGACCAGCAGAAGGAGCGCTTCTCGCCACGACGGTTGCCCCAAGAAGCACTGCACGTAGGCCTCGCCTTCGGAAGCATCGACCGAAACGCTTACGCTGCGCTCCACCAGGCCGTGGTCCTCCAGTTTGGTCTGTTGGAGCTCCGAAGTGAGCTGGGCCAGCAGGTCGCTGATCCCAAAGTCACGTGCGTATGTAGCAGCCGTGGCTAAGCTGGAGGCCCGACGTGCAGGATCAGACCCCTCGGCCTCTTTCGTCCAAGCCTCGACCAATTCACGCTCCAACTTTCGCCGTGCTTCGTAGTTCGCTGCCCGCGCATGCTGCAAGCGAATCGCTCTCTCAGTGGAAAAGACGTCTCGTTTCTCGGCACGCAGGAGCGTCAGCAGGTCATCGATTTCCTGCGCGGCCAGATCCTCGTTGATGGCGGTCTCCAACAGCACGACCGCCCGACCAGGGTTGAAAGGGTCGATGCCGAGAACCTCCCGAATGGCGTCCACAATGGCATCGGCGGCTCGCCCTCCGAGATCGGAGTTCCTGGTTAGCCGGGCAAGGATCCGGACGCGGCGCAGTGCCTTACATTGCCGTGATGCGCAAACCGCCCATGATTGGCCAAAGGTCTGGCCATGAGCTAGCTGGTCCGCCAGCTCGATGTAGGCCTCTCCAGCCAGTCGAGCGTGATCACCGAAGCGCCCCCATCGACCCTCGAAGCAGAGATCGTGCAAGCGCGCTCTGGCCAGTGGGGACGACACGGCTGCTGACGCCCTGTCCCATAGGGCGGCTACCTCGACGGGAACTGCCGAAAGCTCCGGCGGATACTGGGACCCGTCCTCGTAGGCAAATAGCTTTATGAAGTAAGCCTCACCTGGCCTCGAATCGGTAGCTTCGCCGTATTGAAAGGCCATGAGGAGCGCGCCCATTGAGCCATTACGCTCCTTGTCAGTCAGGTCGATCCGAGCAACCAGATCGTAGGTGTCCTTGACCCCGGCCGCTGCGAAATCCAAGCGCTCCGCCAGCAGTCGGAGTTCGTCGTCAGTGGGAAGTGGGCCAGGAGGGACCCCCGTGGGCTCAAGCGGCACTGCGGCCAAGCGCCACTATTCCCGCAGCAAAGAGACTGGCACCTACGATGGACAGAGCTGCCTTCCCAGCCGCTTGCTGCCCCGCCTGCTGCTGAAGGCGGGCGGCACGTTTCAGGCCGTAAACCGCAAGGTCGTATTCGGGCCTGTAGATGGGCGGGACGACCATGCCTACCGCCGTCTCGATGACCGCGCCGTCGGTGGTGCCAAGCCAAGTTCCGAGTTGGAGTGAGCGGAACTCGGCATCAGCTAGCAGTTCACTCGCAAACTGCTCTACATTTGGCAGCGGCTGCTTCCAGGCAGCCCAAGTCCACGGGTATAAGTTGATGTTTGCGATGAAAACAATGCGACGACAGAGGAAGTCGGCGATCTGGTTGCACGTAACCGCTTGCGCTTGATTCATTTCAGGAGGTTCCCTTTCGGAATAACTCCTGCACGGTGACACCCAGAATTACTCCCATGGCGATCGCGAGCAGGACCTTCGGCTCACTCAATCCCTTCTCGATGTTGACGACAGTTTGTCGGCTGACTCCCAGTTCACGAGCAAGAGCCTCCTGGGAAAGCCCGGCTTTCTGTCGGTACTCCCGGACGTTGGACTGGTAAGGCGCCATTCCACAAGTATACCCTTTGGAAAGCAGGAATGTCAAGAACTCTTTGTAAAGTTGCCTTTTGACTATTCAGCTGACCAGGCGATGGTCGGGAAGCGGACGTGCATCACCCGAGGCCGCGCCAGCATTATCCGAGGTCGGCGGGGAAGTTTCAGTTGTGGTTTCTACGATTGCATCCTGCACATCAGCGAGAACGCCTCGCCGAGTGCCCGGTCGTACCAGAGCCGCCTTGACACGTCCGAATGCTCCTGCGCCGCCTTTGCGAGATACGGAGCGATGGTCTTCGGAAGCGACGACAGGTCGACTTCTCCGAGTTGCCCAAGTGCCTGCCCCAATCCGACTACCTCGCACCACGCCAGCCAGTTACCATCCATCCCGGTTCCGCAGTCCTTGGCCATTGCGCCCTCCCTTCCGGGATAG
>JAKARV010000033.1 GCA_021819205.1 Actinomycetes bacterium | reverse complement strand
TGAAGTTTATGGAGAACGATCTGTCGACGTCATGGGGTGAGCGGTGGCTACCAACCCTTGCAGCAAAGTACCGGCAGCGCATCGATCATCGCAACACCGCGCCAAGAGATCAAGAACTCAATTAAACCCACGCACAATGGCCCCCAACCCGTCAGTTTGCTTCAAACTGACGGCAAAATCTTTGGATTGGCGCCACAATCCCTTGGATCCCTGTGGCACTCTCGGAGATCGAGGACTAAGGGCTTATCGCCTCGAGGAGCGCGCTCAAGAGGTAGCTCAGGTACTCGTACAGATCCTTCCCGAACCTCCGGGCTTCCGCTTCCCCCTCAAACTCGGTCTCCGCAAGCACAAGCCGGCAGTAGTTGAGCAAGGTGGCGAGCTCGTCGGCCTCCTCCAGGCTGAGAACCTTCCGCGAAAACAAGGAACTGCCCTGCTCCAATCTGGCCGCGATCCCGGAGAGGACATCGTGCCCATCGGGGTTGGCGAGGGCCTCGGTGGCCTCTAGCTCCAGATCGTCGTATCGTGGCGGATCGAGGCGCCACGACTCCTGCCCGCCCGCGCTGACAATGCGGGCTACCAGCGACATCGACTGGACCACCACGTCCCGCTGCCTTTGATTTAGTTCGATCCGGATCCCTTCCGGCGGATCGAGGACGAACGCTTCGGTCACGGCCTACCGACAGTGGCCCAGAGCCCATACCGGTGAAGCTTGGAGACGTTCTCCACCATCTCGTCTTTGGCGCCCACCGCCACGATCGCCTTCCCGTCGTTGTGAACCTGCATGGTGAGTTCAGTCGCCTTCACCTTGGGAAAGGCAAATATGGCCTGCAGCACGTAGATGACGTAAGGAATCAGGTTGACCGGGTCGTCCCATAAAATCGTCGCCCAGCTGTCTTCGACGCCAGCCTCAGTTTCGTCCCGAAGCTCCTGAAGTGCCGATTGCGCCAAACTCCCTCAGCCTCCTCGGAGACCAATCTAGCCGATCAGGCAGACTCGGGTGCAGCCGCAAACGCTTCGGAGGTGCGCTCCACCGCCGGCACCTGCTCATGCTTCACCCGGAAGAGAGACAGATAATACCACGTCATCGCCAGCCAGACCGCGGTCGCTCCGGCTATGTGGATACCGATCAATAGCGCTGGAAGGCCCATGAAGTACTGGACGTACCCGATCACCCCTTGGAGTGCCCCGACCCACATCAGCACTCGGGCGCGGTGCTGAATCCGCGCCGAAGCCCGGGCTTGGTGGAGAAGGAAGAGGTTGGCTAGCGCCAACGCCAAAAAGACGATCGCGGTGTCGGCGTGCAGATAGGCGACCTGCCTCAAGTTGAAAGGAAGCCGCACCGAGATCGGCGATCCCGAGTAGGGGCCGGTTCCGGCTACCGCCGTCCCCACCAGGATGATAGCACCCAGGTTGAGGAACATGAGGCGCCCCAACCAGACGATCTCCCTGCCCACCACCGCCTGCGGCTTTCCTGCGGACGAAATCGAGTGCTTGTAGAGCACGATCGCATTCCAAAGGATGATGATCGCAAGAACGAAGTGGGCCATTACGTAGGGTGGGGCAAGCTTCTCGAGGACGGTGATCCCTCCAAGAACGCTCTCGGCAACCACACCGACGAGGAGGCCGAGAGAGTAGAGCATGAGATCGCTCCGGTACGGCTTCCGGAAAAAGGCGAACACCGCCGTCACGGTCATCCCCAAGCCGGCAAAAAAGGTAATGACCCTATTGACGAACTCGATCATCGGGTGATAGGAGACGCTCGCGACAAAATCGTTGGTGGTACAGTTTGGCCAGGTCGGACAGCCAAGACCGGACTCGGTCAACCTCACCGCCCCGCCGGTAATGATGATCACCGAACAGAAGATCAGAGTGGCGAAGGAGACAGCCCGAAACGTAACGGGCGAGACGTTCACGAGCGAACGGAGCCGCTCAATTCCTAGGCGCATCCATTGCAGCCTAGCAAGTAGCCGCCGGCCCGCTCCGCATCAGAGTACGAATGCCCTTCGTCGTTGAGCCTTCTCTCAGCTCGCAAAGCGAGCGGAGCCGCCGTGAGACAAACCCCGGCCCATCAACTCCACTTGAAGAGCCGTATCGCCAGCAAAGGTGCCCCCACCGCCCAAACCAGCGTGTCGATCCAGGCCCAGAGCGGGACCGCTCCCGCAGCGGAGATGCCGTGAAGGATGAGGTATGAAGCCCCTGCAGCCGGCAAAAGCTTGGCAAGAAGGGCCACCGGGCCGGGTAGCGATCCCAGTGGCACCACCATCGACCCGACTCCGAGCAGCACCAGCCACAGAAGGGTCGAGAGGCCCAAGACCAGTTCGGCACGGAGTGTCCCTCCAAGGAGCATGCCGATGCCGGTGAAGGCCGAGGTGGCCAGCACCCAGCCGACAATAAAGATAAGCGGGTTTCCGGATGGTGTCCAGCCGAGAGCCGCCCCGACTCCGAGCAGCAGCGCCAGCTGGATCAGCTCCAATGCAGCGACGGCCGCCAGCTTCCCCATCACCACGCCCTTGCGCCCCAAAGGTGTTGCACCGAGCCGCTTCAACACCCCGTAGCTGCGATCGAAGGCGACGGAGATCGACTGCGAGACCATGCCAGACGCCATGATCCCAAAGGCGATCGCCCCCGCGAGGACGAAGTTGACCCGGTTCGGGACCCCAGCCGGCACCGGAAGTAGCTTCACGCTCCCGAAGACCAGCAGTCCGATGACCGGTATCACGATGGTGAGCAGGGCCGCTTCCCCCTGCTTCAGGGTCATCTTGATCTCCGAGCGCGCTTGCGCCGCAACGGGATGGGCCATCTACTCCTTACTCCCTCCAACTAGCGACAGATAGATCGACTCCAAGGTGGCCGCCACCGTCTCGATGGAGCTGATCTCCAGATCCTCGAGAGCTGCGGCAAGGGAGGAGAGCAACGCCGGGGAGGCGGATGCGCCCACTCGATAGCGCCCGTCGCCGATCTTCTCCACATCTACCCCCAGCCGCGTCGAAAGCACCTGGAGATCGAGGCTCGCCCTAGTACTGAACTCCACGCATTCGGTCCCATACCGAGACTTCAACTCCTCCACCGAACCGTGCGCCAGTTCCCGGCCATGGTCGATGATCAGAACCCGGTCGACCATCCGGTCGATCTCCTCGAGCTCGTGCCCGCTGATGACGATCGCCAGCCCGTCATCCCTGAGCGCCGAGACCAACTCCCGGATCGCCACCTTTCCGACCGGGTCAACGCCGGCGGTCGGCTCGTCGAGGAAAAGGACCCTGGGCCTTCCGACTATCGCAAGCGCCAAGAGCAGCCGCTGCTTCTCTCCTCCCGAGAGGCGCCGGAACATGGTCTTCTCTACCCGCCCGAGATCGAGCTGGGAGACCAGTTCTCCGGCATCGACCGGGTCGTCGTAGAAGCTCGAGTAGAGGCGAAGAGCCGCCCTAACCGTCATCCGCGGCGGAATCCCGCCCTCTTGGAGCATGACTCCCATGCTCCTGGAGAGCCGGGCTTGGGAGCGGAATGGCTCCATACCGAGTACCGCCACCGAGCCCGCAGAGGGCTTGATGTAGCCCTCCATCGTCTCGATCGTGGAGGTCTTGCCCGCGCCGTTCGGCCCGAGAAGAGCAAGAACTTCCCCGCTCGCTACCTCGAAGCTAAGTCGGTCCACCGCGCAAAACGCGCCGTACCTGACCTCCAGTTCGTCGACCCGGATAGCGCATTCGTTGGTGGAGCTGCCCATATGGGAACTATCCTAGAGAGTCGATGATCGATCTGCGCAACCTCCGCGAGCACACCGAAAAGGTATCCTCCCAGCTCCAGACCCGTGGCGTCCTTAAGGAGACCATCGATGAGCTGGTCGCTACCGACTCGGCCCTTCGGGAGGCGATCAGCGCCCGCGACGAAGCCCGGGCCCAAATCAACGACCTCTCCAGGGAGGTTGGGCGCCTGTCCAGGCAGGGAGAAGCAGAGGCGGCGGCAGAAGTTCGCGAGCGCTCCCGACAGCTCGGGGAGTCGCTCAAGGGTATGGAGGCCACGGTGTCGCAGCTGTCAGAGCGGCGCGATGCCATCTGGCTAGTCCTCCCCAACATCCCCGCGCACGACGCCCCAATCGGGGAGGACGAGAGCGCCAATCGGGTGGTACGGTACTGGAGCCCGGGCGGCGGCCACCAGGATCCCGCCGACTTCACCCTTCCCAACTTTGCCGCTCCCCAGCTGGTGCCGCACTGGGAGATTGGAGCCAACCTTGGCATCCTCGATCTGGAGCGCGCCGGCAAGATATCCGGCTCAATGTTCGCCATGTTCCGGGGAAAGGGCGCGAAGCTGCTCCGGTCGCTAACCAATTTCGCGCTCGACGCCCACGCCGACGCCTACGAGGAGATCCGCCCGCCAACGCTGGTGAGGCGGGAGACGATGATGGCCACGGGCCACCTCCCCAAGTTCGCCGAGGAGGCCTACGCGATCGAGCGCGATGACCTCTACGCGATCCCGACCGCGGAGGTGCCGCTTACCTCCCTCGGGCGTGACGAGATCATTCCCGAAGCCGAACTCCCGCTCCGCTTCACCGCCTACACCTCCTGTTTCCGCAGGGAGGCGGGCGCTGCGGGGCGCGACACCCGGGGGTTGCTCCGGCTGCACGAGTTCGACAAGGTCGAACTGCTCATCTACTGCGTACCCGATGACGCCACCGCCATGCACTTCGACATCCTTTCCCGTGCCGAGCAACTGATCCAGCGGCTGGGGCTCGTTTACCGGGTTTTGGACCTCTGCACCGGCGATCTCGGTCAGTCGTCAGCTAGAACCTTCGACCTCGAGGTGTACTCCCCCGGAACCGGGAAGTGGTTGGAGGTCTCTTCGGTCTCCTGGTTCGGCGACTACCAGGCTCGGCGAGCCAATATCCGTTACCGCCCCGGCACCGGCGGCGGACCGGAGTTCGTCAACACCCTCAACGGCTCGGCTCTCGCTTGGCCGAGGATCTTTGCGACGCTCCTGGAGATGGGCCACCAGGAGGACGGGAGGGTCCTCCTTCCCCCGGAACTCGCCAGCTACTTTGGCGCGGAAGCGCTGGAAGGCTAGAAAATCCGTGTGTGACTTTCCGGTCGGCCGCAAAGCTTGCTAGCGTTGACGGTTGTGAGCACGCCGCAGATACTTTTTTCGATCGCGCTGGGAGTCGTCACGATCGGCATCGCCGCCTTTGCGGTATACGTCGTCTCCACCACCATGTGGAGCAATCGTTGGTCTCGGAGGTCAAGATGAGCAAGAGCTCGACGATCTATAAGGGAAAGACCGGCCAGTGGGCGTTCATTCTCCACCGGGTCACCGGATTCCTGGTCTTTTTGTTCATCCTCCTCCACATCATCGATGTCTCGACGCTCAACGACCCCACCGTGTACAACGCCATCCACCAGCTTTACGGGAACATTTTCCTCAGGCTCTTCGAAGTGGGGTTGCTGTTCGCCCTTCTCTACCACGCCCTAAACGGCCTCCGGGTGATCATGATCGACCTCTGGCCCGGCGTGATCAAAAATGAGAAGGCGCTTTTCCAGTTCATGCTGTCACTGGCGATCGTACTCACGCTGGTCGGGGGGTACTTCATCGTCAAGCCGTTCTTTGTAGGAGTCCACTAGTGGCGCAAGCACTCTCCAGCCGGCAGCGGTCCCGGCAGAACTTCGAGACTTGGGCTTGGTTTTTCATGCGCATCTCCGGTCTCATCCTCTTTTTCCTCGCCCTCGTCCACATGTTCATCATGCATATCGAGAACGACGTCACCCAGACCACGGTGGCGTTCGTAGCCAAGCGGTGGCAGAACCCGTGGTGGCGGCTGTTCGACTGGCTCCTCCTCTCCTTGGGGCTGCTCCACGGTGGCAACGGCCTCCGGGTAGTCATCGACGATTACGTCAAGCGGGCTTCCAGCCGGACCTTCCTTAAGGCCACCCTCTACTCCGTAGCAGCAGCCCTTTTCCTCCTCGGCACCATCACCATCCTCACCTTCCGCTAAAGGACGGCGAAGTGCAGGTAACGCTTGAGCCTCTCTTCGAGGCCGACTTCAAGGCGATCCTCTCCGGTGACCGGCTGGAGCGTTGGGCGGGCGACTATCCAAGTCCGGTACATCGGAAGGGGGCCGAGTTTGGACTGGTGGCGCCGTTGAGCGAACCGCCTTGGTGCCACTACCAGATATCGATTGGCGCCTCAGGCTTGGTAGTGGGGGATGCCGGCTTTCACGGCCCGCCGACCAACGAGGAGGTGGAGATCGGCTACAGCGTGGTGCCATCGGCTCGCGGGCGCGGCATCGCCACCGCTGCGGTGACCGCCCTCTGCAAAATCGCGCTGGAACGCGTCGAGGTCCACCAAGTGACGGCGATGGTCAAGCCATCGAACCTGGCATCCCAGCGGGTACTTGCCCGGTGCGGTTTCAGCGTCGAGCAGCAGCGGGAGGGAATGCTGTTCTACGTGCTCCGCTAGGCGTACGTTCCCAGTTGGCTGGACATCCTCCCCGCTCTTGCGGACGGGGCTTGCGCTCCCGCTCCGGTCTGTCCCGCGGGGCTTCCGTGCCGCCCCAATTCGAGATTTCAGATTGAGATGCCCATCCCGCCGTCAAGATCAAGGATCGTGCCGGTCAGCATCTCGAGCGGCTCTCTGACCAGGACCGCCACGAGTTCGGCCACATCTTCCGGCGTGACCAGGCGGCCCATAGGGGTGGCGGAAAGGACGCGCTCCCGCACCTTTGAAAAGTTGGAAAGCCGTTCTGCGGCCGGCCCATCCACCAACCCGACCCTGACTCCGTAGACCGAGGTAGCCGGCGCGAGTTCCACCGCAAGATAACGGAGGAGGGCCTCCATGCTCGCCTTGGCTGCTCCTACGGCGCCGTACCCGGCAACCGCTCTAACGGCACCGGTCGAGGAGATGGCGACCAGCTTGCGGGGGCGGAGCCGGGCACCCAGCAGCGCGATCGGGAAGGAAGTGACCCCGAAGGTCCAGTCGAGATGGTGCGCGCTCAACTCACCCAGCGGCCGCATCACTCCGGAGGCAGCAAGAGACACCACTGCATCCGGCCCGATCCCCTCGCTCTCCAGCCAGGCCAGGACCCGATCCACCCCTTCTTGGTGGTGGAGGCTGGTTCGCAGGCACAAATGCTCCACCCCCCTTCGATCAAGAACGCCACCGAGCCGCGCCAAGGCCTCAGGGTGGCGGAAGCCGAGAAGGGCAAGGGAGTAACCAGCATCGCCTAGGCGCAGTGCCACCTCGCTTCCGATCGGAGAGCTAGCCCCGGTCACCAACGCCCATCGCCTTGCAACCTGACTCATAGGCGTTAAAGTTAGCCACCTGCCGGAGGGCTACGCCCGCGGCTGGGCGCGAAGCGCCGTCAACTGGGCCGATCGGGGCTAGATGCCGACGAGGGCTCCGGATGAGGCGCTCCCAACCTGCCGCGCGTACTTGGCAAGAAATCCGTTTCCTGCTGGAGCCGGAGGAGGTACCCACGCTCCCCTCCTCTGTTGGAGCACGTCCTCGCCAACGAGCAGATCGAGCCGTCTTTGCTCCATATCGATTGAGATCCGATCTCCGTCAGCTACCAGGGCGAGCGGCCCCCCAACCGCCGCCTCCGGAGCCACGTGTCCCACGGAGATACCGGTTGTCGCCCCGGAGAAGCGGCCATCGGTCACGAGAGCCACGTCCTTCCCGTGGCCGCTCCCGTTCACGGCCGCGGTGACTGCAAGCATCTCTGGCATCCCCGGACCTCCCCTTGGCCCTTCGCCGCGGATTACGATTACGTCCCCCGGGCGCAGGCTCCCCGAACGCACGTACTCCATCGCCGGACTCTCGCCGTCGAAGACTCGGGCGGTACCCTCGAAACGCTGCTCGACCAGTCCGGCGGCCTTCATCACTGCGCCCTCCGGAGCCAGCGTTCCCCGCATGATCAACAGGCCTCCGTCCTTGCGAAGCGGCGCAGCAAGCGCATGGACGACCTCTCCATCGGGGAGTGGCGGCTTCAGGGCCTCGAGGTTCTCGGCCATGGTCAAGCCGGTGACGGTGAGACAGTCCCCGGCGAGCAGCCCCTCATCGAGGAGGATCCTGAGCACGACTGGCACGCCGCCGACCCGATCGAGGTCCGACATCACGTATTGCCCTCCCGGGCGGAGATCGGCCAAGTGCGGGGTGCGGCGGCTGATCTCATCGAAATCCTCCAGCGAGAGCTTGGCTCCGGCCTCGTGGGCGATAGCCATCAGGTGCAACACCGCGTTCGTCGAGCCGCCGAGGGCCATCACGACCGTAATCGCATTCCGAAACGCATCGCGCGTCAGTATGTCGCGAGGGCGGATCCCGGCCGAGAGCAGGTTCACTACCGCTGCCCCGGCCTTGCGGGCAAAGTCGTCCCTGCGCGGATCCCCAGCAGTGGGCGTAGCCGAGCCCGGAAGCGCCATTCCCAACGCCTCTGCCTCCGCCGCCACCGTGTTCGCCGTGTACATACCGGCGCATGACCCCTCGCCCGGACACGCCTCGCGCTCGAGGTCACCAAGTTCATCCGGGGTCATGAGACCAAACCTCACAGCACCGACGCCCTCGAAAACGTCCTGGATCGTCACCGGCTTGCCCTGGTACCGCCCCGGTTGGCTGCTACCGCCGTAGAGAAATACCGACGGCACATCGAGCCGCGCAGCGGCCATGAGCATCGCCGGAAGGCTCTTGTCGCAACCGGCCAGGGTCACCAAAGCATCAAATCCCTCCGCTCGCGCCATGCACTCCACCGAATCGGCGATGAGATCCCGGCTCGGGAGCGAGAACCGCATACCCGAGTGACCCATGGCAATCCCGTCGGATACAGCGATGGTCGAGAACCGTAGCGCCACCCCGCCCGCCTCCGACACCCCGAGCCGAGCCGCGGCCGCGAGCCGGGGCAACGCCATGTTGCACGGAGTCACCTCATTCCCGGCAGCGGCGATACCCACTTGCGGCTTCTCGAAATCGGCGTCCTCGAGCCCCACCGCTCGCAACATGGCCCGTGCGGGAGCCCTCTCGATGCCCTCCGTGACCTGGCGACTCCGCCATCTTTGGTCGGTGCTTGCTCTTATCATACGGCTAGCATAGTACGAATTGTTCTTCCTTTGTTGTCGTCAGTCACGCTACGTCCATCCCCGCTTGAAGCGGCCGCGAATGCGCCGGGTGTCGCCAGCCGGTGCACTCAGCTTGCCGTACCGCCAGCCAGAGTTGGACTGCCGACCCATCTTGTCCGAAGCTATTCCAAGAGTTGTCACATACATACGCTCTCAATATACTGAGTTGGTATTCGTATGTTAAAGGAGTGCGTGATGGTTCTGGAGCATGCCAAGGTCACCGGTTTCAAAGAGCAGTGGGCTTTGCGGTCAACCGCCAGCCGGTGCCGGGTAGTCGGAGTCGATCTGTGGGTCGATGGCTCGATGGGGGAAGAAAGGATGATCGCCGCGGCGCGCCAGGGCGCCGGCGACACCCACCTCCGGTTGAGTGCAGCTATGGAGCCGAAAACCACTGACGGCGACTTTTCCGACTATGTGCGCCTTCGCTTCGTTGCCCGGCGTGACGACGCGCACGTTACCGACGAAGCAATATCCGAGCTTCTTGCCGGCCTCTCCGGAAAGGTGAGCTGGTCTCAGCTGCTGAAACTGGAGGAGTTCGATGGAGTGCCCGCCTTCGTCCCGCTCCCGAGGTTGTGAACCGCCGGCGCCGTAATACGCAGGCGGCAAAGAGCGTGGCGGTTGGCGATGCTCACGGTTGCCAAAAGTCCAAAACCGCCCGGAGCCAGGTTCTCGCCAAGGTCAACCTTCCTGATTCGCAATAGCGGCCCGGCCGGCAACCACCGCCCGCTCACCCAACCGCGTTGGGCAGAGCGGATCCCGGCCAGTCCAAGAACCTTCGCCTTGGCATGCCTGCGCTACTCCACCCCGCACTTCAGAACCTGCCGGTCGGCGCCACCGGCATCAAAGGCGAAAAGGCTTCACTATGGCGCGTTATCTATGATAAATTATCACCGGTGCGCATATGCGCATACTGTGCCAGATCGGTTCTTTGGGGGGAGATCGATGGAAAGATCGCTGGCGGTGCGCGACTTTGGCCAGGTAGGCCCACTCCAGTCGCAGGCAATCTGGCACGCGCTCGCCTCCCGGGCTAAGCGGCCGATGCTCACGTTCATGCGGCCAGCTGGCCCGTACGTGTCGCTTGGAATGCACCGCCATCAGGACGAGATCGATCTCGCTTACCTGGAAGAGCAAGAACTCCCGCTACTGCGCAGGTATGCCGGCGGAGGACCGGTCTATCTCGACGCCCAGCAGCTCTTCTTCCAAATCTACCTTCCCAAGGAGATGGCGCGGGGTTCCAGAACCAAGCTGATTGAGTCCTTGCTCACGCCGGCGGCAGGCGCGTTCAGATCGCTGATCGCCGAAGCAGGGCTCGACGGCTACGGGGAGATCTCGGCAAACGGCCGCAAGCTGTGCGGCCACGGCGCGGCAGAGATCGGCCAGGGGGTGGTCGTCGTCGGCAACCTCATCGAGTCCTTCGATGCAGCTACCGGTTCCAAAATCCTCAAGCTTCACCCGTTGGCGCGGGAAAGGACGACGAAGCTCATGGAACGCTTCGTCGGACCCTCCTCGAAGATTAGTGCCGATGATGCCTTCATCACGGAGATGACCGCCGCCTACCTGAAGCTTTTCGAAGTTGAAAAGCTGGGCGACCTGGCTTTGGGGGAGTTCCTTTCCGGTGTCGGGGAGTTCGAACGCAAGCTTGCCGATCCGGAATTCCTAGCCGGGACAGAACTGGGAATCAAGCCGCCGAGCCAGCCGATCTCGATCAAAGTGAGGGCCGGGGTCCAGCTGCTGGTGGCGGAGGAGGTTGGATGGCTTGCCATGGCGACCACCGTCTTTGGAAGGCTCGAGGCGATGGAGGTGGTCAAGGATGGGAAGGAGCTGGCCCGTTGGGACGCCATCGGGTTGCTAGCGAAGTCCGACCTCGGCAGAGCCTTCCTGCACCGCCTCGCCAAGTTCAAACCGGCCGCTTGAGATTTGAAAGATTAGAAGGGAGACCAGGTGGAGTTGGTTGAGTGCAAGGGTTACCGGATCAGGGTCGACCTCTACTACGACGGTGAGCGCAACCTATGGGTACAGCCGCTGGGAGACGGGAGATTCCGCTTCGGATTCGACCCGCTTGGAGTAGAGGTGAACGGTACTCTAGCCCAGCTGATCATCGAAGACTCGCCCCGCCGGGTGGTGCGCGGGGAGCCGATCGGAAGCGTGGAGGCCGAGAAGTTCGTCGGTCCGTTCGAGTCACCGCTTTCAGGGAGGGTCACCGCTGTGAATGCCGCCGTGGCCTCAAACCTTGGTGGCGTCTACGAGGACTGCTACGCCACCTGGCTAGTCGAGCTTGCCGAGGTGGACGAGGCGGAGCCCTCCCATCTCATCCAGCCGGCAAACGCCGTCGCCGAGTTTGCAATTCGCGTTGAGCGATTCAAAAAGGCGGGAGTGCTGGCGTGGTAGACCTGCTTGAGCGGCGCAAGGCTACCTTCGGGCGCGAGATCGAGTTCTTCGCGCCCGGGCTGAAGCGGTGGCAGACCAGCGAGTGGCGCCCGGAGAACTCCCGCCGCTTCCTTCCAATCTCGGTTACCGGTAAAAGTTGCGCGCTCAAGTGCGATCACTGCCAGACCAAGGTGCTGGAGGGGATGATCTCGGTCCGGATGGGTGAGAACCTTTTCGATTTGGCCGCCAAGTTGAAGGCCCAGGGAACAGAGGGAATCCTGGTCTCCGGAGGCTCCACCAAGACTGGAGGCGTCCCGCTCAAGCGCCACCTCAAGCACGTGCCTCGGATCAAGGAGGAGCTGGGGATGAAGGTAGTGGTCCACTCCGGGGTGGTCTCACCCGACCTTGCCGGCGATCTTGCCGCTGCCGGGGTCGACGCGGTGATGCTCGACATCATCGGCGCCAACGAGACCATCGAGCAGGTATACCACCTTCCGCTCTCCACCTCCGACTTCGACGCATCGCTGGCCTGCCTCGCCACCGCTGGCTTGCGGATCATCCCGCACGTCGTCATCGGCCTCCACTACGGCAAGATCCTCGGAGAGCACCGAGCCCTGGAGATGATCGCCAGCCACCAGATCGACACCCTGATCCTGGTGGTCCTGACTCCCCTGATCGGAACGCCGATGGCCAGAGTCGCTCCGCCGGCATTCGAAGACGTTGCTGGCCTCTTCTCAACGGCCCGGACTTCGATGCCGACCGCCCGGATCAACCTGGGGTGCGCGCGGCCGATGGGCGATCTCAAGCGACGGCTTGACGAGGCCGCAATCGACTTCGGCCTCAACGGAATCGCCTACCCCGCCGACGGTGCGATCGGGTACGCGCGGTCGCGGGGGCTTGACCCGGTCTTCTACGAGTGGTGCTGCTCAATGAGCTGGGCGCAGAGCGTGGGAGAGCCTCCGCTGGTGGAGGTGAAGGTCTCTTGAGCGGTAGCAGCCTGCGCCTTATCGTCGACGAAGGGGTTGAAGCCGCTTCGGGGCTGGCAATGGACGAGGCGCTCTGCAACCGCTGCGCCGAGACCGGCGAGAGCGTTCTTCGGCTCTATACCTATCGGGACCATGCCGTCCTCGTCGGCCGATACCAGCGGATTGAGGCCGAGGTTGACCTTGCCGCCGTAGCCGATCGGGGTTTCGCTCTCAACCGTCGGCCAACCGGGGGTGGGACCATCGTTATGGGCGCCCGCCAGCTCGGCGTGGCCTACGCCTTCGATGGAGCGGCGCCGGCCAAACAGGTACTCTCACGCTTCGGCTACCTGATATCGCAGGGGCTCGCGCAGCTGGGGATCAAAGCGGCGCTTGCCGGAAAGAACGATCTGGAGGTCGGCGGGCGCAAGCTTGCTGGGCTGGGGATCTACCGCTCCCCCGAGGGGGCGACGCTTTGCCACGCCAGCATCCTGGCCGGTATCGACCTGGAGGCGATGGCGGCGGTACTGAAGCTTCCGGCCGCCAAGGTGGCCGCCAAAGTCGAGAGGGACCTCGCCCGCCGGACCGTCACCGCCTCCGAACTGCTCGGCCGACAGGTGAGCGGGATCGAGATCGCGGAAAAGATTGCGCAAGGATGGCTTCTTGGAACCAGCTCAGCCCGAATCGGGCCCGATCGCCCCACCTCCGCCGAGGAGGCGGCCGCAGCCTTCCTCGTGGACGCGAAGTACGGAACCGCGGAGTGGGTCCTCTCGCGGGAGGGAGCGACCCCGCTCGAGACGGTGGCAACCTTTCGTGCCGCCTTCGGGACGGTGGACATTGCGATGAAGATCGCCGGGGCGGCGGTTCGGGATGTCTCGGTCTCCGGGGACTTTTTGGAGGTGGAGCCGCGGCTCCTGGAGATCCCCCCGGCGCTGCGGTGGATGCCCGCCGCCAAAACCAAGCTGGCGGCCACGGTCTCCTCCATCCTCGAAGGCGTGGTCGATCGGTACGAGGTGGAGAGGGCGTTTGCAACCGCGCTGGCTACCGATGCCAGCCCGATGAGGATCGGATCGTGTTACCTACCAGAAGGAAGGGCGGAATGATCACCGAAGGCGCGATAACGCTGCGGTCGAGGAGAAGGAAGAGTGCCGGGCAGGAGAGCCCGGAGTGGGTACGGATCTCGATGGCCTCCGCCATCGCGCTCGGCTTCCGCTCCGGCCGCTTCAGTAGGGAGTTCGACTTTGGCGGCATCAACTTGTTGCTGAACTACGACGACGGCTGCCGGAGCGACTGCGGCTACTGCGGGCTGGCACGCACCCGCCCCGGCAACTACGAGGACAAGTCTTTCATCCGCGTCGAGTGGCCCCTGGTGCGTACCGGCGACCTAGTGGCGCGGATGGCAAAGGTCGAGGAGAAGCTGACCAGGCTGTGCATCTCGATGGTGACGTCGCCGTACGCCTTCGACGACACGCTGGAGATAACCTCCATGATCAATGGGGCGGTCGCCACGCCGCTCTCGATCCTGGTCGCTCCGCCAACGCTCAACCGGCGCCGGCTGGAGCGCTTTCGCGAGGCTGGCGCCGACATGATTGGCATCGGACTCGACGCGGTGACCGAGGAGCTCTTCCGGTCGGTGCGGACCGATGTACCCGCCGGCGGGGCAGGCCTCTCCTGGGACAAGTACTGGAGCATCGTCGAAGACGCTCGGGAGCTGTTCGGTCCCTGGAAGGTGAACTGCCACACCGTGGTTGGGTTGGGCGAGACCGACCAAGACCTGGTCGGCATCTTTCTCAGCCTCGTGGATCGGGAGATCTTTCCCTACCTGTTCTGCTTCAACCCGGAACCAGAGTCACGAATGGGAGGCGTTCCGAAGACGGGGATAACGAGGTGGCGGCGGATCCAGCTTGCCAAGCACCTCATCGAGACCGAAGGCTTTACCGCCGGCGACTTCAGCTTCGACGGCGAGGGAAACCTCTCGGGGATCAGGAACACCCGTCTCGAGACGGTGGAGGCGGTGGCGAGCGAGGGGAGCGCCTTCATGACCAACGGCTGCCCAGGAGAGAGGGGTGAGCCGGGCTGCACCCGCCCATACGGCTCCTACCGCCCGACCGAAGAGTTCCGAGACTTCCCCTTCGAACCCACTGAGGCGGAGATTAGCGAGATCAAACGGGAGCTCCAGATCGAGAGCCTCTTCTGAACCGGCTGATCCCCGGTTTGCGAGACGAAGTGCGGGAGACGACCACGCCCCCAAGGATGAGAACGGCGCTAACCGCCGTAAGCCAGCCGATGCCGGTCCCGAACCAGGCCAACTGGGCAAGCGCGGTAAAGATCACCTGCGGGTAGAAGGCGAGCGCCGCTGCGGACGAGGAGTGGCTGTGGCTTAGCCCGTATCCGTAGAGGACGTACGAGAGGGTGCTAACCACTATGGCTACGTACCCGAGCTCGATCCATCCGGAAGTGTTCAGCCGGATCACCCCCTCGACAACCAACCCAGCGTTGCCGGTAGCCAGCGTTATCGTCCACAACTCCAGCGCGCCGACGATGGAGATGGCCGCCACCATCTCCACTACCGGAAGCCGGCCAACGAGCGAGCGCGCCGACAGCGTATAACCGGCAAAGGTGGCCGAAGCCAACGCGATCAGAAGGAGGCCGAGCAGCGACCCGCTGGCGCTCCAGCTCCCGGCAACCGCCACCCCGACGCCGGCAAAGCCGATGAGAAGGCCCACGGCCTGCGCCGTGCGCAGCTTCTCCTGAAGAAAGATCCGCCCCAAGAGCGCCGCGATCAACGGAGAGGTGTTGATCACCAGAACGCTCTCTACCGGTGAAATGTACCGGAGCGACTCGTAGAAAAAAAGCGGGAAGAGTACCGCCCAGAGCACTCCGGTAACGGCCAGCTGGCGCAGTGCCGATCGCGGCAGCCGCCGGAGGCGAGGAAGAAGGGGGGTGTAGAGCAACGCTCCTATCGAGAAGCGAGCTACGGTCAACTGCAGCGGCGACAGCTGCCTTTCCAGCGCCACGCCCACTACCGAATGCACTCCCCATGCGGCGCTGACGAGGAGAAGGGCGGCAACCGGAAGCCAGCCGCCTCTCTCGCTCCGGGATCCGCCCACGCCTACCACACCCAATCGTCGCCGCGCTCTTCACTGGCAGTCTAGATCCAGGATGAGGAACGGGCAGCGCTCAGGCGTCCGAGCGCGCCGCTAGCCTCTCCCGGGGAGGCGTGAGCCGGGAGGCAGACGATGGCAAAATTCATCCATACCGCCGATTGGCAGATCGGACGGAGATTTACTCGCCACGGAGAGGACGTCTCCGCCCTCCTTTACGACGAGCGGTTTGAGGTGGTCAAGCGCATCGCCAAACTGGCGGCCGAGTCGGGCATCGGGCTGGTCGTGGTGGCGGGCGATGTCTTCGAGCACCGGCCTCCGGACAACCGCGATCTGCGCCGGCTCTTCGGGATCCTCGGAGAGAGCGACCCCACTTGGCTCCTTCTCCCCGGCAACCACGATCACGGAGGGGCGGGCGGTCCCTGGGACCGGGCGCGCGACCTCGAACTCGTTCCCGGCAACGTGCGTCTGCTCGACGCGCCCGGGCCGGTAATCCTCGAGGACGAGGGCTTGGCGGTGCTGCCGGCGCCGCTAAGAACGCGGCAGCCCCAGTACGACCTGACTGAAGAGGCGTTCAACTACGACACCGGGGCCTCACTGATCAGGGTCGGGCTCGCCCACGGGTCGGTCACCGGCGTACTCCCCGACGGAGCAGACTCCGCCAATCCGATCGCGGCGGAGAGGGCGGAGAGGGCCAACCTAGACTACCTTGCGCTCGGAGACTGGCACGGAAGCCTCAGAGTGAACGATCGAACCTGGTACTCCGGCACCCCGGAGACGGACCGCTTCCGAAACAACCGCTCGGGGCAGGTGCTCGCCGTCGATATCCCCGAGCCCGGAGCGATCCCCGCGGTGACCGAGGTGCCGACGGGCCGGTTTCGGTGGCACGATCTTGACTCACCCCTGCACGTCGACTCCGACGTCGATCGGGTCAGGCAGGATCTTGATGCCTACGGCTTCGATGACTTGGTGAAGATCTCCTTCTCCGGAGCGCTCTCGCTTCGAGCGCGAGAGGCTCTTCTCCACCTGCGCGAAGAGGTGGAGGCCAAGGTCCGTTACCTCGACTGGGAGGCTGGAAGAGTCGAGACCAAGATCGAGCCCGACGACCTGGACAGCCTCTCCCTCTCCCCGCTGGCCCGCGCCATCCTCGAGGAGCTGGAGTCACGCCGTACCGAGGTGGCGCAGGCGGTCTTTACCGAGGCGGTAGTGGCGCTGGTCGCGCTGGACAGGGAGCTCTCCTAGATGCGCATAACCAAGGTCGCCCTGGAGAACGTGAGGCGCTTCACCTCCCCGATCGAACTTGGGCTCTCCGGGGGCGTGAATCTGATCTACGGGCCCAACGAAGCCGGAAAATCGACGGTGGCCGCCGCTATCCAGGCAGTCTTTCTGGAGCGCGCCACCTCGGTTCCGGTCCGCGACAACCTCGCGCCGTACCAGAACAGCTCCTTGGTCCCAAAGGTGGAGGTGCACTTCGAGCATGTCGGCCAGGAGTACCGGCTTGCCAAGATCTTCGGAGCGGCCCGGGGGAGAACCGAACTCGAAGTCGGCGGAACGCTCACCTACGGGGAGGAGGCGGAGGCGCGGATCGCGGATCTCTTCCGTTTCAAGCTCCCCAAGAAGGGAGCGTCAAGGGACAACACCCGGGGAATAACCGCCCTTACCTGGATAAACCAGGGCGCTGACACCAATCTCTCCCAACAGCTGGAGAGTTCACACCATGACCTGCTCACCATCGTCGACGCCACCGGCGCCAGCAACCGCAGATCCGCCGCATCGGCCCTAGTTGACCGAATCGAGGACCGGATCAAGCAGCTTGGCGGGGGGCGTTCCAAGGGAGATCTTAACGCCGTCAAGGAAGAAGCCGAGAGCTGCCGCCACGAGATCGAGGAGATTCAGAAGAAGCTGGAGCGGCTCAGCCGACAGGCGGCGGAGCTGGATCAGTTGAGGGAGGGCGGCGAGGAGGAGAAGGCGCGGAGGCGCGCCGCCGGCTTCGCGGAGCAGCTGGAGCGGGCGAGGCAAGAGTTCCAGGAGCTCCAGGTTCACAAGGAGAGACTCTCTTCTCTGAAGAACCAGGAAAAGACGGCAGTGGAAACCGAGAGGATGCGGAAGCAGCACCTGGATACCCTGCAAAGGCAGCAGCGGGAGTTCGAAGAGGGCTCAGGAGAGCTCCGGAAGAAGCGCCAGAGACAGGGAGAACTGCGCGAGCAGGTGGCGACCGCCAAGACGGTTCGCGACCGCTGGCACCTGAGGGTGGCGGAGCTCGGCGAAAAGGTGGCTGCGCGCCAGGCCCTCCAGAAGCGGTTCGAAGACCGGAAGACGCTGGACGACGTCGAGGAGCGGCTGCGCGAACTCGAAACCAAGCTGGACCGCGGCCGAGAACAGCTTGAAGTCATCGCACAGGTCAAAGACCGGATGCCCGGCTTCTCGAAGAAGGAGTTCGACGAGGTCGAGCGGCGATGGAGAGAACTCGAAGAGCGGAAACTCCGCCTCGGCGCCGTCTCCGGAAGCCTCAGGGTCACCGGCCTTGGCGGAGCGGAGATCCTCCTCGACGGGCAACCGGTGACCCAAGCCCAGGTGGCTAGCCTGGCACACCCGCATCAGATCGTAGTGCCCGGCGTGATCGAAGTCACGACCGATCCGGGAAGCGGACTTGACGACTGGGAAAGGCTCGAGGATCGCCAGCGCGAGCTCGCAACGGAGATCGGCCGACTGGGTGCCGTGGACTTTGCCGACCTCTCCAGCAAGAACCGCGAGCGCGAGCGAAATGAAGTCGATATCGAGATCGCCAAGGCTAGAGTTTCCGAGAGCGCACCCAACGGCATTGACGAGCTACAGCTCCGCGTCGAGCAGCTGAGGGAGCAGGCGGCTTCGCTATCGGAGAGCGCTGCAGGTTCCGGCGAACTCCTGACCGTAGAGGACCACCCCGAGGAGGAGCTGGCAGAGGCGCGCAACTTCGAGCGGAACGCCGGCGAAGATCTGAGGAAGCTGGAGAACGACTTGATCGCGATCGATGCCGCGGCTGTCCAACTCGAGGCCCAGCTGAGCGGGAGCGCCTGGAGCTTGGACTCTGCGCAGGCCGGGGCAGAGCTTGAAGATGCCACCCTTCGCTGCGAGGAGGCCAGCCGGGGCGTCGAGGGTGTGCGGAGACAAGTGTCGGAGATGGAACAGGCCTTCGATCCTGAGCAGGAGGAGAGGATCCGAACCGAGATCCGCCGGCTTTCTGCAGCGCAGAAGAACGCCGGCGAGGAAGCCCAACGGGTTCGGGAACAAACGATCGCGCTCAAAACGGCCCTCGATGAGGCCGGGAACCAGGAGTACTACAAGAACCTAGAACTGCTTCGGGCCCGCCTCGATCTCGCCGAACGCCGGAGTGAACAGCTCCACACCACTATCGACGGCTTGAAAATGCTAAAGCAGGCGGCCGAGAGCCAGGTCGAAGCGTTGCGGGAGCAGCTTGCCAGCCCGATCAGGGATCGCCTCAACTTCTACTTCGGCATCCTCGACACCGGCCGAAAGCTCGATATCGCCGACAACTTCATGCCGGAACGGGGCGGCCCCGGCGGTCCGGAGAGCTTCGAAAAGCTCTCCTACGGGACCCAGGAGCAGCTTGCCGCGCTTACCCGGCTCGCCCTCCTCGACCTGGTCGCCGAGAAAGGCGTCCCCGCCTTCCTCATCCTTGACGACGCATTGGTGAACTCCGACGACATCCGTCTTACCGGGATGGCGCGCGTGGTTCGGGAAGCCGGAACAAAGCACCAAATCCTGGTCTTTACCTGCCATATCGATCGATGGGAGCAGATCGGCGCCTCGACCAGCATCAACCTCCGCTCCCTATACGGAAGCTAGCCACTAGAGCGACCGGTCGATGACTCCCTTGCCCTCTCTCTGGAAGTTCTCCTTGGCGATGTCGAGATCGGCGTGCTTGAGCCAGACCTCGTTGGCGCCGTTTAGCCAGGTGACCGTGGGGGTCTCGAGG